>JAGZLR010000046.1 GCA_018364635.1 Clostridiales bacterium | reverse complement strand
GTCCTATCTCACTAATAAATAATTGATGTCCCTCTCAAATGCGGAAAACGCCCGTTGCACGGGACAAATGAGTTTGTCAGTATAGCGATCAAACGCTCCTTCGGTGAATCTATAATTCGACATCCCGTAATTCCTGCGGCGTTACATCCCAGGCCCATACACATTGTAAGGGCCTGTTTTCCGCAAGAACCACAGCGACTAAAAATAGGGTCCAAATGAAACGCGGCTCTTGGCAAATATCCTAAATCTTCAAGAAACGTAAATAAAGGAAAAAAAATTGCCATTGGAGGCAACATAACTGATGTCACCCATCCTACAACCCGAAATACACCACATACTAAAATATCTCTTAAAAATGGTATCATATGAATAGCAGTACACCAGGAATACAGCCTTTCTTCTGCGAGATTAAACAAATTTGATAGCCACTGGCTAGGAACATTAGCCGCTTGTATTGTCAACCAAAAAAGAAATAATAAAAGGCCAATCATTACCAAACTTCCCGTAATAGGACCTGTTAAAATTTGATCGATTATTCTGTTTTTCTCTTTATTCTTACATTGAACAGCACTCTTACAAATTTCTTTGCAGCGCTGATTTAAACCATCTGCTATAGCATCGGAAGGATTTTTGGGCAGCTGTTTTCTTATCTGATTCATCTTTTCTACATCTATAATTTCCCCACCCAAAAAACCCAGAATCTGTTCTCCTTTTATGTGATTCTCTAGGACTCTTGCTGTCACCCATCTTCGAATTCCTTCATTTTTATTTTCTAAAACTAATAATTTTTCTCCTTCTGTAATAGCACTTTCAAGCCAAGGTTCATATACTGCTCTATGAGGACAAAATTTGATCTTCCCGGTAAATATATTCTCTAAACAGTGCTCCAATTGGTCTAGCCCTTCCCCTTTTCCAGCACTTGTTCCAACAACAGGAATACCCAACTGATCAGATAATTGGGATAAATCAATAGTTACTCCCATTCTTTTGCCTTCATCCATCAAGTTAACACATAGTACTACATGAGAGGTAAGTTCCATCACCTGAAGTAAAAAATTCATATTTCTTTCCAATGTTGCTGCACCACAGACTACAATAACGACATCTGGATCTTCTTGCAGTAAAAAATCTCTTGCCGCTTCTTCCTCCGCTGAATGAGTCAAAAGCGAATAAGCCCCTGGAAGATCAGCAAGCATACAATCAAATTCTCCTATCACACATTTTCCCCAGGAACTTTCTACAGTCTTTCCTGTCCAGTTCCCTGTATGATGTCTCAATCCTGTCAAAGAATTAAACACAGTACTTTTTCCAACATTAGGATTTCCGGCCAGAGCAGCTAAATATACTTTCTCACTCACTGTGCTTCCTCACTTCCTTCCGTCAAAATATGAAAGGCATCTTCTTTCCGCAAAGCAACAACAGCACCTAATATTTGATATGCCCTCAATCTTCCATCATATCCTTCTAGAACACATTTTACTTGATTTCCAGCGGCAAAACCTAGATCCTGAAGGCGACGTCTTAAAGATCCCTTCGCAGTAAGATCTTTAATTGTAACTTCTTCCCCTTCTGGTATCTCACTTAAAAATTTCATAATTTTCACTCCCCGTCTGCGGTTTTTCCTACGGTATTATATGTCTAGAAAAGAATTCTGTTCCTAAGAACTTACTTTTATCAGAAAATAAAAATAGGCTGGGATTTTCCCAGCCATATAATTTAGCATTGTATTATTATCGTATCAAGAATTTCACTTGCCTTAAATTTCTTTGGCGCATTGACTCCTGGAATCAACTCATCAGCATTAGCAACAATCTCTTCTGGAGTCATATTGTCCTTTTTCTTCATCCATTCTTTAGTACATCCAACACTATCCAATTCTGCCTGCGCTGCATCTGTAATTCTATCAAAATCTATTTCCGCTCCCATTGCTCTCGCAACTGAAAGAACTACTGGTGAACATCCAATATCTCTTCCAGGCACACATCCAGCTTGAATTGCTCGAATTGTAAGATCTGCAATTACCTTTTTATCACAAACGATACAAGGAATTTCTCTTTTTAATGTCTGTGCATATTCTCCAGAACCATGAGCAGTATCTCCTGCATGGAATTGAGGATGCGGGAACACTCTACCCCATTTTTCAGCAACTGTCATACCAATACCTACTGAAATCACTTCTCCCGTCTTTCCTACTAAAACATTTCCATCTTTCATACACTCCAACTGACCTAAAATTGGTAATAATATTTCGTCCATTGTAATAATGTTCATCATTTCTGTTGCTGAGTTGTTATTCGATGCCCGTCCAGTAATAACAACATTATGTATTGGAATAATTTTCGTAGCTGGATCTGGACCACGGAATAATTTTTTTCCAGGATATAATTTTTTCCACTGTTTTAAATGCGGTTCTGCTTCAATAATTTCTTCAGAATATTCAATTTCTGCCATTGGCAGAATACCAAAATCAGGATTGACCTTCCCATTATCAGAAGCGCCCATACGAACAATCGCTCCCTCTACAACAAGTCCGTCACTTGTTGTTGTAATTGCATCCATATCGAAAATATTGATTCCAGCCGGTCCATCAAATTGTTTACCAATCAAATGAATTGCTTCATCCTGTGTAATGCCTGCTTCCTCAACATCTTTTTTATCTACAAAACAAATATTTAAAGGAACAATCTTCCCATCAATTGTACCTTCTCTAATAACTTTCACTTTCAATTCTGCCATTTTTCTCCCTCTTTTCTATAAACATTGATTTTAATGGAAACCTATCTTCGGACGATGATCTTCAATATCCTCGCATCCATCAAAATATGCTTCTTCTGTTGGGTGAATAATATTGATAACTTCCATAATTATTTTTTGTGTTTTGCCATCTTTGTCTATACCTTTGACAAGAACTGTCTGCATAGTCTCTGGAACTCGAGGAATTACCAATAAATCAATACTTC
Source organism: Clostridiales bacterium (assembly GCA_018364635.1). Taxonomy (GTDB): domain Bacteria; phylum Bacillota; class Clostridia; order Lachnospirales; family Anaerotignaceae; genus JAGZLR01. Next base: position 13,496 of record JAGZLR010000046.1, on the reverse strand, counting down.
TAATATTATCCATCCCCGCTACCTTTTCTACTGCTTCTTCAATTCTACCTGTACGCAAAGACTGCATTTTTGCAGAATGCAAATTTTCTAAACCTTTAATTTCAATTGTTTTTGTTGGATCATGTTTTACTGTTGCTGCCTTCATCTTTGCAATAAACTCTGGCAGTTTTGTATGCATTAATTTCATTCTTATTCACCCTTCCACTGTTATTCTAAAATTTAAAAGAATTTGTCTTTTTACATGTTTAATCATATCTCAAATAGATTAAAAAATCAATCAATATTACTCATATAAATTGTTCAAATTTTCCCGATAATTATGTAGCAGATTGCTATAATTGTATCTTTTTAACAATTTTGACATATGTCAAAATGATTTTTTTATGTAACTATTCTTTTCTCATCTGTAACAGCTCAATTCCAGCCTCATTCATAATATTCATAGATAATTCATCTGGATATGTTCCACAAAACACAATTCGAACAATTCCAGCATTAATTGCCATTTTTGCACAAGTAATACAAGGTTGCAATGTTACATACATTGTAGCTCCTTTAGTGCTTACCCCTATATTAGCCGCCTGAATAATCGCATTTTGTTCTGCATGGAGGGCACGACATAATTCTTGCCTCTGACCAGATGGCACCGCCATTTTTTCTCTTAAACAGCCACCAATTTCTAAACAGTGGTCTAGTCCTGTCGGTGCACCATTATAACCTGTAGTGATTATTCGATGGTCTCTTACAATAACAGCCCCTACTTGACGACGCAAACACGTAGACCTTGTCTTCACAATATCAGCAATTTGCATAAAATATTCATCCCAACTTGCTCTCATGCTCCTAACTCCCTTTCTTGTGAAAAAGGCAGAATCCTAATAGGATTCCGCCTTTTTATTTTAAACCAAAAGGTTCATTTTCTTTGCTTCAGATAATAATTCCTCACGGAACTTTGGATGTGCAATTTCAATTAATGCTTTTGCTCTTTGACTTGCAGTCTTACCACGCAATCTAGCCACACCAAATTCTGTTACAACATAGTCAATATCGTTCTTGCCCGTTGTCACTGCAGAACCAGGAGTAAGCATTGGTTTAATCTTAGAGATCTCGCCTTTTTTTGCTGTTGATTTAATAGCGATAAAACTCTTACCACCTTTGGATAAAATACAGCCACGAACAAAATCCAACTGACCACCTGATCCTGAGAAGTTACGATATCCAATACTTTCTGCACAAGCCTGACCAAGAAAGTCAATCTCAATACAGGAGTTAACCGAAATAAAATTATCCATCTGTCCAACAGTATATGGATTATTAATATAATCAACAGGAAGCATTTCTAATGCAGGGTTATCATCCATAAAATCATACATCTTTTTTGAACCCCAAGCAAAAGCTGCAATTGATTTGCCTCTATGTAACGCTTTTTTATCGTTTGTAACAACACCTGCTTCAATCAAATCTACCATACTGTCTGTAAACATTTCTGTATGGATACCTAAGTCTTTTTTATCCATTAGAGCTGCTCCAACTGCATTTGGAATTCCACCAATACCTAACTGAATAGTTGCACCATTTGGTACTAAATCAGCAATCATCTGACCAATTTTTTCATCATCAGGTGTAATTGGCGCACTTGCCAATTCAGGAACATCGAACTCATTTTCACAAAGCTTTGTAATTTTGGATATATGAATAAAGTTTACACCATGAGTTCTAGGCCATTTTGGATTAACTTCCACAAAAATATATTTTGCCTTATCAATCATTGCCAATGCTTCAGAGCATGTTACTCCAAGGGAAAGATATCCATGTTTATCCATAGGAGAACAAACCATATATAAAGCATCCAGTTTAGGCATATCTTCTCTCCAAAGAAGAGGCACTTCGCTGTAATGGCAAGGCATATAATCAATGTAACCTTTCTTGATACCTTCTTTTGCCTTTGCACCACTTGTAAACCATGAAACATAGGAGTATTTTCCCGCTAATTCTTCAGAAAGAAAATCATCATTTTCCTGAGAAATAATACTATGATGTGTCACCCCTGTTAATTCACCAGCCCGCGCTCTATCACCAATTGCCTTTACAATTGCACGTGGCTCACAAAGAGCAGATGGTGAAGCACATACATAGCCTGACTCAATATACTTAGCGATCTCTGCTGGTGATGTAAGTTTATCCTGATACATTTTCTGAAAGTCCATTGGTTTAACCTCCTAAAAAATAATATTTACCGTATTTTTCTTATATAGTAGTATAACCTAAACAGAATTCTTTTGTCAATTATTTATCAAAAATTTTCCAACACACTTACCATTTAGATAGTTGCACAAATCTCCCTGATAAAACCCTTTTTCCTGCATACAATTTACAATATCATCGTGTATTTTCCACCAACTTTGTCCCCAGTTAGCAAAAATTGTATTCTCTTTTGGTGCTCTACCAATAATTCTCTGAACGGAAATATCTGGTGCAAGATATCGCAAAAAGGCAATTACACGATTTTTGTACTCCTCTAAATCACATAATTCAAATTCTCCATTCTCATATTGTCTCGCTATTTCAGTCTCTTTTTCAATATAAAGCGCATGCAGTTTCACACTATCTACTCGTAACGCAGACAAAATTTTTGCGCCCTCTATACAGTCTTCTAAATCATCCCAAGGAAGATTTAAAATCATATGGGCTGTTACATTAAATTTATAAGGTCTAATTTGATACATAGCATCAACAAACTCTGCCAATGTATGACCACGATGCACTTTTTTGAGTGTCTTAAAATTCACAGACTGTAATCCTAACTCTAAAGTTACCGTAATTCCTGTTATTCTCTGAAAATCATCTAAAATATTTAAATATTCCTGATGAATACAATCAGGTCTTGTAGAAATGGCAATCTCCACAATATTAGGTAAAACTGCATCATAAAGTGTTTTTTTAAATATTTCTAGCGGAAGATAAGTGTTTGTGAAACTTTGGAAGTAAGCAATAAATTTATCCGCTTTATATCTTTTTCCTATATATTCCATATTCCTTTGCAGCTGTTCGTTCACAGAAAAGGTGCTGGATAAATTTTCAAATCCAGCACCTTTATCGCCACAAAAACTGCACCCCACACCAAATTCCCTATTCGGACAAGATACAGGGAGACTTACCGGTAATTTATAGACTTTTCCACCATATTTCTTCTGGAGAACTTTAGAATAAAGCGTATATACACTTTGATCCATCGTCTTAAACAAAATAGGACTGTGCTTTCTCAGAAAAAGACTCTCTTTTTCCTGTAATAATCATAGTAAAATCTACATTTGCTTTTGCAGACAATTCTTCTAACGAGTCAAGAAATGCATCCAAGTCATCACTATCCATTTTCTTTACAATATTCTTCACACCATCAATATAAATCTTCTCAATATCTCCATCTTGAGAAAGAATTCCACAGATAAAACCAAATAGAACTTTTTGATCTGCCATAATAAAACCTGATGTTTCTACAAATCTAATATCATAATGAAGATCATACATATGTCTGTTGTCGTCATCTATAAAAACAACATGACCATTTACTTCTTTACCAGCAGCATTTGCCATTTCAAGAAGTCGTTTTGTCTTACCTTCACCTTTTTCACCTGCAATAATCTTTATCATGTCAATCTCCTCCTTATTGGATATGATTTTCAAGAATGAATAAAAATTACAAATGATAATATTTTATCCTCTGCTCTTATTCTATCTATTCTCTATTAAAGCACAAATTCCTTTTTTTATAAAGAAATTCAGAGATAATTATTTTTTTTCGTCGTTTTCATCTAAAGAGATCTCATCTTTTTCCAAACAAATTATGCAATATTTATTTGACATTTTTTCGATTCCATCCACATGTCCGGCATAATTTCTCTGACACTACTTGTCTTCTAAAATTTTCTCTTAATTGAACCGCTCTCTGACTTTGATAAATATCCAGAAACTCCTGCTCTAACAGATTTCCTAACACTAAATCACCTTCTGCATCCAAACAGCAGCAAATCATATCCCCATTGGAGAGGACACCGAAATGGTCACGTAATGCCGGACAAGAGCCTTTTAAAAAAATCTCTTTTTCATTTAAATCTGGCCAAATAAAACGCCTAGATTGTTGCAAAAAAATATTTTTTGACAATGTAATCCCATTCCCTTTTGTTAATGTTTTTATTGCCACTTTGTCTGCACCAAATTCATTTTGCAGCCATTGAAATAATTGTTGATTTTTATCTGTACATTCATCCTCATCGATATTCCATAATCGGATACAACTATAAATGCCTTTTTTTGCCGCTTGATGAATAAACTGACAAATTCCTTGTAAATATTCTTCTTTTTTCAATCCGCACTCTTCTATACAATGAACAGAAAAATTGACTTGCCTTAAACACTCACTTTGTAATAAAACAGGTGTTTTTTTCCGGATCAATGTGCCATTTGTCGTTATGTTTACTTTAAAACTTAATTCATTTGCAATATCAAGAATTTCTTTTAACTGGGGATGACAAAGGGGTTCTCCTAACACATGGAGATAGATTGAATCAACATAAGGCCGTATCTTTTTTGCTATATGCCAAAATTGGTCCACTTTCATATTCTGTTTTTCTCTATTACTGCCATGACAAAAAGAACAGTGAAGATTACAAATATTTGTAATTTCTATATAAGCTTTTTTTAATTTCAACAAAAATCCCTCCGGCAAAAAAAGCTCCGAGAATCGGAGCTTACTTCAATAAATATTTATACTCATCTTTTAAAATTTTATCAAACGCTGCAAGTGGTAATGTATACTGTGCATAATCCCCGCTGAAAGAAGATTTACCAAACACAACTAAATTTGATCCTGCAATATAGAAGTCTTCCTCATAACTTTCCTGATAAAAATAATCATAATCAAAGCCTATATCAAGTTGCATCGATTTCATTTCTTCACTGATAATTTCTTGATAAGAATCATCTTTAAATAACATAGAAAGAGTCAGCATTCTTTGTGTCTGCAAATCAATGTTAAGAGCAGATTTTACATTTTCTCTTTTTCCATTTGCATCTGACCTCGTCCCCTCCTCCAACAAGCTGATAATTTCTGGTGTTCTCTTATATATTGTATATTGTGAATCCCAAAAAGATACTCCTGCACTTCCTTCTTTATCCTCTTTGGATACTTTTTGCATAAATTCTGATACCATTGCTTTTCTTTCTTTTTGTAAATCTTTATTCAACTGTCTCTCATAATTTGCATCTACCAAATTTGTAATTACCGGTGTCTGAACACAGAAATCCATCTTACCACCATGATATTCTTCTGTAGAAAAATTAATAACTGGACGATTTGTAGGATCTGTCATAATCGTTATCTGATTTAATTCATCATTCCACTCTACATTAACTGCAAAATTATTGGAATAAAACTCAGCAGGCATGTACATAGTTCCATTCAAAATAGTTGGTGGGTAATCTAATGTTATCTTCCATCCATCAATTCTAGCATATTTACTTTCAGCCTTTAGCTGCATTTGAGTTTTGCCAACTGTGACATCAGCCGTCTTTGTTTTTTCATTCCATTCTACTTTTCCGCCCAAATCAATTGCAATAATCTTTAAAGGTAGCATTAATTTTCCAGTTTTTTCATCTTTAAAAGGAAGACTCTCCTTTTTACTATCCATTTTTCGAATTTTACCATTTACTTTATATTCAGACTCTCCTAAGGCCATTTCCATTTGATAATTACCTGCCAGATAATGGGCTGCAAAAAAGGCAGCAGTTACTGCCAGCATTGCAGAAAGAGTAATTACGATCATTTTTTTTCCACGCATCTTTATATTTCCTCCTGTCAATCAAATGAATTATAGACTATAAAAGGAAATTTGGCAATAGAAAATGCAATATGTCGTAAATATAATAAAAATAAATAAGACAAAAAAGGCCCCAAATATGGAGGCCTTTCTTTCTTATCCCTTATTATATAAAGCTGTCAAAAAAGTTACTATTTGATCGTCCTCAAAACGTTCACTATTGATGCACAAATCATATTGGCTCATATCCAGCCATTTTTTATCTGTGTAGTAATTATAAAAATACTGTCTTTCTTTATCCATCTTTTTAATCAGCAATCTAGCATTTTTCTCATCTGTCGATGCTCTGTCCATAATTATTTTTACACGATAATCTATTGGTGCATGAATAAAAAGACTTTTGCAGCCATCTTCTAAAATATGATTTGCACATCTGCCTACAATGACACAATCTTCTTTTTGGGCAACCTCACGAATCACTTCTATCTCCGCCTGGAACAAAACATCATTCATCGGTTCAAAACGGAATTTTGGGTTCATTTGAAAATCATCTTCTACGGGATATCTCCACATACTTGCTCTTTTTTCATCCACTTTTAATAACTCTTCATACGGTATTTCCATGCCTTGTTTCTCGCTAGCCAAAGAAATAAGTTCTTTGTCATAAAAATGAATGCCTAGTTTTTCCGCAAGCTTTCGTCCAATTCGTCTTCCATTACTTCCATACAACCGGTTGATCGTAATAACAAGATGATTCATATGTATGCCCCCTTTTCAATATTGCTAATTTATAAGTATAATATACCATACTTTTTTATTATTTTCCACATTTATTTGAAAATCTACATCAATTTAATCATCATAATTAATAAAACAAGGAATCATTCTAACTTTCTATTTACGACTTAACTAAAAAGAATAGTTGAAAAAAATTTATGTTGTGCTATGATATTCTCTATAATAAATTTATAAAAGGAAGGATCAATATGACATACAGATATCTATGTCCCAACTGTGGTAAAGTGGAAATAAAACGTCCCATTTCTCAGTATAATCCAAAAGAAAAATGCCCTACCTGTGGCTCTGAAATGGCGAGAGATATCACAAATTTCTGCTGTACTTCTAGTAGAAATTGCAAAGATTTTTTTGGTATTGCAAAAAAATAATACATTGTTTTCCATACGCTGTGGAAGCTCTACAGCGTATTTTTTTTTGTTGTCAAAAAATGATATACTCAAATCAAACATTAAATATTTGCCTTCTTTTCACTTTCTGAATAATCCCTTTTTCTAAATGTTTCCACTTCATATCATAAAAAATTATAAAAGTAAAATTACAAGTTCCAAATCCATTTCATCTTAAAAAAAACAGTATGAGATTGATAGAAGTAATATTTTGTTTAAGATAGGAAGTCAGGAACATTCTAAGCCAACTAAAATCGTAATCTATATGGCCTCCAGAACTTACTAACCCTGTCATTAACTAATCTTTGATCTATCTTCTTTCCCTACTTGACTTGATTCGATTCTATGATTAATCAACACACTATATTATTTATTCGTTAAAATTAAAGCGGGTGTTCTATTTTTCACCCAAATCTTGAATCATCCTTCTTTTCCCTAAATTGCAAGCATAATATAGAACATGGATCTAATTATAAGGAGGTATAAAAATTGCAACTAATAAAATACCATGTTCTCCCATTTCTTCTGTCTTTCATCCTTGCTATATCATGTCTCAGTACTTCAGTCTTTGCTGAAGAGGTGCTCGGAGAACCAGAACTAACCTCACAAAGTGCAGTGCTAATGGAGGCCGAAACAGGCACTGTATTGATGGAAAAAAATCCTCACAGTAAACTTCCGCCAGCAAGTGTCACAAAAGTAATGACACTTCTTTTAATCTATGATGCTGTCAAAGATGGAAAAATTCATTGGGAAGACCAAGTAACGATCAGCGAACATGCTGCTAGCATGGGCGGCAGCCAAGTATTCCTTGAACCCGGTGAGACCCAAACCGCTGCTGATTTAACAAAAGCTATCTCTATTGCAAGTGCTAATGATGGTGCTGTTGCTATGGCAGAGCATATTGCTGGCAGTGAAGAGGCATTTGTTGCTATGATGAACGAAAAAGCAAAGTCGCTTGGTATGAATGACACAACATTTGTAAACGCCTGTGGACTCGATGTCGATGGGCATGTAACCAGTGCTTATGATATTGCTCTTATGAGTAGAGCGCTTCTTACAAATTATCCAGAAGTTACCCAATATACAACAACATGGCAGGATAGCATTATTCACCACACACGACGCGGAGAAGAAGAATTTGGACTAACAAATACAAATAAACTATTAAAGTGGTATCCAGGGGCTACAGGATTAAAAACTGGTTCTACAGGAAAAGCAAAATACTGTCTTTCAGGATCAGCTGAAAGAAATGGCATGCAGTTAATCGCAGTAATTATGGCTGCTCCTGACCACAAAACACGCTTTACCGAAGATATGGCATTACTAGATTGGGGCTTTGCCAACTATGCTTTTGCAGATGGAATTCCTCAAGGCGAAATTGTAGGTGAAATTCCAGTCATTGGTGGCGAAGAAGAAATCGTAGAGGTTCAAACCAAAAATCCTGTACATATTCTGACAAAAAAAGGAAATGAAACTGATTTTGAGACAGAAATTAGACTCTTGCCTCAGCTTTCTGCACCAGTTGCTTCTGGTACAAAAGCTGGGGAGGTAATTTATTCTTCTGGTGGAACCGAAATATGCAGAAGCGATGTCATCGTTACACGGGATATAGAAAAGGCTAATCTATGGATGATGATTGGCCGCCTTATTCGTCAATGGTGATATAACTGAAATTTATTTTACTATAATTAAAAAAACGTATCCCACAAAAAGTGGGATACGTTTTTTTAATCTTCTGTATTAGATTCTGTTACGACTACATCCTTCTTTTCTTCTTTTTTCATCATTTTTCTTTTCTTTCTTCTTAAACGGAATACCTCAAAGGACGAGTACAGTACTGGAATAAATACTAATGTAACTAATGTAGAAATCGATAAACCAAAGATAATCGCAATCGCCATTGGTTGCTGCATTTCTGTTCCTTCGCCAATTGCTAACGCCATAGGAACCATACCAATAACAGTCGTAAGCGTTGTCATCAAAATAGGTCTTAATCGGCTAGGACCTGCAGCAATCAACGCCTCATTACAACTCATACCTCGGTCTCTCAACTGATTTGTGTAGTCAATCAATACGATAGCATTATTAACAACCATACCAACCAACATAATAAAGCCCATAAAAGTAGTTGATGTTACATGATTGCCTGTAATAAAGAGACCAAAAATCGCTCCTGTAATTGCTAATGGCACAGAGAACATAACAATAAATGGATATACATATGACTCAAACTGGCTAGCCATAATCATATAAACCAATAGAACAGCGACAACCAAAGCAAGAAGCAAGCTGGTGAATGTGTCAACCATAGTCTCCATATCGCCTGTATATTCATAATCGTAACCTTCAGGCCATTCATAGTTATTCAGCAACTCATTCATTTTCTGTTGACCACTTGCAGCATCCAAATCTACCAAGTTACATCCTATTGTAACATATCTATGGTTGTTATTTCGAGTAATACTTGTAGATGCTTCATCTGTAGTAATTTTAGCTACTTCTGTTAGAGGAATAATTTGCCCCTCATTTGTCATTACTGTGATTTTCTGGAAATCTTTTATATAAGAAATCTTATCTTCATCCTGCTTAATATCAATATCAATGTCAGTATCTCCAACTTTATATGTTGTTGCTGTACTTCCGCTGATAGCAGTAGATAACGCATTCGCAACCGCTGCTGTAGAGATACCATATTGAGCAGCTTTTTCTCGGTCTATTACAATATTAGCTTCAAGTTCAGCATCCTCTGCTGATGTCTCAACATCTGTTGCCCAACTTTCATTCATCAACTGTAATTTCAGGTCATTACCTATTTGACGAAGAACATCTGTATCCTCACCATTAATTTGTACTTCAAGGTCTGTTGCAGCACTGTAGGAACCCATCGCAGAGTTGCTAGCAGCCACAGTGATATCTGCTCCTGGAATTGATTTCAAACGCTCCTTAATATCTGCAACGACTTCATCTGTAGAACGATCTCTATCTTCTTTATCTACCAAGTTAATTGAAATCGTAGCTTCATCTGCTGTTGCATTTCCTGAAATCATACCAGCAGTATCACCAGTAATAACATAGACATCTTCTGTTTCTTCTATATCCGCAGTTCTACTCAAAACTTCGTCAACTATTTTTGTAGTTTCCTCAACTACAGTGCCAGAAGGCATCTCAATACTTATACTCAAACTTCCTTGATCCATTTCAGGCATTAAATCAAATCCTACAATTGGCAAAAGTCCCATTGATGCAAGGAAGATTACAAATACAACAACAATTGTTCTCTTTTTTCTATGAAGAACCCACTCTAAGAATCCTCTATAAGTAGCATCAATTTTATCTAGCCCTTTTCCCCAAGCATCTAAGAATTTGCTAAATGGATTAGAAGATTTTGGTTTGGAATGATCTTCCTTATCCAAAAGTTGTGAACACGCCATTGGCACAAAACTCAAAGACACTATTAAAGAAGCAAATAGAGAGAAGCAAACTGTTAAGGATAGGTCTTTAAACATCTGTCCGATTGTACCGGAAACAAACATCAAAGGAATAAATACCGCTACAGTAGTAAGAGTAGATGCCATAACTGAAAGACCAACTTCACGCGCTCCCTGTTCTGCAGCATCTCTTGCAGAATATCCTTTTGAATGGTATTTATAAATATTTTCAAGTACAACGACCGAGTTATCAACTAACATACCGATACCAATGGTAATACCACCCAAAGAAATTGTATTCAAAGTCATATCACAAGCCCACATTGCAGCGAAAGTCGCAATAACAGAAGTTGGGATAGACACAGCGATGATACCCGAAGTAGCAAAACTTCTCAAGAAGACAAAAAGTACAATGATCGCCATAATCGCTGCCTGAATAGCAGTAGAAAGCACGTTATTTACAGAAGTCTTGATATAATCAGAGGTATCAGAGAGCATCTTCAAATGAACTTGAGGATACTTTTCATTTAATTTATCCATCTGTTTTGTAATCAAATCAGATACTTCTACCATGTTAGCATCTGATTGTTTAGACAAAGAAATAATTATACTCTTTTCACCATTAACCAGAACATAACTATTCTCCTCTTCTGTTGTCAACTCTACATTTGCCACATCGCTTAATCGAACAGTACTTCCACCAGCCGTTGTAATAAGTATATTCTTAATATCATTTACTGACTGAAATTTACCAACTGTACGAGCAGTGATTTTTGTTGTACCATTTTTAATTTTACCAGATGGCACATTCATATTTTCTTGCTGTAACACACTTGCAATCTTAGAAGTGGTAATTCCATAGCCATCCATTTTTTCCTGGTCAACAGTAATATTTACAACTTGATCCAAACCGCCCATCGTATTTACAGATGCGACGCCATCTATCTTCTCCATTACTTTTACAATGTTGTCATCTGCGAATTGAGTCAAGTCTGGTATATCCATCGAATCTGAACCAATACCAATCATAATAGAGCTCATGTCATTGATATCAAGCTTTAATACCATCGGTTCCTCTGCATCATCTGGTAATGTGGATTTGATTAAATCAATTTTTTCTCTCATATCCACTGCTGCCATATCAATATCAGTACCATCTACAAACTGAACTGTTACCATAGATGAGTTTGCAGATGATGTAGAACTAATTTTATCAACGTTGCTGACTGATCCTAAAGCCTCCTCAATTGGTTTTGTAATCATATTTTCGATTTCCTCTGGACCAGCGCCAACATATGTAGTACTAACAATTGCAATAGGAATATCAATTGATGGCATCAAATCCATCTTTAAGCCACTAAGGCCAATAAATCCTGCCAGAATTGTCATCAGCAAAATCATAATTGTCGTGACAGGACGTTTAATCGAGGTTTTTGGAAGCATTTTTTATTCCTCCTTTGAGGAGACTTCAGTGGAACCAGCTTCCGCCTCCACAGTAATCTTATCTCCGTCTTCGATGAAATTTTGCCCTTTAATGATTACTTCGTCTCCAGAAGTAACACCAGAGGTAATTTCAACGTTTGTTCCGTCCGAAATGCCTTGCTCAACAATAGCCTTTTTAGCCACACCATTCTCATTGATGAATACATAAGTCTCACCCTGTTTTGTTAAAACCGCATCCACAGGCACAACAATTGCTGCATCCTTCTTATCCTTTGTAAAGTTTACCTGTCCAAACATACCTGCTTTTAATTCACCGTTAGCATTTTCAATTCTTACTTTAACATCATATGTACCACCGCTATTTGCAGCTGGATTTACAGTTTCTACAGTTCCCTTCATATCCTTGCCAAGGGAAGTAATTGTTACTGATACTTCATCATCTTTTTTAATGCTATTAATAATAGTATCAGAAACACTCACATTAATCGTCATTGAAGATGTATCGACAAGAGTAAATGGAATCGATGCTGTGGAAAGCATTTCGCCTTTTTTCACATTACATGCTGTGACATATCCTGAAATCGGCGCTGTTACTGTTGCATCCTTTAATGCTTGATTATATGTATCAAGTTGTGCTTGAATAGAAGCAACAGAAGACTGTGCAACTTCCAATGCTGCCTGAGCCTTTTGTTTATTTTCAACAGTCATTTGACTAACCAGCAAATCATAGGACTGTTGTGCAGAATCATATGAAATTTTTGCTCTATTCAATGCATCTGTGTAAGCATCCATTTGTGTCTGAGAAATTATTCCATTTTGAAATAAAACTTTATTATTATCATAGTCATTCTGTGCTGTATCTAAAGCAATTTTTGCTTGATCAAGTCCAGATTTTGCGCTGTCAATCTGTGTCTGAACACCAGCACCATTGACAAGGTCCAAGTTTGTTTGTGCTGAGTTAATATTTGCTCTTGCAGATACCAAAGAAGCCTCTGCAACCTTTTTGTTATTTAAAATATCTGTCGTGTCCATTTGATAAAGAACATCTCCTTCTTTAACAAAATCTCCGACATCAAAATTCACCTGAGCAACTTTTCCAGAAATTTTCCCTGATACATTCAAAGTTGTAATAGGCTCTACAGTTCCTGAGTAAAGAAACTCATTTGAAATTTCTGTTTTTTCAGCAGTCATTACAGATACAGCAGTTGCTGGATCCTCCTGTATCACATCATCTGTTTTTGCGCCACATCCGGCAATCGACATAGCAAGAACTGCTACCATAAGTGCCGCCGCAAATTTTCTTTTCATCAATATTCCCTCCTATTTAAATACTAGGTTTAACTTTTCTATTCCTGTTACCAGGTTCTTTTTCCTTTTGCTATCCAACGAGTAATAAAACTCACTGAATATTTGATGATAATAATTATTCATATCATTTAAAACTTTCTTGCCCTTATCTGTTAAACGCAAATGGACAATTCTACCGTCAGTTTCTTCTTCTGTATGGTCTTTAGTCAGATAACCTGACTTTTCCATTTTGGTAATTGTCAAAGACAAGCTACTTTTACTGATATGGATTAATTGCTCTAATCCAGAGACCGTGTCTACTCCAGTTGCATGAATTG
>JAGZLR010000045.1 GCA_018364635.1 Clostridiales bacterium | reverse complement strand
TGTCCAAGTTCATCCAGCTTCAAAATACGACCACTAATAGAATGGTAATCAAAATGTGTTGTGGTAATCGTGCTATTCACATCATTTGCTGGTCGTTGGATCGGACAAAACTCTGTAATGTCGTGATCGCTTGGAACGACCATCAGTCCTCCTGGATGTTGCCCTGTTGTACGTTTAATTCCTGTACACCCTTTCACCAGTCTGTTAATCTCCGCATTATGAGCAACAATCCCTCGTTCATCCAAATATTTTTTTACGAAACCATAGGCAGTTTTATCTGCCAAGGCGCCAATAGTTCCCGCTTTAAAAACCTTACCTTTTCCAAAAAGTTCCTCTGTGTAAGCATGCGCTCTCTGCTGGTATTCCCCTGAAAAATTTAAATCGATATCAGGCTCCTTATCCCCATTAAAGCCAAGAAATGTCTCAAACGGAATGTCATGGCCATCTCGCACAAGAATTTCTCCACAAACAGGGCATCTTTTTTCAGGCATGTCGCACCCGCTGCCGCCTTCCGCCTGTGTAGCCTTCACCACATCAGAATCAAAATCAGAATATTTACATTTTCTACAAACATAGTGTGCTGGAAGAGAATTAACCTCAGTGATTCCTGTCATATGTGCCACAAAAGAAGATCCAACGGACCCTCTTGAACCAACGATGTAACCATCCTCATTAGATTTCCATACTAATCTCTGAGCTATAATATAAAGTACAGAAAATCCATTTTTGATAATAGAGTTTAACTCTTTCTCCAACCTGTCATTAACTATCTTAGGCAGTGGATCCCCATAAAGTTCATGAGCTTTATCCATAGCAATCTGACGGATTTGTTCCTCAGCCCCATCAATTTTAGGCGGGTATGTCTCATCAGGAATTGGTTTTACCATTTCGATCATATCTGCAATTAAATTTGTGTTTGTTATAACTACCTCTTTTGCCTTGTCCTCTCCAAGATAGGTAAATTCTCGAAGCATTTCCTCTGTTGTCCTCAGAAAAAGAGGTGGCTGCTTGTCCGCATCATCAAACCCTTCCGCTGCCATAATAATCCTTCGATACACTTCATCTTCTGGGTCAATAAAGTGAACATCACAGGTAGCCACTACAGGTTTATGAAATTCTTCTCCCAATCTAACTATTTGACGATTGATGTTACATAGATCTTCCTCAGAATTAATTGTTTCAATTCGATCAGACATAATCATAAATCTATTGTTTCCGATAGGTTGGATTTCCAAATAGTCATAAAAATTGACAAGCGCTTCAATGATTTCTTTCGGCCGGTGATCTAAAAGTGCTCGGTACAGCTCTCCAGCCTCACAGGCACTTCCAATCAATAGACCTTCCCTGTGCTTTAAAAACTCACTTTTAGGAATCCGTGGTCTTCTAAAGAAATAGTTAATATGAGAAGATGAAATCAATTCATATAGATTTCTCATCCCAGTTTGATTTTTCACAAGGATAATTGCATGATGTGCTTTCAGTTTTTTATAATTTACAGTTTTACTGGAGAATACATTAATATCATCTACATGATAAATACCTTTTTCTTGCAACATATCCACAAACTTAATAAAGATTTCTGCCGTTGCCTCTGCGTCATTTACAGCTCTATGGTGTCCCTCCAAAGATACCCCTAACCGTTCAGCAACAATATTTAGTTTATGTTTTGATAGATCTGGCAGAAGGGAACGTGATAGCTCCACCGTATCCAAATATGTATTATTGACGTCAATTCCCATTACCAGTCCCTTTTTCTTAATAAATCCTACATCAAACCCTGCATTATGCGCCACTAGAACCGCATCCTGACAAAAGTCCATAAATGCGGGAAGTACAGTCTCAATTACTGGTGCATCCTTAACCATATCATCAGTTATATGTGTTAGTTCCACAATCTTTTCAGGGATTGGACATTGTGGATTTACAAAAGTACTAAATCTATCAACAATTTGGCCTTTATTAACTTTTACTGCACCGATTTCTGTAATACGATCTCGCTCATTACTTAATCCTGTCGTCTCTATATCAAATACCACAAAAGTGCTATCGAGGGACTGACCCTTTGGACAAATCACAGTATTGCCCAAATCATCGATTAAGTAGGCTTCGACACCATAGATTACTTTGACACCTGTTTTTTTTGCTGTATTCATCGCTTCTGGAAATGCTTGTACAACGCCATGGTCTGTAATAGCAATAGCTTTATGGCCCCATTTTGCTGCACGCTTAATATACTTTTCAGCGCTTGTAATTCCATCCATGCTGCTCATAGAAGTATGCAGATGTAGTTCTACTCTCTTTTCTTCAGCCAAGTCCATACGCTCTGGCGGTTTTTCAGCAAGGGAGATATCCCTGCTCATAATGTTTAATTCTTTAGAGTATTTATCAAACTGTACTGTTCCACGAACCTTTACATAAGCATCCTCTTTCAAAACAGCACTTAGCTGATTGTCAAAGACAGCTTTCTCACAGAAAAACTTTACTGTTGTAGAATCTGATTTATCCGTAATATCAAAGGTCACAATATACTTTCCGCCTTTGATTTCTTTAGGCTCCACATTGAACACATATCCTTGAATTACGACAGTCTCGCCCTCAACCTTTGTGTTGATAATCCGTTCTACATCGCCTTTAATCTCTTTTCCAATAAGAATTCCTTTCGAAATATTTTCACTAGCGGCTAACTGTACTTCATCTTCCCGCTGTTGTTCCACTTGTCTTTGCGCTTGCTGTACATTTGCAATAAGCTGTGTTTCTTTTTTTCTTTGTTCTAGTTCATAAGATTCTTTTTCTTCTTTTGTCAGACGAATGTTTTTAAATCGTACTTTTACTATGAAGTCCGCCTGTTTTTCCAACTTTTTTTCGATTAGATTTCCTATTCCTTTTTTCAATAAAAAGTATGCTGCGTTATTCTTTACCTTAATAATAAGTTCATTTTCTAAAAGTTCCCACTGTGCGTCGTTCATCATACCTTTTGCTGCTGGACTTTCCTCTGAAATTTGAAAAAGAATATTCTCCCATAATTCACGAATCATATCTTCCCGCGATTGATTCTCCATCTCATAAAAAATCTCTGTCCTTACATCCCTCACACCTGGAATTTGACGAATAATATCACTTTTAAAAATTGGAGATACTCCTTCATTTACAACAAAAGGGGCACGGAGTTTAATTTCCATGACCCTATTTTTACGCGATATTTTTACTTCAGTGACTTTTGTATGATCAAAAGCTAACTTTACATCAGGAGAAATGGAAAGCTTACCAAACACTTCACTAAATTTTTTTGCAACCATTTTCTGCTCCCTTCGATTAAAGCAGTTCAATTTCTTTCATCAGTTCTTCTACTAAATTTTGCTCTGGAACTTTTCGTATAATTTGGCCTTTTTTAAAAATCAATCCTACACCATTGCCTCCAGCAATACCAATATCCGCTTCCTTTGCTTCTCCAGGGCCATTTACTACACATCCCATCACAGCAACTTTAATATCTTTCTCTATTGCTTCACAACGTTTTTCTACTTCATTGGCAATCTGAATTAAATCAATTTGTGTACGCCCGCAGGTAGGACAAGAAATAAATTCCACACCAAATTTTCTAAGCTCTAGACTTTTTAAAATTTCTCGAGCTGCACGGATTTCTTCTACTGGATCTCCCGTCAAAGAAACACGAATTGTATCTCCAATACCACGAGACAAAATAGCACCGATACCGACAGCGCTTTTCATTGATCCAGCCCATACTGTACCTGCCTCTGTTATCCCCACATGAATAGGATAATCAATTCGTTCTGATAAAATTTCATAAGCTCTGATACTGAAAGGAACGCTAGACGCTTTAATTGACACGACAATATCATAAAAACCAAATTTCTCCAAAATATGTACATGGTTTAAAGCACTTTCTACTAAACCTTCCGGTGTCACTCCATGATACTTATCTACTAAATACTTTTCTAAAGAGCCAGAATTAACTCCAATCCGAATAGGAATCTTTTTTTTCTTTGCCATTTCAACGACTTGATAAACACGGCTTTCATCTCCTATATTGCCTGGATTAATCCGTACTTTATCCACACCCTGCTCCATAGCCTGTAATGCCAAACGGTAATCAAAGTGGATATCCGCAACCAAAGGAATGGAAATCTGTTTTTTGATCTCTCCTAGAGCCTGAGCAGCTATCATATCAGGCACAGCCACACGAACCAGTTCACATCCCGCTTTCTCTAATGCATGAATCTGGTGTACGGTAGCAGATACATCCCTTGTATCGGTATTGCACATAGACTGGATAATAATCGATTCTCCGCCACCGATTGTAAGATTTCCAACTGTCACTTTTCTCGTTATTTTTCTCTTATAATTACTCATTTGCAAAACCTCCGAACTATTTATCTGAAAATCCGTAAGACATCCTGATATGCAACAAAAACCATAAAACTCATTAAAAGCACAAATCCAGCGAAATGGACAATGCCTTCTTTCTCTCTATCCATAGGCTTACGACGAATGCCTTCAATAATCAGAAATAATAGTCTTCCTCCATCCATAGCAGGAATTGGAAACAAATTGATCGCGCCTAAATTTACACTTAATATCGCCGCAAGATTAACCACATTTAACAACGCATCCTTCAACCCATATTGTAAACCACTGGTATATGAATCACCTACCACCTGAACAATACCAATTGGTCCCATCAGCTCATCTGGACTTATTTTCATCTGAAACAAACGAATAAATCCTACTACCGTTGATTTTAAATAAAACCACATCGTATTGACACTATAGACTCCCGTTTCTATCAGCCCTGCCTGTGGCGCTCCTTCAATTTCATTGGAAAATGGACCATTTTTAACTGCTGAAACCACACCTAAAATATATCCTTGGTTCTGTGGTGAATACTCTGGCACAAATTGAAACTGTACCGTTTGATCTCCACGTTTTACTTTGACATCCACAGGATTTGTGCCATTGCCATCTAAAATCAACTGGATGTCCTCAAATACCCCAACTCTCTCTCCATTGATTGAGACAATACGGTCTCCAGGCAAAATACCGGCTTGTGCAGCTGGATAACCCTCCGCAACAGAAGTAACTGTTGTTGTACGAAAACCAGACATACCTAAAAGACAAAAAATCAAGCCAAAGGCAAATAAAAAATTCATAAAAGGACCAGCAAATATGACCGCCATTCGCTTTGGCACGCTTTTTTGGTTAAATGCCCGTTCATCAGCCTCATCTTCATCCTCACCCAGCATTCGGCAATAACCACCAATCGGAAGAATTCGCAAACTATATACTGTATCTCCCCATCGTTTAGAAAAAATAGCAGGTCCCATACCTATCGCAAATTCTTCTACAAAAATGCCGGCCTTTTTTGCTGTAATAAAATGTCCAAATTCATGAACTGTCACCAAAGAACCAAACACTATTAACGCAATGAAAATAGGCAATACATTCCCCAACAAAGAATGGATGGCTGTTATCATTCCATTCACCTCAATTATAATTATTTTAATATAATGTTTGTGGCAAACTTTCGCGCCCACTGATCCGCATTTACCAGATCATCCACATCATACTCATACTTCACAGTATATGCATCCATTGTCTTTTCTATCATATCAGGTATCTGTAGAAATCCGATTTTTTCATTTAAAAATTTTTCCACCGCAATTTCATTGGCTGCATTCATAACCGCAGGCATTGTTCCTCCCGTTTGAATTGCACGATATGCAAGCCCAAGGCAACGAAATGTTTCCATATCTGGTTTCTCAAAGGTTAATTGACTTCTTTTTTCAAAGTCGATTGTAGGCAGATTTGTCGCTACACGTTCTGGATAAGTTAAGGCATACTGAATCGGAAGACGCATGTCTGGTTCTCCCAGCTGCGCAATCACAGCACCATCTGTGTATTCCACCGCAGAATGCACGATACTTTGTGGGTGAATAAGCACCTCAATTTGATTTACCTCTACATCAAAAAGCCATTTTGCTTCAATCATTTCCAATCCCTTATTCATCAATCCAGCAGAATCTATCGTCACCTTTTTCCCCATACTCCAGTTTGGATGGTTTAATGTCTCTGCTACTGTAACATGTTCCAGGTCCTTTCTAGTTTTCCCTCGAAATGGACCACCAGAAGCAGTTAAAAGAATTCGACGGATAGAATTATTTTCATTTCCTCTAAGACACTGAAAAATAGCAGAATGTTCACTATCCACAGGATATAAATGCACTTTTTTCTTTTTGACAAGACCCATAACAAGGTTTCCTGCAGAAACTAATGTTTCTTTATTGGCAAGAGCAATATCTTTTCCTGCTTTTATCGCCTCAATCGTTGGAACGATTCCACTATTTCCAACCACAGAAGTAACCACTGTATCTATCTCTTTACCTGTTGCAACTTCTACTAACCCCTTTGTTCCACTAAAAACTTTGGTATCTGTATTGCGGATTTTAAATTTCAGTTCTTCTGCCTTTTCTTCATCAACGACCGCCACATAAGATGGCCGAAACTTTCTAATTTGATCCTCTAGTTTGTCAATATTCCCTTGAGCTGTAAGACCTGTAACACGGATATTGCCTAAACGTTCAACCACATCTAAAGTTTGTGTTCCAATTGATCCAGTTGACCCTAAAATTGCTATATTTTTTTTCAATTCTCATCCCCCCAGCATTTTATCTCACTTCAATCAGAAAAAACATGACATAGTAAACTACTGGAGACGTAAAAAGTACACTATCAAATCGGTCTAAAATACCGCCATGTCCAGGAATAAGATTTCCATAGTCTTTGATTCCTTTGTATCTTTTTACTGCTGAAGCAGCAAGGTCTCCCAATTGACTTAAAATAGAACCAATAAACCCTGTCAGTGTACAGACTAATATTGTATTTACGCCTTCAAAAACAAAATATCGTTCTATAATAATTCCATAAATCACAGAAATTATTACCGCAGTAATCACACCACCAATAGCACCTTCTACTGTTTTTTTAGGGCTTAAATCTACACATAGTTTATGTTTTCCCAGAAAACGGCCAGTAAAGTAAGCGCCTGTGTCACATCCAAAAGCGCTAATAAACACAAGCCAAATAAAATATGCACCATAGGTAAAATCACGTATCAACCAGATATGACTCATTAAAAAACAGACATAAAACAAACCAAAACAAGCCGCTAATGCATCTTCTACATTGATTTTATGATGAAAAATAACTGTACAACTTAAAATTACCACCATAAAAGCACTCACAAAAATATTAAACACATTGCTAGCATTGATAATTGTGTCCATAAACACCAAATAAATGAAACCAAAAATGTATCCAGCAATATAAACTGGTTTATTTTCTTTGCTAAAAGCTCTATAAAACTCATGCAAGCCGATCATAGCAGCACATATTAACGAAATCTTCAATGGAAGACCGCCATAGGCCACAATAACAATCAAAATCGGCAATAATACAACACCGGATATGATTCTAGTAAGCATACTTAATCCTCCATCAAGATTTTCTTCCTCCAAATCTTCTGTCCCGCATTTGGAACTGTAAGATGGCTTCATCTAAATCTTCATTTTTAAAATCAGGCCATAGCTTATCCGTAAAATAAAATTCTGAATACGCTAATTGCCATAACATAAAATTGCTGATTCGCTCTTCTCCGCTAGTACGGATTAAAAGATCAGGATCTGGCACATGTGCAGTATCTAATACATTAGAAATAGTCTCTTCCTCAATTTCAATCGGAGCCAAATCGCCATTTTTTACCTGCTGGGCAATTTTTTTAACTGCACGTAAAATCTCATCTCTTCCACCATAATTTAATGCAATATGAAGAAAAAGCCCTGTTTGATCTTTTGTTATAGTCTCAAGACGACGTATCTTTTCTTGAATATCTGGCGCCAATCTCTGACGGTCCCCAATAACATCAATGCGCATATTATCTCTTCCCGCTTTATCAATATAAGTTTGTAAATATGCTCGCAGTAAATCCATAATTGCCTCTACTTCTTCTTCTGATCTTTTCCAATTTTCAGTGGAAAAAGCATAGACTGTCATATGTTTAACTCCAAGCGCATTGGCATAGTCAGAAAGATTTTCAAGAGCAGTAGCTCCAGCCTTATGTCCTGCTTTTCTAGGAAGCATTCTCTTCTTTGCCCAACGGCCATTCCCATCCATAATAATAGCAATATGCTTTGGAATTCTTTCCATATCAAATTTAGTTTCATCGATCAGCAGCTTTTTTTTAAAAAACATAGTATCCCCCATTTTTATAAATCTTCGGGCTAAATTGAGGAAAGCCCCTTCAATGGAAGGGGCCAAGAACAGAATCAAATAGTAAGGATGTCCTTACTCTTAGCTTCTGCTTTCTTTTCAATCTCGCCAATATATTTATCTGTAATTTTCTGAATTTCATCTTCCAAGTCAGAAAGCTCGTCTTCTGATATTTCTTTCTTCTTTTCCATTTTTTTAAAAGCATCCATAGCATCTCTTCTTACATTGCGAATAGCTACACGAGCATCTTCTGCCTTTTTCTTAGCTTCTTTTGTCAAATCTTTTCTTCTTTCTTCAGAAAGTTCTGGAAAAACAAGACGAATTACTTTTCCATCGTTGCCAGGATTAATTCCTAATTCTGACATATTGATTGCCTTTTCAATTTCTTTAATCATTTTAGATTCCCATGGTTGAATCTGAATCACACGAGGATCAGGCACAGTAATGTTTCCCACCTGATTCAAAGGAGTAGGTGTTCCATAGTAATCCACAGTAATTTTATCTAGAACATGAGGGTTTGCTCTACCGACACGGATTGTATTATATTCGCTCTCTAAAGAAATAAGTGTCTTCTTCATTTTTTCTTCATATACTTTTGTTTTTTCTGACATAAGAAAATCCTCCTGTTAATTGTTTATTTTTTCATGCTTACTCTTCCACTGTCACTAGTGTACCAATTTTTTCGCCGCGTGCTGCGCGCACAATACTGTTTTTTTCATGAAGTCCAAAGATCAAAACAGGCAACTTATTTTCGTAACAAAGATTGGCAGCTGCTATATCAATGACATGAAGATTTTTCTTCACAATATCACCACACGGGATAATATCAATTTTTTTTGCCTGGGGATCTTTTGCTGGATCTCCCGTATATACACCATCTATGTTTTTTGCAAACAAAAGCCCATCAGCTTCCAATTCTGCACCACGCAGCGCTGTGATGGTATCTGTCGAAAAAAATGGATGTCCCAAACCTCCAGCAAAAATAACAATTCTCCCTTGACTTAAATGTCTGAGAGCAGCTTCTTTTGAAAACTCTTCTGTCATTGTGCCAACTTTAAACGGTGTCTGAACAATTGCTTCAATTCCTGTCTGACGAAAGCTATCTGCTACATAAATCGCATTCATCACAGTAGCAAGCATTCCAATCTGATCTGCTTTTGTTCGGTCCATTTCTGGATTAGCACTTCTACCTCGCCAAAAATTGCCACCACCAATTACCAACGATACTTCTGTTCCATCATTAAGCAATACCTTCACTTGTTCAATTATACCACGAATCACAGTTTGATCAAATGTTTTACCAAGCTGATCTCCAGCCAAAGCTTCTCCACTGAGCTTAAGAACTATCCTACGATACATTCTACCAACCTCCTTTTACTAATTTACCATAATCCATATAAAATTTCCATCCCTTTATTTTTTTTCTGCAAATTTTTAGCTAAAAAGTTCTTTATCTAACAATAAGCAGAAAAAAAGGAAACCCAATCATGAGTTTCCTTTCGCTAATCTCTTTCGGGAAGGATAAAGAATATATTTATTTTGCTGCCTTTGCCACTTCCTCTGCAAAGTTTTCTTCTTTCTTTGCAAGGCCTTCACCTGTCTCAAAACGAACCATTCTTTTAATTTCAATTGATGGTGCGCCAATCTGTTTAGCCACAGAATCGATATACTGCTTTACTGTCATATCGCCATCTTTTACATAAGGCTGCTCAATCAAGCATAACTCTTTAAATTCTTTATTCAATCTGCCAACGATCATTTTTTCTATAATATTTTCTGGTTTTCCAGCATTTTTAGGATCATTCATTGCCTGTTGTTTCAAAATTTCAACTTCATGTGCTTTAAATTCTTCAGAAATATCATCTGATGTGATAAATTTTGGATTTAAAGCAGCAATCTGCATACAGACATTTTTGCCCATCTCCAATAATGCTGGATCTTCTTTTTCACAAGCAAGTTCGATCATAACAGCAATTTTACCATTGCCATGAACATAACTTACAATCGCACCTGAACCTTCTAGAGCAAACTTTTCAAATCTTCTAATAGAAAGCTTTTCTCCAATAATTGCTACTTCTTGGCTCAGAGCTTCACTTACTTTAACACTAGGATCTGCGATCCAAGGCTCTTCCATAAAAGCTTCTACAGTCTCATTTTTGGTTGCTAAAACCTGCTTGCCAACTTCAGCAACATAAGCTTTAAACTTTTCATTTTTTGCAACAAAGTCGGTTTCACTATTTACTTCTACAACAGCACCAATTTTATTGTCATCAGAAACTGCACAATAGGCAACACCTTCTGCTGCAATACGGCCTTCTTTTTTCGCAGATGCTGCCAGACCTTTTTTTCTTAAAGATTCCACAGCCTTTTCCATGTCTCCGTCAGCCTCAACCAATGCTTTTTTGCAGTCGGACATACCAACGCCTGTCATTTCTCTCAGTTCTTTTACCATACTTGCTGTAACTGCCATATTCGTTTCCTCCTGTACTTTTTTAATAGAAGAATTTCAGTAAAAAAGCTTCAGCCCTTTTGTAGGCTGAAGCCCTGGGCATACGCCTCAATCAGTCAAAATCTTAAGCCTCAACAGGTGCTTCTTCCTCTACAGAATCTGCATCTTGCATCTGTTCACCCTGTTTGGATTCAATTACTGCGTCAGCAATTTTAGAAGCGATCAGTTTCACTGCACGGATTGCATCATCGTTACCTGGAATAACATAATCCACTTCCTCAGGATCACAGTTTGTATCAACAATTGCTACAACAGGGATGCCTAATGTATGTGCTTCCTGGATAGCAATTCTTTCTTTTCTTGGATCTACAACAAACATAACATCAGGAATTTTTTTCATATTCTTGATACCACCAAGGTTTTTCTGTAACTTATCCATTTCATGAAGAAGAACAGCAACCTCTTTTTTTGGAAGAACTTCAAAAATACCATCTTCCTGCATTTTTTCAAGTTCAGCAAGTCTTGCGATTCTTGTCTTAATTGTTGTAAAGTTTGTCAGCATTCCGCCCAACCATCTCTGATTTACGAAATACATACCACATCTTTCAGCTTCTTCCTTAATAGAATCCTGCGCTTGTTTCTTTGTTCCTACAAAAAGGATTTCTCCTCCATCGGCAATGACATTAGCAACTGCCTCATACGCCTCATCAATCTTCTTAACTGTTTTCTGAAGATCGATAATGTAGATTCCATTTCTTTCAGCAAAGATATACTCTGCCATTTTAGGGTTCCATCTTCTAGTCTGATGACCAAAGTGAAC
This sequence comes from Clostridiales bacterium, assembly GCA_018364635.1. Classification (GTDB taxonomy): domain Bacteria; phylum Bacillota; class Clostridia; order Lachnospirales; family Anaerotignaceae; genus JAGZLR01. The sequence goes on along the minus strand of JAGZLR010000045.1, from coordinate 5,052 downwards.
ACCTGCTTCAAGTAACTGTTTCATTGATATTACGCTCATAGCGCACCTCCTATGGTTAGTCCTCCACATTTCCTCTAAGGAAGCGACCTATCTAGGCACCAGCCTCCCATCAGGAAATATGTGTGTTTTATTTATACCGTTTTGCATTATATCATAGATAATACGTTAGATCAACTAATTTTTTTGATTTTTATGATAATTCCTGATTCTCTTCCAGATCCTTTGAAAAATCCTCCACGTAACCACAGGTGTCATTAGAACAAACTAATTTTTTGTTTTTTCCGCCTTTTTCTACTAGATAACTGCCACACTTTGGACACTTTTTGTCTGTTGGTTTATTCCATGACATGAACTGACAGTCTGGATTATTCTCACAGCCAAAATATTTTCGGCCTTTTTTTGTCTTTTTCACCAATACTTTCCCTCCACATAGCGGGCAAGCCACTCCTGCATCTTCAAAAAATGGTTTTGCATTCTGACAGTCAGGAAAGCCAGGACAAGCAAGAAATTTACCATATTTCCCATATTTTACTACCATATTTCGGCCACATTTTTCACAAATCACATCCGTTACTTCATCTTTAATTGTGACCTTCTCCAGTTTCTCCTGTGCATTTTTCAGCGTATCCTCAAAGAGAGGATAAAAGCCTCTTAAAATCTCTTTCCATTCAAACACGCCTGCTTCCACTTTATCTAAATCAGATTCCATGTTAGCTGTAAAATCTACATCGACAATATTAGTAAAATATTTTTTCATAATTTCATTGACCGCTTCCCCTAACTCTGTTGGGCAAAGCATTTTGTTCTCTTTTACAACATAATTCCTAGTCTGAATGGTAGATAGTGTAGGCGCATAGGTGCTTGGACGCCCTACTCCCACTTCCTCCAATGTCTTAATGAGAGATGCATCCGTAAAACGTGGAGGTGCCTGAGTAAAATGCTGCTGTGGCTCAACTTTTTTCTTTTTTAAATTCATAGATTTCGTTAACTCAGGAATAAAATCTTCCTTTTCCTCTTCTGTTTGATACACCTTTAAAAATCCGTCAAATTTCAGTTTTGATCCACTAGAACGAAAAACATATTCTCCACCTTTGATCCGCACTGCTACTGTATTGTACTCTGCAGGCGGCATTTGACTTGCAACAAATCTTTCCCAAATAATTTTGTATAGCTTATACTGCTCTTTTGTCAAAGAATCTTTCATGCTGTCTGGTGTGCGAGCTGCAGATGTAGGACGGATAGCCTCATGGGCATCTTGACTGTTATTCTTTGATTTATAAACAGGCCGCTCTGAAAGCACATAATTTTCACCATAAGTCTCACCGATAAATGTTTTTACATCCTCATATGCTTCATCTGAAATACGAACAGAATCTGTACGGATATAGGATACCAAACCAATTGTGCCCTCTCCTTTAATATCGACTCCTTCATATAGCTGCTGGGCAACCATCATTGTCTTTTGAGCTGACATATTAAGGTATCGGCTAGACTCCTGCTGCATTGTACTAGTTGTAAATGGCGGAACTGTTTTTTTGATTCTAACGCCTTTTTTTACTTCAGCTACTTCAAATTCCACATTTTCTAAACTTTTAAGAATCTTATCTACCTCTTCTGCGCTGTTTAGCTCAATTTTTCCTTTCTCATCTCCAGAAAAAAGCGCATTAAATTCCTTTCCTTCCTCATTGGAAAGAGTAAGATTGATAGTCCAATATTCTTCTGGTATAAAATTTTTGATTTCCTCTTCTCTGTCGCAAACTAGACGCAAAGCAACTGACTGTACTCTTCCTGCACTCAGCCCTTTTTTTACTTTTTTCCACAAAAGACTGCTGATAGGGTAGCCAATTAAACGATCGATAACCCGTCGAGCTTGCTGTGCATCTACCAAGGACATATCTATCTTGCGGGCTTCTTTAATAGAACGTTTGACAGCATTTTTCGTAATTTCGTTAAACGTAATACGGCTTGTATTCTTCTCATCTAAATTCAAAGCTGTCATTAAATGCCAACTAATTGCCTCTCCCTCACGGTCAGGGTCAGTTGCTAAATAAACTTTATCAGCATTTTTTGCTTCTTTTCTAAGTTTTGCCAAAAGCTCTCCTTTCCCACGAATGGTAATGTATTTGGGCTCATAATCGTTTTCTATATCAATACCCAACTGACTTTTTGGCAAATCACGAACATGTCCCATAGATGCCTCCACCTTATAATTGGAGCCAAGAAACTTTTTTATCGTTTTAGACTTTGCTGGTGATTCCACAATTACTAAATTTTTTGCCATACCACACCTCTTATTACTTTCTCTTATTACTTTCTCTTATACCTTTCCCCAGAACAACGCTCTATCACATTGGAAATCTCCATCATGGTAAGAGCATACTGAATTTTTTGAAAATTTATTCCCGTTTTTTCTATAATAAACTCTATGTTAACCGGCTCACTTCCCAATATCTGGTAAATCTGTGCCTCTTGCGGGCTTAAACGTTCTAATATATTACCGTCCTCTGTTTTTGTAGAATCAACATTCCTCTGTGCTTTTATTTCCATTTTGGAATTTGTATCTTGTATTAATTTCCTCTGATTTGATTCCTCTTGCTGTTTTTTTAATTTCTCTATATCTGCATTAGAAAGTTCATACTGTTCTTCCTCCAGATCTTCCATAGCAAAAATGGAGCGCTCTTCGTCTTCCTGAGCTTCAATTCTTGTCAAAATGTCTTCTAACATTTCCTTTTTGTCAACTTCAACATATGGTTTCCATTTCCACCATGTCTTCTGTAAAATATTTTCTACATCCTCATATCCTGTAATCATAGTTCCCTCTCCACTTCGGATTAAATCATTTGTGCCAAAACTAAGTTTACTATTCAGATTTCCAGGAACAGCTAGTACCGATCTTTTTTCCAGCAACGCATCTTTCGCAGTAATCAGCGTGCCACTTTTTCTGCCGGCCTCAACGATAACTGTAGCAGTGCTTATTCCACTAATAATTCGATTCCTTGCCGGAAAGAATTCTGCCCTAGCCCTTGTATTCGGCGGATATTCGCTTACAATACATCCTGAAGATAAAATTCGTTCCATCAAAGATTTATTACTTGCCGGATAACATACGTTCACACCACAGCCCAACACCGCAATTGTTTTTCCTTTGGCAAGTAATGCTCCTTCGTGAGAATAGGAGTCAATACCTTTCGCCATGCCACTGACAACACAATATCCCTTCTGAGCAAGGCCAGAAGCAATCTGCACCGCCATATCTGCCCCATACCTAGAGCAACCTCTAGAACCAACCATACTAACAGCTGGATTATCCCACTCCGGCAGTTGACCGCGTACATATAATCCTACAGGAGGAGAAGCAATGGCACGCAAAAGCGGTGGATACTCCGGATTCATAATGGAAACAAAACGGATACTATCTTTATACAATTCTTCCATCCAAATACGAAGTTTCTCTTGGCTGTCATCTTTGAATATACTATCAATGGATGCTTTAGGTATTTTCCCAATCTTTTCAAGCCCCTTAGGACCTGATTCCATTAGCTCTTGATAACTGTCAAATTTTTCAATTAAATGGAAAATTCTCTTAACCCCCAAACCTTCCATTCGAGACAGCCACATAATATCATAATCATCCCACATAAACGTACCCCCACGTTTTTCAAATATGCACCTAATGATAAATGCTTTCCTTTAGAATTTCAAGGAAAATAATTAAATTCTATAAAAATCACCTTCTTTTTCTGTTTACCGTTGAAAAAAGAGACAGTTGTTGTTATATTATTTATGTAAAGAAATACCAAAGATTAGCTGAGATTTTTGATAGAATCTATCCATTTACTCTGCTAAAAACGTTTTCATCGAGAGAGGTTTTATATGATTTCAAAACTTAAAAGCTGTACACTATCAGGAATTGATGGAACAATCGTTGATGTGGAAACAGATATTAGTCAGGGACTTCCAGGTTATGACTTGGTAGGCCTTCCAGATAATGCCGTCAAAGAATCCAAAGAACGAGTACGGACCGCTATAAAAAACTCCGGTTTCACACTACCCCCGAAAAAAATAACAATTAATCTTGCTCCAGCAGATGTTAGAAAAGAAGGAACACATTTTGATCTCCCTATTGCTGCGGGAATTTTATTGGCTGGTGGTGTAATTACGCCAAAAAACCTAGAAAACACACTTTTTATTGGGGAACTTAGCCTGGACGGATCTGTCCGCAGAGTTAACGGTGTACTTCCCATGGTCATTAGTGGCTATGAACAAGGATTTCGTAAATTTATTGTTCCTGCTGAAAATGCAGGAGAGGCTTCCCTCATTGACGGTACAGAAAGCTATCCTGTTAGTTCATTAAAAGAACTTGTGGACCTCTTAAATGGTCAAATAAAAAATAAACCTTATCATACAGATATCAGCAAACTTTTTTCTTCTGAATTTAAAGATTCACCCTTAGACTTTTCTGATGTAAGAGGACAGGAAAGTGCAAAACGCGCCTTAGAAATTGCTGCAGCTGGATCCCATAATATTCTGATTATCGGTCCTCCAGGATCAGGTAAAACGATGATGGCAAGTCGACTTCCTACGATACTTCCAGATCTGTCTTTTGCGGAAAGCTTAGAAACTACCAAAATTTATAGTGTCTCAGGTTTGTTGCCACGAGATCAAGCTCTCATTCATACCAGGCCATTTAGGTCTCCGCATCATACCTGTTCGGAAATGGCACTTATTGGAGGAGGCAGAATTCCTCGTCCTGGAGAAGTTAGTCTTGCTCATAATGGTATTTTGTTTTTGGATGAACTTCCTGAGTTTCGCAGAAGCGCATTAGAGTCTCTAAGACAGCCCCTTGAAGACCGAAAAATTACAATATCCCGTGCAAATGGTACTGTCACTTATCCTTGCAATTTTATGCTCATTGCTGCAATGAATCCTTGTCCATGTGGACATTTGGGCGATCCCAACCGCTGTCACTGTACTGACAATGAAATCGAAAAATATACCAACCGGATTTCCGGCCCTCTGTTAGACCGGTTTGATATTCAAATAGAAGCTCCA
>JAGZLR010000044.1 GCA_018364635.1 Clostridiales bacterium | reverse complement strand
ATACCAGCCTGATGCCGATCAAGCGCAGAGTTGATATGGTCTGTCAAAGTGACATAAAGTGTGTCCTTGATTTTCAGACCCTCTTCAATCCGGGCATCCTCCATAGACAATCGAATATATTTTGCAATCACCATAGGCTTCCTCCCCTTTTATTTCCCTATACCTCTTTTTTGATTATCATTCTGTCTTCGTCATAGACTTCAATTCTTTGAATTGTCTTTGAAAGCTTTGTCAACGCTGTTTTTTTATCATCTTCCTTATGAAACGGCGACGTTTCCAATTGCCGCAGCACTTTTATTTGCCCCATAAATTGTTGTTTTGATATTATTTTTTGCTGATAAGCAAGATAAAGCTTTTCTAGACAAATATTATTATTTATAGACTGTAGGTTAGTTTTCTGCCTTTGTCGAGAAGAACCCTCATCCTCCTGCAAAGTTTTTTTTATTTTTTTTTCAAGGGCATCCAAGATCGCAATAAAACGATCCTCCTGAATACTTTTTCCCTTGCAGCTTCCACCTCCATGGCGATTGGAACAGATATAGCGATACTTCCCGTACTCCCAACAGCAAATCATTGCTTTTTTACATCTTCCACAGTATACTTTTCCACGAAACAGAGGGGCGTTTTTAGGTCTATCAGGTGTTTTCCTTTGATCTTTCCAGCGCAATTTTCTTTGTCTTTGCACCTCATCAAATTGGTTTTTTTCAATAATAGCTTCATGGGTACTTTCAGATATGATCCATTCATTCGCTGCAACAGAGACACGTTTTCCTTTTGGTGACTGGGTTGTTTTTCTATTTTGAATCAATGTTCCTGTGTAAACTGGATTTTTTAAAATGGCAGCAACCATATTTTTTTGCCATTCTTGAGAGATCTCTTTTTGCGCCTTATGAAGAACTCCCTGCTGTATTTTATATAAATAAGGAGGTAAAATCTTTTTTTCATTCAACATCTTTGCTATTTTGTAGTCTCCATACCCTTCTATACTCCAATCAAAAATCTCTTTGACTGTCTTTGCCGCAATTGGATCTATTCTTAGTCTTCCACTGCCTGGTTCCCTTTCATAACCATAGGCCGGAAGGGAGCCTGTAAAATATCCTTTTTTCATTTTGGACCGCTGGGCGCTTTTTGTCTTTTTAGAGATGTCTCGCACAAAACTTTCGTTCATAATATTTTTCAGCGGTACAAGGTATGCCCATTGGGTGTTATCCGCTTTCTGACTGTCGTACCTATCATTTACCGATATCAGACGAACGCCTAAAAACGGAAAAACTGTTTCTATGAAATTACCTGTATCCAAATAATTTCTTCCCAATCTAGAAAAATCTTTCACAACAATGCCGTTGATCCTTCCTTTGCCGGCATCTGATAACATCTTCTGAAAAGCAGGGCGACTAAAATTTGTTCCTGTTAAACCATCATCTACATAAATTTCTTCCACTTTCATATCTGGCTGGTCTTCCAGGAAGGATAAAAGAAGCCTTTTTTGATTTTCTATGGAATCACTGCTATCGCCTTTAAGATCCTGTTTGGAAAGCCTGAGATAAAGCCCCATATGATACATATCACTTTTTGAAGTTATATCTGTATAGGCCATGATTCTTTTCCCCCATGTCGTCTCCCCGAAATCTTACACAAACTTTGATTCTATCTTTTCCTATAACCTGAATTTTGTCAATCATAGACACTGCCAAGGCCCTTAGATAGATACGGTTCTGTTTTGGATAGCCGTTAAAAGAGACAAAAGCAGCTGCCTCTAGAAGCTGTTGTTCGTTTTCAACTTGTTTCTTTTTGTCTTTCAAACTGCACAGCCTGTGTCGGTAAAAGTTTTTCAGCTGAATCCATTCTTCTTCTGTCAAAATTTGTGCCTCTTTATCCAGATCCAGTGATGACAAAAGGTGTTCCACTTCCGATATCTGTGTTTGAAGAGATTCCGATTCTTTTTTAAGATCAGTTTTCAGCGTCATACTGGACTCTATCCCATCCCTTATTTCAGGGAAACAATCTAGGAACCTTTCAAGATAGGAAAAAACCCCTGCCTCTACTTTATCCCGCCGGATGATATGGCTATGGCAGTTTTCTTTATTTTTTTTATATCCACTGCAAATATAATAACAATAATGCTTGTCCTTATACGTTGACGTACGATGCACCATAGAACTTCCACAATCTGCACAAACCATAAGGCCACTTAGCGGATACTCAAAATATTCCCCTTTGGATGCTCTAAATCCAGACAATAGTTTTTGTGACAGAGAAAATTCCCACTCCCGAATCAATGGTTCATGAGTATTTTCTGCCCGAAACCATGCGTCGGGTGGCTTTGGAATATACGTTTTTATTTTATGATTTGGCTTTTCCTTTTTTCCCTGAATCATATGCCCAAGATAGACTTCATTTTTTAAAATACGGTAAACCGCTTGGGCTGACCAGGATAGTTCTGAACAAATCGAAGTGTCCCAGGCCAAATCTTGATTTTGTTTTTGATATGCCAAAGGACTTGGAATCTTCCTCAAGTTTAACCGCTGTGCAATCCGATCTGCAGAAAAACCCATACGGTGCCAACGAAATATATTTTTCACTGCCAAAGCCGTCTTCAAATCTGGGATTAGATGATTTTTATCCAAAGGGTCTTTTTGATATCCATAAGGTGCAAAAGAACCGATATATTCCCCTTTTCTTCGTTTCATATCCAATTCGCTGCGTATTTTTACAGAAATATCACGGCTATAGGAATCGTTCATCAAATTCTTAAATGGTATCATCATCTGATTTTCTTCCATTGTTTGATTGATGCTATCAATCCCATCATTGACGGAAATAAACCTGACGCCTAGAGCAGGAAAAATTCGTTCCAAATACTTGCCGGATTCTATATAATTTCTTCCAAAACGGGAGAGATCCTTGACAATGACACAGTTGATTGTTCCAGATTTGATCTCCTTTAACATTGCCTGAAAGGCAGGCCGATCAAAATTGACGCCTGAATATCCGTCGTCTACCATCTCGGTAATCAAGTTGATTTCTGGCTTCTTCGCCACAAAATCTGCAATCAAGTTTCTCTGATTTTGGATACTGTTGCTCTCCTGCTTCTCTCCGTCTTCTACAGAAAGTCTAAGATACGCCGCAGCAATATATTTTTTTGTCACCATACCACTCCTCAACATTTTAAACAATGGTATCTAAAGATTCTCTCAGACATTCCTCAATAGTAGGACCGTCTTTCGCATATTCCACTTTCACAATCAAATCTCCGCAGCGAAAACAATATGGATTTCCAATTTGCCTGAGAAATTCTTTCTTTTTTTCTTCTGCCGTCAAATTCTCATCAATAGATATCTGACAAATATCTTTCAGCTCTTCCTTTTTTACTGTTTGAATATCTACATCCTTCATTTCCTCAAAGAAATCTTTTTCCATCAAATCTTTCCCCCCAATAAAGCCTCTAAACTTCGTCCATAGCACAATTCTTTTATCCTGATATACTTGTAATCTACAAAAAAAGTAATGGATGTTATCCATATCCATCTGATCCGGCTTCACACCAAAAGCCTTGAGAAATGCCTTTTCTGTGTTCCAAAGCATGTCCTCCCGATACCTTCTCTTTAAAACGCAAGGAGTATCGCGAAACCCAGGACATCGATAGTAACTGCGAAATCCCGTTGACTGTTTATCGCACTTTTCCCTCAAGCAAATCAATCTTCTTCCGCAGTATCCGCAATATATCAAAGTCCTAAACTGTATATTTGTTTTCTCCCATTTTTTTGATTGCTGATGTGTTTGTTTCCATTGTCTTGTTTCTGTTTTCAAAATTTCCTGTACGCTTTGAAACTGTTCCTTCTTTATGAGCGCCGGTATTCCTCTCGCGCCTGAATATACGTTATTTTTTAGTAAATATGTAATGGTCCGTTCTTTCCAGGGCGGCGGCTTTTTTTGATACGCTTGATTCTGTCGCATCAAAAATGCCGATGGAGACATGACCGCCATCTCATTTAAGTTTTGGGCAATTTGATTTCTGGACATCCCTTCCATTTTCCATTGAAATATTTTTCGCACGACCTTTGCTGTTTTACGACAGACAACAACGTCTTTTTCATTTTTTTGATATCCATAAGGAATTCGTCCTATGTAAGTCCTTTCTCCCTGCAAAAAATTTTGTTCTATAGGCCCAAAATGCTCTCCTGTTGCTTTTTCAAATTGACTTACCTTTTTTCTGCATGTTCTAGACATAAATTCCTCCATCTATCTGATTTTTGATTGTTCGAAGTTTGTCTTCATAAGTAAATTTTACTTGGACTTCATCGTTCCACACACCGATTTCGTTTACAAACATAGATAACATTGGTCTTGTCAGACTTTCTGTCTGTCCAAATTCCAAGAAATCAGACATCCATTGATAGTCATCCTTTTGTTTCAGCGGATCTAACCTTTCTTTCAATCTTTCCAATGCATCCAATCTTTTTTGGATTTTACAAAAAACAATACTTTCCAGCCACTGCTCGTTCACCCGATGGGAAGTACATCCCTGATCTAACTTGTACCCCTTGCATATGTAATAAATATATTCCTTTCCCCTCGCCGTGCTTCGTGTTCTTGTCATCGGACGGCCGCAGTCCCCGCAATATAAAAATCCTGAAAACAAATATACCTTTTCTTCCAATGGGGCTGCTTTCGTATCTTGTTGTAACAGACGGCGGACAGAATCGTATACAAGGCGGGATACAATGGGCTTATGGTGATCTTTCTGTAACATACTATCTTCCTCTTTTTTACGGACCAGAATCCGTCTTTCCTCTGTTGAAATGATCTGTGTCTTTCCCAAAACCAAATCTCCTGCATAAACAGGATTTTTTAAAACTGACAAAATTGTCTGTTCGTGCCATACTGCCTGTACATTTTTTTGGAAAAAGTCCGTCACCGGAAATCCTTTTTCTTTCTTATATTCCAGCGGACATAAAACACCGGTACTATTTAACCTGTCTTTAATGGCAGCATTTGTGTACCCCATCAATTTGTACTGAAAAATACGGCGTACAATACGGGCAGCATAAGGATCAATGATAAATTGATTGCCTGTTTTTTTGTCTTTTTTGTAGCCGTAAGGAACAAAAGGCGCTGTCATTTGTTTTCCTCTATCTTTTTTCATATTCTCGCCCTCTTTTTCATATCATCCGTTTCTCTTCTGGTCTTTCCTTTATCATCCTATGCAAGATATTTTGTGTTATTCACTTGTTAGAAAAACAAAAAAGCCTCTATAGAATAAATTTCTACAGAAGCTTTTTCTTTGTTTCAGTTGGGTAACATATCTGCATTTGGAAGCTTATCTATCTGATTCTTCTTTTTCTCAGATTGGGCAATATGCTACAACTGCACAGTCTTGAGGAATGTGATAATCCTGCTCTAAATTTCCCATCTTCCATTTCACAGGAAAAAGACGCTCACTGATAACTGCCGCAAAGTGATACATCGCCGCACCCGCCGCAATTTTAGCCTCATAGATATTGGTATACTCGTTCTTTTTTATCACAAGCACAACTTTATCCCCATCCAATATAAAACGCCACGGTTGTTGGTTCATTGCAGAAGGTGCCCGACGTGCTGCATAAAGACCTTCCGCAATTCCGCTTGATTCCAATTCATCAAAGGTAATAGGCTGTCCATAGGTTTTCATAAAAATCATGTCAGAAATCTCCATACGGATGTCATTATCTGTTTCTAGCTGGTGAATCTTTAGGTTGTCATAACCTTTCCCCCAAATCATTTCATTGACAACTTTTATATTCTTAAATTCTCCGCCGTAACCGGCAGCAATCAGGCCGGTAAGCCTTAGCTGGCCTTCTTTCTGTTCCAATACTCTTTCCTCTTTTAGGGTCAGCCAACAACTGTCAATTCCCATTTCCGTCATTTTTAATATAACTCGTTCTCCTAAATAGCCTGCATTTTCAATAAAATTGGGGCGTTTATCTGAGTAGATCAGTATATAATAGGGTGCCTGAATAAAAAAACCATGATATCCGCCGATTTCTTCGATTCCTTTTGGCAGTTCTTCCCTTTTCACCAATTCAATCCTTGTCTGTATTTCGTCCTCTAATGGGTCGTTATTTTGGAAAAAATTTTTTAACTGCTGTAATGACTCTTCCTCAATCAGACGGTCGGTAAAATTACGTACAGATTTTCTCAAATCCACACAGGTTAACATGTCCATAATGTTTCCTCCTTTATTCATCATTACAATCAGTATTCCATCAAAATGTAAAAACCATTCTCTTCCCAATCCTTTTCTATATAACAATAAAAAAACGTACAAGCTAATGCTCGTACGTCTTTTACCCTCAGCTTTTCCATCTTCCTCGGATAGGCATTTTTTTTGAACTCATTTCATGATAGAAACAAAATCGATTTTTTCCCATATTCTTTGCTTCGTACATTGCTGTATCTGCAGTGATATAAAGCTTCTCAAACGTATCTGCATCAGCTGGGAAACGGGAAACTCCAATACTGATTGAGACTGTTATATTTTCCCATTGAGATAGTTTGACAAACCTCTCTAAAATTAATGCAGCCCTTTTTCTCACATCCTCTTCATCACCAGTATCATTCATATACGCGATAAACTCATCACCGCTTTGCCTTCCAACGAAATCACTGGAGGTAAAACAGCTCTTTAACAATTCAGCCACCTTGCATAACAATGCATCCCCAACACTGTGACCTAAGGTATCATTAATCATTTTAAAGTTATCCACATCACACATAAACAAAAATCCTGCTGTACGGTCCTTTAATCGCTGTTCAACAGCAGACTGTATGGCATAGCGGTTTAGTAGACCTGTCAAATTATCAATAGAAACTTCCTTCAAAAGTTTTAATTCTCTCAGTTTTCTTTCGTTGATATTGATGACGCGTCCAACAATATAAGAATCCTTTCCGTTAATTGTCAACTGCTGAAGCTGGCATTCACACCAAATCCATGTACCATCTTTTCCTAGCACTCTCAGTTCCATATTACTAATACTAAGTGTTTCTAACTCATGCTTTATTTTTGGAACGTCCTCTGGATGAATAGCACGAAAACTGTATTTTAAACAATTTTTTATCTTAAGTGTTTGAATATCATAAGCAGAATTATCCCCTGGAATCATTATCAATACATCTTGCACAGGATTATATTCAAATAAAAGGGTATCGAAAGCTGTAGCCAAAGACACCTGTTTTTCATATTCTATTTTCAATCGTTTGTTTTTTATAAAAATAGATCGTCCAATTAAAAACGCCGCACAAATCGTTAAAATCCCAAAAACAATGCATAAAATCACTGTTCCTCTCATAAGACGATTGGATAATTCACGCATACTACCACTTTTTATAAATTGGACCAAAGACCAGTCATGATACCCAAGGTAGGTACATGCCATCATATATTGGTCATGGGAACCATCTAATGCAATTGTTATACTGCTGCCATCCGACAGACTTTTTTGAATTTCCTCTGCATTCTCTTCTGATATATTGCTTTTTTCCTTTATATGATTCAGAATATTTTTTCCATTTGCGCTGTAGGTTCCATAACTATATAAAACAGTACCATTTTTGTCAACAATAAATTGACAGTCCGGTACGATAGTGTCAGCATTTCCAGGCTGTTGTACCAATTCATAAGCTGGTATTGTACAACACATAACCCCAATCGTCTTACCGTTTCGGGATACTGGTTCTCCTATGGCAAAATAATACCCAAATGGTTTGGAAGAGTATAAAATCTCCGAAAAAACCCGTTCTCCATTTAGGACGCTGCTGTAATTACAGCCATTATAATCCAAAAGGACTTTTTCTCTATTGTTACTAAAAATCCATTCAATAGGATAGTACTCAATCGTATAATCTTCCGCTGTATTCATTTCTTTTAAATAATCTTGAAACCATTTTTCTTTTGGCGAAAAATTGGCCGTTTCCGCCATATGGGCAACTGCTTCCAGCATTCCTTCTTTCTGTGCAAGCTCTGTCCGAATTCTTTGGCTCTGCCACAAAACACTGGCCATTCGCCTTTTATTTTCTAAATCGTGAAATTGCTGTTTTAAATAGCGATTGTAATATCCAAAGCATATCACAGCTAAAATGCAAAACAGAATTAAACCGCAAAGAAGAAGACTGTATTCTTTCTTTGACCGTTCTTTCATTGCTTTCTCCTCCTGCCGATAATAAATATCGGATGGGTCTATGACCAGTATATCAATCCATGTAAAAATTGTTTTAAATTTGACATGATACATTTTTAAGTGTACCATTTCATGACATAAGATTCAACAACAATTATCTAAAAAGACTTTAATCCCTCAAAAACAGCCATAAAGAAAGTTGCATTATCTTTAATTAATGCAACTTTTTAAATTTACAGCGCTATTTTTTCAAATGAGCCAAAAAATATTTGGTTAAAATACTAACAGAATACTACAATAATCCGTTCTATCTCCTATTTAAATGCCGCTTTTTTTGCAAATATCCTGCAAACAGCACCTATCACAGTGAGGTTTTGTCCTTGCTGTACAGATTTCCCTGCCATGAAATACCAATCTATGGCAAAAATCACTTCCCTCCTCAGGCGGAATAATCTTCCATAACGCCATTTCCACTTTTTTCGGCTCCTTTATATCCTCTACTAATCCAATCCGATTTACCAAACGGATACAGTGCGTATCCGTCACAATGGCAGGCTTTTGAAATACATCTCCCATAATCAAATTTGCACTTTTTCTGCCGACACCAGGCAATTTTAATAATGCATTAAAATCATCAGGGACATGTCCCTCATACTGCTGCTTCAAAACTTTCATACATGCACTAATGTCCCGTGCTTTACTATGCCCCAGTCCACATGGCTTCACAATCCGCTCAATATCTTCAACCTCAGCCTGGGCCAATGCGTCCACATTGGGATACTTCGCATACAGCTGCTGGACAACAACATTTACTCTAGCATCTGTGCATTGCGCAGCCAAGCGTACACTTACCAACAACTTCCATGCCTGATCATATTCTAAAGTACATCCCACATCTGGATACTCTTTTTTTAAACGCTCAATTACAATCAATGCCAATTCTTTTTTTGTCATGTAAAACTCCTTCCCCAAAACAGTACTTTCGTCAAAATGTCTATTTGGGTCTTATTATACCAACAATCAGTACAGAAGAAAACCCTTTTCTATTTTTGTCGCAAAAAAGCACAGGTCTCATCTCCTGTGCTTGAAATCATGCCAAATCATCATGAAATATCTAACTTCTTCGCTCTTAGCTTTCTGTCAATCCCTCTTTGCCACAAACAATATAAAACAGAAAAGCAAGGAACACTGAGCAACATACCTAAAATACCAAAGGCACTTCCGCCAACTGTCACCGCAACCAAAACCCAAATACCAGGTAGTCCTACAGATTTCCCAACAACTTTCGGATAAATTAAATTTCCTTCCATTTGCTGGAGCAAAATAATAAAAAGAACAAACCATACAGCCTTCATAGGATTTACCATCAGAATCAAAAATGCACCGACAGCAGTGCCAAAAAATGCGCCGAAAACCGGTATCAAAGCAGTAAAACCTACAAGCACTGAAATCATTGGTGCATAAGGCATAGAAATTATCGTCATGCCGATAAAACACAGCACTCCAATAATAACCGCTTCTGTTAGCTGGCCTGTCACAAAATTGGTAAAAATTTTGTTTGTCAACACAGCCACCTCGATTATATTATCTACTTTCGTTTCCGGCAAAACTGCATATAACAGCCTTTTTGTTCCGACACGAAGCTTCTCTTTTTGTGCAAGGACATAAAACGCAAATACAATTCCCAATACCACTTGAAAAACAGCAGAAAAGATAGAGATAGTAATATCAAATGTTTTGTTAAAAAATGTATAGCCACTTGTTGTCAAAAATTCCCCTGCCATCTTAACAACTTCTTTCATATTCAATTCAAATTCTGGAAGTACAATGGCATATTTTCCTAACTGATTTACCAACTCTGTCCACCATAAGTCCAACTGTGCACCATACTGTGGCAGCATATCCAAAATGGTTGTTAAAGATCGCTTAATTTCAGGAATCAGCATAAATAAAAGCACAAAGACAGCGCCTGAAATCAATCCTGTACTAATTAACAGACAAACAATACGCTTCGCTTTCTTGATTCCCTTTCCTTGTTTCTTAAATATCTCATCCCACAGTCTTTCAATTGGCCGCAATAAAACGTTGATAATAAAAGCAAAGCACAGCCCTAATAGAAACGGCATCAAAATAGAGACAAGCCATTGGATGATACCAAAAACTACAGTGCCATGATTCAAACCCCAATGCAAAATCAAACCAAATGAAATGATAAATAAAAGTTTTTTTATAGGATCCTGTTCCAGCTTCAAATGATTCGTCTCCCTATATCTATGTATTTTTAATCAATTACGAAAAGAATGAACCTCTTGTCTGTGTTTTTAAAATTTATTCCCTATTTTTTTCATTATATGCAATATTTGATAGAAAGTCTATGGTGATTTTTAAATTTCCTCTATCAAAGGAAGCAATATTCTTATAAAAAAGACGTTGACAGAATCAACGTCTTTTTTGCTTTCTACGAAACATCTAGCTATGCTCCCTGCATATTCAACAACTCTTCTTTATTTTTAAACTGAATATCATCTGGTACAAAATCGCTGGTCTGTTTTTCTAATGACATTCTTCTTGGAATATAGATAATGACATCAGGATAGTTTTGCAGTTCTTTGACTATTGTTGTTTTTAGTGTTTTCTCATCTAAACTAAATTTCCCCATAGGGCGTTCAATGGAAACAACAACTTCTGTATCGTTTTCCCCATAAGTGGTATATACAGGGGTAGGATATAACGTATTGTCACAGTAGGTTTCGATATAACAGGAGTCATCAGGGGATTGGAGAAACAAAACATCTCCATAATAATACTCCATGTCGAAACGTAGAAATTCAGCAGTAGGTTTAACCTCTATTGTTTGCGGCTGAACTTTATATTCCAAAAGTAATTCATTGATACCGCCAATGGTGTCTCTAATTCCCAATGGGATCAGAGCGGCTGAACCAAATAAGCATACCCCTAATGTAACCGAAAAAATAATTGCTAACTTTTTATACATAGCTCTTATCCCCCTCGTTAATGATCATTTCTTTTGATTTCCAATATTTTTTCAATAACTTGATATTTAAACGAACACAATAGATCGTTAGTAAACCACATAACAACCCTGCACAAACGACCGCAAGAGAAAACAAGATCCCTGAAGTTGATAAATAATAGGAGATAAAGCTAAAGGTACAAATGAAGCCCAATATACCCATAATACCAAAAGATAACAGGGAAATCGCCGTTGCAGCAATAGACGCTAATATACTAAAAACGATAAATTCCAGTATCAAAAAACAACACAGCACAACAGCTCTTTTGATAAATCGGAATAAAACACTAAAACTATGCCCACTGATTCCCTGAACTCTACTCCACACAGAAGAAAAAGCCAATTTCAACCGATTTCCAACTTTTCCTAACCCTTCCGAAACATGGACTTTTTCTTTCCACTTACTCATACTCTTTGCTGCTGATTCTTTCATCTTTGTAAATTCCTGTGCCGGTTCTATATCCTTTTTTTCTTCTTTATATTCTTCAATAAACTGCTGGGCAATCAGTTCCGGTAGCCCTAGTTTTGCCGAAATCTCTGTATCAGATTTATTTTGTCTTCTTCCATCTTCAAAATACTCCCCATAATCCCGTAAAATATCGTTAATTTCACTTTTGGGAAGATGTTTTTTTAAACGAGTTTCAAGTTCATGCAAATATTCTTCTTTGTTCATATTCTCTTCCTCTCTCCTTTATTTTCCCTGTAAAATTTCATTGACCATCTTAGAGAAATCCATCCAATCTTCTTCCAAAGACCCAAGATATCCTCTACCTTTTTCTGTCATGTGATAATATTTCCGTGCTGGCCCTATTGTGCTCTCTTTCAGATAGGTCACAAAGTACCCTTCTGTCGTAAGACGCCGAAGGATCGGATATACTGTTCCCTCATTGATATCTGTATAGGAAGCAATGCTTTGAACAATCTCGTAACCATACATATCACTACGGGCAGTCAGCGCCAACACGCACATTTCAATAATCCCTTTTCTAAATTGAGTGTTCATTTCATCCCTCCTTAGTACCGATTATAGCATACTACTATGTATAACACAATATATGTTTCTAACCAATACTATAAATTTTTCTTAAAAATTCTTAAATATTTTTAGATAATTAAAACTTTTGATTATTTTATTAAAAAATGATTGATTATTTAAATTATATGATATAATATCAATATATTATCAAGTAGTTTTAAAAACTATATATTAAATCGAGGTGTTGTTTATGTATCAAATTAAGGATCCTGTCAGCGCTTTTACACATTTTATCGGGTTTCTTCTAGCAATTCCTGTGACAGCTTTATTAATTATCAAAAGCTATCAGGAGGCCTCTATGATTCATGTGATATCTTTTACTATTTTTGGATTGTCACTTCTCATGCTTTACAGCGCAAGCACTATATATCACACATTTTCAGTGAAAAAGGAATTAGAATTAAAGTTAAAACGAATTGACCATATGATGATCTTTGTATTAATTGCTGGAACTTATACCCCTGTCTGCCTGATAAAACTGAGAGGAGTCGTAGGTTGGAGTCTTTTGGCTTTTGTTTGGGGTTTTGCTTTAGCTGGCATCCTCTTAAAAATATTTTGGATTAACGCTCCAAGATGGTTATCTACCAGTATTTATGTCCTTATGGGATGGTTCGTTTTATTTGCCTTTTATCCATTAGAAAAAGCAGTTCCTATTGGCGGAATCCTTCTTCTCCTATCGGGAGGATTGATCTATACCTTAGGCGCAGTGATCTATGCCGCCAAATGGCCAAAACTTCCTTTTAAATCCTTTGGGTTTCATGAAATTTTTCATCTTTTTGTCCTTGGCGGCACCGCGATGCATACAATTTTTATGTTTTCCTACGTTCTTTAAAAATGGTCCAAAAGCTATTTTTATTTGATCCGTCTCTAAATAAAAAAAGAGAATGGTTTTACCCATTCTCTTTTTTGTTCTTATTGTTTTGCTTCCGCAGGAATTTCAAAGTCTTCTGCATCGTTATAACTGATATCACTGACACCAATTGTAACTTTGGATACTGTAAAATCTATATCTTCAGCACCATCCATTGCACTAAATAAGTTTTCATACAGTTTTGCCATAACATCTGTCATATCCATACTGTATTTCACAGGCAGATTTGTCTCTTCATCTAACCAAAGAGATACGTTAATTTCTCCTAAATCATGGAATAATCCTTCCAATGTTGCGTCATCAATCTGTCCGCCTGCAGTCTGTTTCAAACTGTCTAAAGAACCAGAATATTTAATGGTTTCCTCCAGAGCATCCCCTGTAATTTTACCATCAATCTTCACAGCTTGTTTTCCATTGATCTCTTCTTTGCCTGCGTCTTTCAGTTCTGTTACGCCTGCAAGATAAGTATCAATCGTATTTCTGGTATCATACTGATCGAAAGCCTCTACCGAAACTTCCTCAGACTGCCACTGTGTACCATCTGTCATATACATCGTATATGCGTCTTCTGCTGACTGCTCTGCATAAATAGCCATATACTGACTACCCATTTCACCCATATCCACATTCATGTCCATTTTCATCTTTAATGGGTCTGCGAAGAAAACTGTATCCATTGTTGTGTTCATATCAAGAGTCTTGCCTTGGGAAGAAATATTCATTTCCATTGTCATTTTTGACTTCATATTCTCTACATCTTCCTGTGCCTTTTCTGCCTGTGCAACACGCTCTTCCACAGACATTTCTTTTTCTGAGGAAGCTGCAGCAGATGTACTTGACGCCTCTTTTGATGTTGATGTGGAAGAGCTATCAGAACTACATCCTGCAATAGACAATGCAGTTAGACCTACAACAACCGAAACTCCTAATTTCTTTAAATACTTTTTCATGGTTATAACCCCCTTAAATCACTGTCTTAATGCTTTCATAAGACAGGTTCTATTATAAAAAAAATATAGACAAAAAACAACTAATTTTTTCCTAAAATTCAAACTTCTTCTTTCAATCAGTACAAGGAAAATCCAGAAAAAAAATCTTAAATTGAACAAATCTCCTGTTTTTGCACAAAAAAACAGGCTGACAACAATCATCAACCTGTTTTATCTCGTTAACTTTTCATGGAATCTAAAATTCCGTCTGCCAATGCTTCCAGCTCTTTTTCCTTATCTGGATGCATTGCGCTTGCAAGAGAAAGCCTGTCATTTAAAACTGTCATATCTTTCAACTCTTCGCTTACAAACTTCTGCATTAAATCTCCAGCCTTACAAGCCCAGGATCCATTTTCTATGATGGCAACCGTACGATTTTGTACATTTAAAGCCTTCATATCCATCAGATAGTTATGCATTACAGGATAGATCTCCAAATTATACGTAACAGAAGCTAACACAATATGACTTAAACGGAAGGTCTCTGAAATAAGCTGAGATACATGAGTAGTAGAAACGTCATATACTGCCACATTTGTCATACCCTTTTCGCAAAGCTTTGCAGCTAAGGCAAGAGCAGCAGATTCTGTATTGCCATACATAGACGCATAGGCAATTAAAACACCCTTTTCCTCTGGTTCATAACGGCTCCACAAATCATATTTCTTGATAAAATACTCTAGATTAGATCTCCATACCGGTCCATGAAGCGGGCAAATCATTTTGATCTCTACATCAGCGGCTTTTTTCAGTAATCTCTGCACATGAGGACCATACTTCCCTACAATGTTTGCGTAATATCTGCGGGCATCATCAATCCAGTCTTTCTCAAAATTAACTTCATCATTAAAGAGTTTTCCATCCAGAGCACCAAATGTGCCAAAGGCATCTGCCGCAAACAATACGCCATTTGTCATATCAAAACTTACCATAACCTCAGGCCAATGTACCATAGGCGCTGCGAGAAATGTGACTTCGTGTTTGCCAAATTTCTGTTTATCCCCCTGGTGTACCTGAATCAACTCGTGATCGTCAATATAGAATCCAAACTGCCTCATGAGCATAAAGGCTTTTTCTGTGCTTATTATTTTTACATTTGGATATCGAATTAAGATCTCCTCTAATGATGCTCCATGATCTGGTTCCATATGATTAATGACAAGATAATCTAGCTGTCTGCCATTTAAGACATATTCCATATTTTCTAAAAGCTGTCTGCAAGAAGACCAGTCTACAGTATCAAACAGTACTGTCTTTTCATCTAACAATAAGTATGCGTTATAGGAAACACCTCTGGAAATTGGATGAATATTTTCGAATAACTGGAGTCTATGATCATTGGCGCCAACCCAAAATAAATCTTCCGTAATCTTTCTTACACTATACATAATACCATCCTCCTTGTCGTTTTATGCCTCAATGAAACTTGATTTTTCTTCCGCACATTCCGGACACACCCAATCGTCTGGAAGTTTTTCAAACAGTGTTCCAGGCATGATATCATTTTCTGGATCGCCGATTTCCGGATCGTATTCGTAACCGCAGCCACCGCAAACATAGCTCTTTCCAATTGGTTTTTACTTTGGAGGCAACGGCCGTTTCATTTTAATCATAGGAGGTGCTGGTTTTTTCGCCTCCCCATTATCTAAGGCTTTTGTAAGTAAAGGTAGTATTTCCATTAAATCGCCAACAATTCCATAATCACAATTTTTAAAGATTGGTGCATTTGGATTTTTATTGATAGCCACAATGGTGGAAGCATCCTTAATTCCTTTCAAATGCTGTATCGCGCCTGAAATACCACAGGCAATATAGAGATTTCCTTTAAATTTCTGACCAGACATACCAACATATCGATTGAGAGGAACATACTTAAGTGTCTCAGCTACAGGTCTGGAAGATCCTATTGCAGCTCCAGCCTGAATGGCCAACTCCTCGATCAATTTCATATTTTCTTTCTCGCCAATTCCCTTGCCGGCAGATACAACCCGTTCCGCTTCTATAATCGGTGTATCCAGTGCAATGCCAACCGTAAAATCATAACCGTCCTTCTTTAAAGCTGCAACCAGTGCATCTACACGTTCCTTCGCGCTGCCCTCTTTATAGACCAATTTCTTCCGCAATCCTGTAATCGGCGCAGCTTTTTTCGTTATCTTAGTACCGCCACTTGCACTTTTTGGCATCTTTCCAATCAGATGGGATGCAATGACAACCCTTTGTATCTCGTTGGTGCCCTCATAGATTGTCGTAATCTTTGCATCACGGTAAGCCCGTTCCACTTCCATTCCTTTTAAATAGCCTGTTCCACCAAAAATTTGAAGGGCATCATTGGTAACTTCCAGTGCAATATCAGAAGCATACTGTTTTGCCATGGCAGATTCCATACCATATGGCTCATGAGCTTCTTTCAATTCTGCTGCGCTGTAAACCAAAAACCGTGCGCAACGTAATTTAGTTGCCATATCTGCTAATTTAAAAGAAATAATTTGCTGCTGACAGATTGGTTTTCCAAACTGTATCCTCTCTTTAGAGTACTCCAAAGCATGCTCAAAGGCCCCCTGAGCAATTCCTAACGCCTGGGCAGCAATGCCAATACGACCGCCGTCCAATGTGGACATCGCAATTTTAAATCCTTCGCCTTCTTTTCCTAGTAAATTTTCCTTCGGCACCTTTACATCATTAAAAATAAGTTCTGCCGTTGTGGAGGAGCGAATTCCCATTTTATCATAGTGATCGCCATACTCAAAGCCCTCCCAGCCCTTTTCAACGATAAAAGCAGAGATTCCTCTTGTTCCAATATCAGGGGTAGTCACTGCGAACACAACATAGGTATCTGCTTTTGGTGCATTTGTGATGAATATTTTGCCGCCGTTTAAAAGATAGTAGTCCCCTTTTAAAACAGCTGTCGTCTCTGTTCCATGATTGCTACTCCGCGCCGTCATATTCGTTAAGCGTAGCGCACAATCGGCGGAACGATTGTGCGCCTGGTTGCGCTTATTTCACGGTCCAGCC
>JAGZLR010000043.1 GCA_018364635.1 Clostridiales bacterium | reverse complement strand
CGTATCTCGGCAACACCTTCTGCTGCCAAGCTGACTGGTGGGTCAGGAATGATATTAGAAAAAATTTTAACTGTCGGATTTGGAATGTGAGATATCACTTGATCTGTCATTTTTGACTTCACCATAAACGGATCTGCAATAAAAAAAATCCTCTTTCCGGCAAATTCTTTCA
This sequence comes from Clostridiales bacterium, assembly GCA_018364635.1. Classification (GTDB taxonomy): domain Bacteria; phylum Bacillota; class Clostridia; order Lachnospirales; family Anaerotignaceae; genus JAGZLR01. Next base: position 17,401 of record JAGZLR010000043.1, on the reverse strand, counting down.
GAGCATCCCAACAATCCATCCCCATAATAACTTTAGTTTTTAATCTGAAGGTATTCAAAGGTAAAACCTCCCTGTCTGTACTACTTTTTACATTGGTTATCCTTTGAAAAATAGGTTCGTTTTATACATAAAAATCATCGTTTACAATAAAAAAAGACTGCATGATTAAAATGCAGCCTTTTTTATTGATTATCAAATTTTTATAAGCTTTCTATGATATTGCTCTCAAAGAATCATCAATTGACCATCTTTTACATCTATCGTCAATACTGTATCAGGCGCAACGTCGTCCATAATGATTTTCTTAGCAATCATTGTTTCCACATGTGTCTGAATGTAACGCTTTAACGGTCTAGCGCCATAAATCATATCATATCCATGATCAATGATATACTTTTTGGCTTCTTCTGTCACGATACAGGAAAGCTGTTTCTCTTTCAATCTGCGGTTCAAGTCCTGAATAATTAAATCAATAATAGATTTGATATTTTCTTTCGTCAAAGGTTTATAGAATACAATTTCGTCAAGACGGTTTAAAAATTCTGGACGGAACGCATGTTTTAATTGTACCTCCACTTTATCCTTCGCTTCTTGACTTATTTCGCCATCTCCTTGAATTCCTTCCAAAATATCGGCAGAACCCAAATTGGAGGTCAAAATAATAATTGTGTTTTTAAAATCTACAGTTCTGCCCTGAGAGTCCGTAATTCGACCATCATCCAATACTTGCAGAAGAATGTTGAATACATCAGGATGCGCTTTTTCTACTTCATCAAAAAGCACAACTGAATATGGTTTTCTTGCCACAGCTTCTGTCAGCTGACCTCCCTCTTCATATCCCACATATCCAGGAGGCGCTCCAATCAGTCTTGATACGGAATATTTCTCCATATATTCCGTCATATCAATTCGGATAATATTCTTTTCATCATCAAAGAGACTTTCTGCTAATGCTTTTGCAAGCTCTGTTTTTCCTACACCGGTCGGTCCTAAAAACAGGAAAGAACCAATTGGCTTGTTTGGATTTTGTATGCCGGCTCTGCTTCTCAAAATTGCTTCCGACACTTTCATGACTGCTTCCTCTTGGCCTATGACTCTATGATGCAAGATATCTTCCAGATGAAGAAGTTTTTCTCTTTCTCCCTCCATCAGCTTTGCCACAGGGATTCCTGTCCAACGCTCAATAATTTTAGCAATCTCTTCTTCTGTCACCTTATTTCTCAACAATGTATTTTTTGTCTCAGCCTCATCATTTTCTTCTGCGGCTTTCAACTCTTTTTGCAGCTCAGGCAGTTTCCCATACTTTAATTCCGCAGCCTTATTTAAATCATACTTTCTTTGAGCTTCCTCAATCTGCGCGTTGACAGCATCAATTTCCTCCCGCAGTTTTTGAACTTTACCAATAGAATTCTTTTCATTTTCCCACTTAGCTTTCAGAGAATTAAACTCAGCTCTCATCTCTGCAAGCTCTTTTTGAATTTCTGACAAATGTTCCTTTGAAAGCTTATCATTTTCTTTCTTTAATGCAGCTTCCTCAATTTCATGTTGTATAATTTTACGGCGAATTATATCCAATTCTGTTGGCATGGAGTCAATTTCTGTACGGATCATGGCGCATGCTTCATCTACTAAGTCAATGGCTTTGTCAGGAAGGAAACGATCCGTGATATACCGGTTAGAAAGAGTCGCAGCCGCAATCAACGCCTGATCCTGAATTTTAACACCGTGATAAAGCTCATACCGTTCCTTCAGTCCACGAAGAATCGATATAGTATCCTCTACTGTCGGTTCCTGCACCATCACAGGCTGGAATCTTCTTTCCAGCGCCGGATCTTTTTCTATATACTGTTTATATTCATTTAATGTTGTCGCACCGATACAGTGAAGTTCTCCTCTCGCTAATAGTGGTTTTAAAAGATTTCCAGCATCCATTGCGCCGCTGGTTCTTCCTGCACCAACAATTGTGTGAAGCTCATCAATAAAAAGAATAATTCTGCCTTCGCTTTTTTTAACTTCATTTAAAACAGCTTTCAAACGTTCCTCAAATTCTCCTTGGTACTTTGCACCAGCAATAAGTGCACCCATATCCAAAGAAATAATGACCTTATCTCTCAAGCTGTTAGGCACATCTTCACTGACAATTCTCTGTGCTAAGCCCTCTGCAATGGCAGTTTTACCAACACCAGGCTCTCCAATTAACACTGGATTATTTTTTGTTTTCCTTGAGAGAATTCGAATCACATTTCTAATTTCATCATCTCTGCCAATCACAGGGTCCAATTTCTTTTTTCTAGCATCCTCTACCAAATCATGTCCATACTTTTTCAAAGAGTCATAGGTTGTTTCTGGATTTTCGCTGGTGACTCTTGTGTTTCCTCTCACTTCTTTTAAAGCCTTAATAAAATTATCTTTTGTCAACTGTACTGACTGATAAATTTTCTTTAGGACATCATTTGGACTGTTCAGTAATGACAAAAATATATGCTCTACAGAAACATAATCATCCTTCATATGTTCTGCCAGCTTTTCAGATTCTGTAAAAATCTTGTCTACATCGCTGGATATATAAAGATTATTTGACATATGGCTGCCTGATACTTGTGGTAATCTATCAATTTCACTGTTCACTTCATTGAGAAGACGGTTCGTGCTAATGTTCATTTTCAGAAGAAGTTGTGGAATTAAGCCATTGTCCTGAGTCAAAAGACTGGAAATAATATGCTGCTGTTCAATTTGCGGATTTCTTTTAGAAGCAGCTATACTTTGCGCTGACTGAATCGCTTCAAGAGATTTTTGAGTATATTTTTGTGGATTCATAAGCATCTTCCTTTCTATCATGTATTTATGAACACAGTATAGCATTGTTAGCACTCTTTGTCAATGAGTGCTAACAACTTTTTTTAAAATTTTAGCCTCTGAAACAGAGGCTATTTATAAAATAAAATATATAATTCCTATGCTAAAACACTTGCAAGTTCATTTACTGCTTCTTCTTCGTCTGAGCCTTCCGCAGAAATCGTTGCCATCTGCCCTTCCATAATGCCTAAAGAAATCGTTCCCATAATACTTTTTGCATTAATTCTTCGATTTTCAATCGTAACCTGAATTTTACTTGTAAACTTACTTGCAGTCTGCACAAAATATGCAGCTGCTCTTGCATCCATAGCTTCTTTCACAGTAATTGTCTTCTCTGTCATAATCCCTCACCTTTTTCCTCTCTTAATGCTTCTGCCACTTCGCTGATTTTTCTCAGTCTGTGGTTAACCCCAGATTTTCCTACAGGCGGATTAAGCATCCTACCTAATTCTTTTAAACTAGCATCAGGAAACTGTAGCCTTAATTCCGCTATTTCTTGTAAAGGCTCTGCCAACTGTCCAAGCTGTCCCGAAGATTTTACAAAAGTAATGTCATCCACTTGTTTTACAGATGCAGCCACGACTTTATTCAAATTAGCCGTTTCACAGTTTACTTTGCGATTTACGTTATTTCGCATGTCTTTTAGTATCCGTACATTTTCCAGCTGCATCAATGCCACATGAGCCTCCATAATATTTAAAAGATCAACAATCTGCTCACCGTCTTTCAGATAAACAACCATGTGATCTTTTCTCTCAATCATTTTAGACTCTATTCCAAAACTATTAATAAGATTCATTAAACTTTCAGCATGTTTTGGACTGGTATTGACAAATTCCAGATGATAGTTTTTTTCTGGATCCGTAAGTGATCCGCCGGCAATAAAAGCACCGCGGATATACGCTCTTTTACAACACATACTGCTGACCATCAAAGGATCAATCACTGATTGAATGGTTTTCTTTCCCCTTTGCAGTATTCCTGTTGCTAGAAGGATCTTTTCAGCAGAAACAGGCTCATCAATGGACAATATATAGATTCTGTTCTTTTTCAACTGACGATTCCTTCGAATCAACACTTTGCTATCTATTTTAAAAGTTTTTTTAACCAATGTAAAGAGCTTTTTTGCCGCAACGACATTCTCTGTCTGTATTATTATACAAAATTTATCGTTCTTTTCCTCGATATGTCCGCACATATTAATTAAGGCTGCAATTTCTGCAATCCAACAATGTCTACCATTCCCAAAATGATGGGATAATTCACTTTTTACTTCGGAAGAAAATGACAAACTTTCCACCTACATTTCATCTAATTTAACGTTTTTTATACTTGGCATCTTTTTCTATGTCATTATGACTAAGAACCACACTGTGATTCTTTTCCCTCAATTGCTGATATAACGCATTCGCTAAAGTAACAGATCGATGACGCCCTCCGGTACATCCAATGCTGATTACTAGCTGATTTTTACCTTCACGGATATATTGAGGAATCACAAACTCAATTAAATCAGAAAACTTTTTTAAAAATTCATGGCTTTCTTTAAATTTCATCACATAATCTTTGACAGGAGCATCATTTCCTGTCAACTCTTTTAATTCTGGAATATAAAATGGATTTGGCAAAAACCTGACATCAAATACAATATCGCTGTCTGTAGGGATACCATATTTAAATCCAAACGAACAAATACGGATCATTAAACTTTCAAAATCTTTATTCTCAACAAAAATTTCCCGCAATTTTTCTTTTAAATCCCTAGTTAAAGTATTTGATGTATCTAATATAATTGTAGCATTCTTTTTTACTTCATATAAAATATCACGCTCTTGTCGTATTCCCTGCTCAATAGAACCGCGACGAGATAAAGGATGGCTTCTGCGTGTCTCTTTAAATCTTTTCATCAGACTGTCATTAGAAGCATCTAAAAACAAAATTTCATAAGTATAGCCGTTTTTTTTCAGTTGGTCTAAAGCTGAAAAAAGATCCGCGAAGAGTCTACCCCCGCGGATATCGATACCCATCGCAACTTTATCGATCTCACCTTCCTGCTCGAAACAAAGCTCTGCAAATTTTCCCATCAATGCAGGAGGAAGATTGTCAACGCAAAAATAATTTAAATCCTCAAGAAACTTTAGCACCGTTGTCTTTCCAGCACCCGACATCCCTGTTACAATGACTAATCTCATTTGTATCCCTCCTAGCTGTCAGTTTCCGATGATTTTTACTTCTGGTTCCAACTGAACGCCTGTCAGTTCAAAGACTCGTTTTTGGCAGTAAGCAATTAAATTAAGAATATCTTCTGAAGTAGCATTTTCTCTGTTAATAATAAAACCTGCGTGTTTTTCCGAAACCTGAGCGCCGCCGATAGAAAAGCCTTTTAACCCTGCATCACTAATTAGTTTTCCTGCAAAATGTCCTACAGGTCGTTTAAAAGTACTTCCTGCACTTGGATATTCCAGCGGCTGTTTCTCCCGACGCAATTCCAATAACTCTGACATACGGCTGCGGATCTCTTCTCTGTCGCCTGGTGTCAGATGAATTATACCACTTGTAACAATCAAACCTTCTTTCATTACACGGCTCGTTCTATATCCCAGCTCCAATTCATCTACGGATAATGTGCGAACTGTACCATCAGGAAAAATACAGTCTGCTGAAACAAGAACCTGCTTTAGCTCTCCGCCATAAGCGCCTGCATTCATACAAACTGCACCACCAAAAGCGCCTGGAATACCTGATGCAAACTCAAAACCACTTAACCCACTGTATAACGCTAATTTTGCAACAGCAGAAAGGAGAGCACCAGCACCAATAATAATATTTTCTCCCTCACAGGTAACCGTATTTATATTTTCACCTAACTGAATTACAGCGCCATAAAAGCCACTATCTTTCACCAGTAAGTTTGTGCCATTTCCCATAATTGTATAAGGAATATCATTTTCTTTACAAAATTTGATGGCCTCTAGTATCTGTTCCGGATTACCTGCCTTGAGAAAAAATCTTGCCGGTCCACCGGTACGGAAGGATGTGTGGATATTCATTGGTTCCTGTTCTAGCACATTTTCCGCTTGAAATATCCGCTTAAATTCTTCTGTTGCAAACTCCATACTATCACTCCGATCATTCATCCAGCAATGCTGCTCCAATAATGATTGCATCATAATCAAGCTTTGCCTGGCAAATCTTAGTCACTCTCTTTACATTATTGCCATATATCTTATTTGTTACTATATCAGCAATACTGTCAATCATCCAACTACCCTGTAGCGCTAAACGTCCGCCAATGACAATCGCATCTGGCTGTAAAATGTTGATAATATTAATTAACCCTGTTGCCACATATTTTGTATATTCATACACAAGATGTTTTGCCCATAAGTCTCCTGCTTGTGCTGCAGCAAAGGGAATATCATAACTCATCAATCGGCTGTCGCCATTTACCATTTGAAACATCATGCTTTCTGGATGCCTGATAATTTCAATTCTTGCATCTCTTACCAAAGCGCTTGCAGAGGCATATGCTTCCCAACAGCCATGACGTCCACATTTGCACTTTTCTCCTTCATACACAATGACCTGGTGGCCAACCTCGCCCGAGCCATAGAAGGAACCACGATACACTTTTCCATCTACAATAATTCCTGCACCGATGGAATAACCAATAATCAAAGTAACAGAATTTTTATATCCCTGCGCTGCTCCCAAAAGACTTTCAGCCAACGCATAACAATTGGCGTCATTTTCAATATAGAGCGGCTTATTGATATATTTACAAATTTCATCTTTAATTTTTAAATTATACTTATCAAAATTTGTTGAATAGATGATCTTTAGATTTTCTTTATCTACAATACCGGAACTTGCAATGCCAATCGATCGTATATCATGCTCCATATCCATGCCCTGTTTTTTTACAAGGGAAATGCTCATCTCCGCCAGATCGCGGATAACTGCATCAAATGCACGGTATTTTAAAGTAGGAGTCGAAGCCTTGGCAATAATGGTACCGTTGTCATCCACAATGCCTGCCGACATATTTGTGGAACCAAAGTTAATACCTAATTGATACATTCTTTTCACCCCTTGTAGTCAATTAATTTCTGCCTATATTTTTTTCCATGCGCTGTACAAGGATTTGAGCGGCATTATATCCTAATTTTTTCAGACGATTATTGATTGCAGCCGCCTCACAAATCACTGCAAGATTACGTCCCGGGCGAATCGGAATAATACTTGTAGAGACTTGGTTGCCTAAAATTTCTGTGTATTCCTCAGTCAAACCCATGCGGTCATAATGCTTTTCTGTATCCCACATTTCTAGCCGTATAATTAAATCAATACTTTGGGACTCCTTTACTGCGCCTACACCGAACAGTTCTTTTACATCAATAATTCCAATTCCTCTTAGCTCAATAAAATGACGGATCATTTCAGGGCTTGTACCAATCAGTTCTTTATGAGATACTCGCTTAATTTCTACTGCATCATCTGCAACCAGACGATGGCCTCGTTTGATAAGTTCCAACGCTGTTTCGCTTTTACCCACACCGCTGTCCCCTGTAATCAAAATACCTTCACCGTAAATATCCACTAATACGCCATGGATCGTTACTCGTTCAGCCAACTCATTTTGCAGCCATAAAATTGTTTCCCCCATAAAATAAGAAGTTTTTGCTTTTGTGCGAAATACAGGCACATCATTATCCCGAGCAAAAATCAATATTTCTGGAAAGGGTTCTAAATTTTTACTGATAACCATACAAGGAATTTTCAGAGAAAAAATCTTCCTCAAAATTTGCTGACGAAATTCAGGCTCTAATCGTTCTAAATAGGTGTATTCCACTCTTCCAATAATTTGGATTCTATCATTATCAAAATAATCAAAATATCCTGCTAATTGAAGCGCTGGTCTATTAACCTCACTTTTCGAAATATACTTATCCTCTAGGGAGATTTCAGGCGTCAGGCATTCCAATGTAAATTCATCAACAAATTTTTTTAACGATACAGTATACATAGCCTTTCCACCTCCCGATAATTCAGTTTATATCTTACCGCATTCAAACATTTTTTGCAAGGAAAATAATAAAAAGTGGAGAGTCAGTTCCAATATTCCACCATTTTTTCGGCAATTTATTATAAATCCGCCCAACTTTTGCTGAAATACCCCATATTACTTAACTGATCGAAAAAATTGATACACTTGCTGGGCGGAACGGGAATCCATATGTTCCGTGTCTATTAATTCCTCGAGAGAAGCGCTTCGTATATGTTCAATGTCTCCAAATCGTCTCATCAATGCTTTTCTTCTGACAGACCCGATCTGCGGAATATCATCAAGAATAGAGTGGAGTTGTGTATTACTGTGTAACCTCCTATGGTATTCAATCGCGAAACGATGGACCTCATCCTGAATTCTTGTCATGAGTTTAAACCCTTCTGAAGAAATCGGAATTTCTATCTCCTGATCAAGATATAAAAGTCCTCTGGTGCGGTGATGATCGTCCTTTACCATTCCACAGACAGGTATTGAAAGACCAAAAGAACGAATTACATTCTCTGCAGCATGGACCTGCGTTTTCCCGCCGTCCATCATAATCAAATCAGGAAGGCGAGTAAATTTCCCTTCCTTTTCTCCCAACTCTGTTTTTTCCTTGAGCGCATGGCTGATTCTCCTTGTCAACACTTCCTCCATACTTGCATAGTCATTAGGCCCAACAACAGTCTTAATTTTAAATTTTCTGTAATCACTTTTTTTCGCTTTACCATTTTCAAACACTACCATACTTCCTACAGAGTCAAACCCTTGTGTGTTAGAAATATCAAAAGACTCAATACGTACAATGGGCTGTTCTAAATGTAACGCCTGCCTAATTTCTTCTACTGCACCTTTTGTACGCATTTCTTCTCTTTTCATTTTTTCTCCAAACTGCTCAAAAAAGATGGACGCATTCTTTCTTGCCAAATCCACCATCTGCTTTTTCTCGCCTTTCTGCGGAACAATAATACTGACTTTTGATCCTCTTAATTGTGTCAGCCATTGCTCAATCAAGCTCTTCTCCTCTGAAATGATCTCCTCTTCTAATAAGATTTCTTTTGGCACAAACGCAGTACCGCTGTAAAACTGTTTGACAAACTCCGTAATAACCTCACTTCTAGAGGAACCATCAGCACTTTTAATCATAAAATTTTCCCTGCCAGTCATTTTACTTCCGCGGATAAAGAAAATCTGTACAAGGGCTTCATCAAACGCTCGTGCGAAAGCAATGACATCACAATCTCCCAAACCAGAATTGGACATTTTTTGTTTCTCTGCGATGCTGTGAATGCTCTTTAATTTATCGCGCAACACTGCAGCTCGTTCAAAATTCAAGTTTTCTGCGGCTTCCAGCATTTCTTTTTCCATATCTTTCATCAACGTGTCATGTTTACCTTCCAAAAGCTCCATGGCACTTTTTACCGCCTCTTGATACTCTTCTTTTGAAATCAAACCATTGCACGGTGCGCTGCATTGACCAATATAATAATTTAAGCAAGGCCGTTCCTTGTAAAGATCTCTCGGAAACACTTTTTGACATTTTCGAATAGGCCAAATTTTATGGATCGTATCTATTGTTTCCTTGACTGCATAAGCATCTGTAATCGGACCATAATACTTGGCTTTGTCTCGCTTGTACTGCCGGGTCATAAAAATTCGCGGAAAATCTTCATTCACTGTCACCTTAATGTAAGGATACATTTTGTCATCTTTTAAAAGGATATTATAATGCGGGCGATGTTTTTTTATTAAATTACACTCCAAAATTAAAGCTTCCATCTCGCTGTCAACCACGATATACTCAAACTCTTTGATATGGCTGACCATAGAAAGAACCTTTGGAGAATGGTTTTTTGAATTTTGGAAATACTGACGGACACGGTTGTAAAGATTGACAGCTTTCCCCACATATATAATGTTATCTGTCTCATCCTTCATGAGATAAACCCCTGGCTTATGAGGCAGTTTTTTTAACTCTTCCTGTATATCAAACATAAAGTTTCATCCCTCCCCTTCTTTCATTTTAAGATATACGTAAATCTATTATAACAAATTTGTAACTCTTTCTAAATCGAAATTTGTTATACTAACTGTAATAGGAGGTGTATTTATGAGTAAACTTCACTTATTTTTTATCGTTTTAAGTTTTCTTTTGATTGGAGATACGTTATTTATCATTACAAGATCCAGCCTAAACTTTGGAAATTGTTTTCCTGGTGCTGTTGGTATTCTAATTCTTATCTTTTTATATCTGAATCATAAATACAGCCATCTCAATCATCTGTTTCGACTCATAAACAAAATTATTGCCACCGGCTTTATCCTGTGGCTGGCATCCTTTATTCTTTTAACCGCTGTCATCGGAATTTCAGCTTCCAAAAGACCTGAGAAAGAACCTGACGCCATTATTGTTCTTGGCGCTGGTTTGAATGGCGAGCAAGTTTCATTATCTCTCTCCTACAGACTAAATACCGCTGCCACATACTGGAAAGAACATCCAAATGCAGTCATTGTTGTTTCTGGTGGACAGGGGCCAGATGAGTTATGCTCTGAGGCTGAGGCCATGAAAAAATATTTAATTCAACTTGATATTCCAGAAGATAAAATTTTAGAAGAAAATCAGTCTACATCGACAAAAGAAAATTTTATTTACTCAAAGCAAGTGCTAAATCAAACCTTTCCAACACAGTCATCCCTAAATACCGTCTTTGTCACCAACGATTTTCATATATTCCGTGCTGGATTATTTGCCAAAAAATATTATGGCGCAGCAGAAGGGTTAGCTGCACCGTCAGTTCCTTATTTGATGCCTAATTTTTTAATTCGGGAATATTTTGCCTGTCTCTACGCCTTTTTCTTTGCATAAAAGAAAACTTTGGACATAAAATTTTTATAACCTTTCCTTGAATCAGGTGTTCTGATGAGCAAAAAAACCATATTAGCTGGTGCTTTTATACTGACAGCCGCCGGATTTATCACACGCTTTCTTGGATTTTTTTATCGAATTGCTATGGTTAACGCCATCGGCACAGAAGGCATGGGATTATTCCAATTAATGATGCCAATTTACTCTTTAGCATGGAGTTTAACATCTTCAGGATTTACTACTACTGTCTCCCGTTTGACTGCACAGGCAATTGCAGAGGGAAAAAGTGCAAAAGCTACTCGTATTTTATATACAGCACTCTTTTTCTCTGTCTCTCTTAGTATTTGTGTTAGTTTTTTATTATACTTAAAAACACCATTTATATCCAATGAAGTATTAAAAGACAGCCGCACCTATCATGCCTTGAGACTGATTTGTCTCTGTTTTCCATTTATGGCCGCAGGCAGTTGTATTCGCGGATACTTTTTTGGCCGCAGTAAAACTGTCGTACCAGCACTGTCACAAATTCTAGAACAATGTACTCGTATTTTCACTGTATTTGCGCTATGTTTTATGTATTCTCCCGACGATTTATCTTCCGCATGTATGTTTGCTGCTTCCGGCGTTGTGTTAGGTGAGATTGTCTCCTGTCTTTTCACTATCGCTTCATTCCTACACCAAAAAGAGCCTAAAAATTTAGCAAGGACTGCCTATGCATTTCCTATCCTTCCAGTACTCACTATGGCTCTTCCCTTGACAGCTAACCGCGTCATAGGCTCTATATTATCAGCTGCTGAAAATATTCTAATCCCTCAAAGGTTAGCAATTTTCTATGGAGATTTTTCAGCAGCATTAGCAACCTACGGCAGTCTATCTGCTGCTGCACTACCACTTTTGATGTTTCCCTCCTCACTGCTCACAGCTGTTGCAACAGCATTGATACCGGAAATCACAACATACTATGAAAGGCAGGACTGCCGCCGACTAAAAAAAGCAATCTCTACATCCTTTCGCTGTACCTTTCTTTGTGGTATTGGTGTATGTGCAGTCTTTTTGGTCTTCTCTTCTGATATTTGCATGAGCGTTTTCGGAGAAAAACAAAGTGGAGAAATTTTGCGTAAGATGTCCTTTCTCTGTCCTTTGCTGTACTTTCAAATCACTCTCTCTGGCGTATTAAATGGATTAGGGGAACATATATTTTTGTTAAAAACAAATATAATTTCGTCTGCCATCAATATTTCTTCCATCTGGTTTCTCATGCCGCTTCTAGGAATAGACGCTTTTATTTTAGGATGGCTGGCAGGCTTAATTGTGACCTTTTCTCTTGGCATCTGCCGGCTTCACAGCCTTGTGTCCTTTCAGTTTAAATTTTGGAATTGGATTATCAAGCCGTTTCTCTGCGCGACATTGGCTGCCCTTGGCTGCCAGTGGCTAAAAATTTTTCTTCCAGAAAATCGACTATTTTTTATTCTACCTGCAATCGCTGCATTTTTCGTTTATTTTATTCTGATTTTTTCTACTGGCTGTGTTACTATAAATGAATTTCAAAGATTATTTTCAGGTTGGAAACGTCCCTGCGTGAGAAGAGAGACATAAAAAGAAAAAGCAATGATCAATACCCGCTCCTCAAAATCAAATGCTGGATGATGGTGTCCTGATTGTATTGGTGTCCCAAATAAAAAATAAGCGCCTTTTTTACCTCGGCTTTTCACTTCTTTTAACAAAATCGAGACATCTTCAGAAGCACCAAAAGATTTTTCTCTAAATAGTGTCTCTCTCATTCCCATATGTTCAACAGCCTTTTTTACAAATGGTAATAAATCAGGACTGCTTCCCTCACCACAGGCCTCACCAACTAACTCTGTTTTAACATCTACGTCATACATCATTCCAGAGGCCTCAGCCATACGCTGCACTTCTTGTCTCATATACTGGTTCAACTCTTCTGACGCACCTCGCGTCTCCAATTGCAAATAAGCATGGTCTGCAACTATGTTTCTGCTTGATCCAGATTCCATAACACCAATGTTAATAAAAGTAGCGCCTTCGCTATTTCGAGAAATTCCATTAGCATGGAGAACAAAAGAGGCTGCGGCAAGCATTGCATTTTTCCCCTCTTGAGGAGCATTTCCTGCATGGGCAGCTTTTCCAGTAAATGTAATGTCTATTTTTGAAGTGTTCAAAAAACTCTTCACTACTGCAATTTCTCCCAGAGAAAAGGCATTAATACCAATATGTCCTCCAAAGAAAAAATCCGCATCCGAAACCCATCCAGCATCTTTCAATGCACTTGCTCCTCGTGCCCCCTCTTCTGCAGGCTGAAACAAAAAACGAACTTTTCCCGTAAACAATTCAGAATGTGTGCTCATATATTCCGCAAGCGCTAAACCTATAGCAATATGACCGTCATGACCACATGCGTGCATGCATCCTTCATGTCTCGACGAAAAACCCTCATAATAAGGAAAATGCTGTAGATTTTCAGATTCTTGTAAACAAAGGCCGTCAATATCAAATCGAAGTACAGTTAACGGTCCGTCACTAAATACTTTTTCCGCCACTAAACCTGTAAATCCTCCATCCATCAGTAGGATAGCCTCTTTGGGAACGCCTTCTTCTATGGCACGCAGTTTACTTTTTTTCTGCTCTTCTTCACTGGGCAGTCCTAATCTGTTTTTCTTTTTGTACAATTTTTGCCCCATTGTGATATCATATCCCCAAGCACACATCCGTTTTGCGATTTCATAGGTAGTTTTGTATTCTGTCCACCCAAGTTCAGGGTATTGGTGGAAAAATCTTCTATATGCTATTATCTTTTCCCTTATTCTCATTTTTTTACCTACATGTTATTTTTGATGATACCTGTTAGATCTTCTGATGCCTCAATAATATCTTTCATTTTTTCTGTGGCAATAAGAAACTTTTTGGCAGAATCAATTTGTAATTGATCAAGCTCCTCCATTGTTTGAGCCATAAGATTCATAGAGTCCATCACAGGCTCAAACTCTGCAAACAAACCACAGAACTCCACTAATTCATTACAACACTGGCTTACTTTTGCTATTTCATTTCTAATGGCTTCAAAATTTTGCGTCTTGAGACTATTTGATGCAGTATTTAATCCATCAATTATTTTTCTTTCCAAATCAAGAATTGTTAAGATTTCGTTTTGCGTAATTCCATCTGAAGCATTGATTACCGCCGTATCCCTCGGCCCCCTCGTTACCGCGACTGTTTGGGAGTCTTCTTCCCATATCACTGTAGCGCCAAAACTTTCCAGAACGATTCTGATCGGAAGGTAAACCCTTCCCTCTTCCAGCATTGCCGATGTATGATTCTCTTTCTTCTTGCCGTTATCAATAATATAATTTTTTCCTATTGGTACCCGCAGCACTTTATCTCCAGAAATCACCGTAGCAACTTTGGCCTTGTCATTCCATTTTACAAGACAGCCAAATTTCTCCATCGTTTCTCTTAATGGTACTTGGGTATACCCAGCCTCATCTACAAAAGGATACCCTGTCTGAGACGTATACATCACAGGAAACGAGTTGATTGAAACACTAATTTCAGTTCCTTCCGCCAATACAGGCGTTGCACAGACTGTTCCTAAAATCAACGCCAGTATCATACCTATTTTTAACCGCCACATTCTAAAAACCTCCCCAACCGCATTTTTCTTCCATTATAAATTTATTATAAATTACTGTCAATGAATCCAGCTTGAAAGTCAGGAAATAAAAAAAGCCTGGAAATCTATTCCCGGCTTTCATTGATGTGATGATAAACTTTTACTTCTTCCTCAATATCGTGAAATAATAATGTTATTTTTCTATATATATTCTTATAAAACTCTTCTATTTTATAGTTTTCTACACTTACTCTATAGTCTGTCCTACCAACCAAATAGTCAATTGTAACATCAAAATAATCAGCAATTTTAACTATATCCCGAATACTAGGTTCATTTTTACCAGATTCATAATTTGAAATGGCGGTATATCCATAACCTAATACGTCAGCTAAGTCCTTTTGTGTGATTCCTTTTTCTTTACGAAGAAAATGAAGTCTCTTATGAAAGTCCATAGATATCCTCCTTCCCATTCCGACTTTTGTCAATATATTATAACATAGTCGTTCAAAATATACTGTGGATATGGCTATGAAATGTCATTAGAGTTAATTTAACAACTAGAATCAGAAAAAAAATATTCTGTTCCTATCTTAATTTCGATATTTAACAAGTAAAATAGTTGCCTAACACAATCATACTTTTTTAAGAATCATTTTTCTGTGTTTGGCGGAATAATAAACGACTGTAACAAGCGAAAATAGCAGTCTTCACAGAGATCAAAAACATCCCTGTGTCCATCATGATCCGAAAAATATCCCCAATTCTTTTCTACATGGAGATGATCCTGGAAATATTCATCGTGAATCTTTGGAATCTGATTTCCGCAGCAATTACATTTTATTTCAGCTACAACCTTCTTCTCACCCATTTCATTTATGATCTTCTCCATTCTTTAACCCCCTCCGGCTTGATATTTTTCTTGTTGGTGATAAAATAATACTACATAAAAAATTTTAATTCAACAATAAGTTCTCACCAGAGGTGACAAATAATGACAAAATCAAAACAGTTAAGTGCTTGTCGTCTATGTCCTAGACAATGCAACATCAATCGTATAGAAGGCACAACAGGATACTGTCAGTCAGGCGCTTTGGTACGGGTAGCCCTTGCGTCTATCCATCCATGGGAAGAACCTTCCATCAGCGGCACCAGAGGCTCAGGAACAATCTTTTTTACCGGATGTAATCTGAAATGTGTATTTTGCCAAAACTATGAAATCAGTCAACATTCAAACATCGGCAAAGATCTTACACCAGAAGAACTAGCAGCTCTTTTTATTCATCAGCAGAAAAAAAACGTGCACAATATCAATCTGGTAAGCCCCAGCCATTTTGTGCCTCAGATCAAAGAAGCGATTCTTATTGCCAAAAAATTAGGGTTATCGATTCCTATTGTTTACAATACCAATGGATACGACCTTGTAGAGACATTAAAGCAATTGGACGGCCTCATTGATATTTACCTGACCGACTTAAAATACTATTCATCAGATCTCTCCTATGCCTATTCTCATGCAAAGGACTATTTTGCAGTCGCTTCCAAAGCTATCTCAGAGATGTATCGTCAAGTAGGAAAAAACCAATTTCAACCAGACGGTCTCATGGCAAAAGGCGTTTTGATTCGGCATCTTATTCTTCCTGGATGTAGAAAAGACTCTGAAAAAATACTTTTCTGGATAAAAGAAACCTTTGGAGATGAAGTATATATTTCTCTGCTAAACCAATATACGCCAATGTATCAAGCAAAAAACATAAAGATGCTGAACCGAAGACTGACTTCCTTTGAGTATGATAAAACATTGGACTATTTCTTCTCCTTAGGTTTAAAAAACGGTTATATGCAGTCGAAAACATCAGCAAAAGAGCAGTATACCCCATCCTTTAATTTAAGCGGATTGGAATTCTTAGAAAAAAAGTAAGATAAAGTTCCTTGTATTTTATATTCTTATCTTACATAATAAAAATAAAAAGGAGGTATATGTATGTTACTTACTACAACACCAGATATTCCAGGAAAAGAATTGGAAATTATCGGAATCGTCAAAGGCTGCACTGTTCAATCAAGAAATATTGGCCACGATATTGGCGCAAGCTTTAAAACTATCATCGGTGGTGAAATCTCAGGATATACAGAGATGATTGAAAACGCAAGATCTGTTGCACAAGAGCGCATGATAAAAGAAGCAGAAACTTTAGGGGCAGATGCAGTCATCAACATTCGATATGCCACATCTGCTGTTATGCAAGGAGCTTCTGAAATATTAATGTATGGAACAGCTGTAAAATTCATATAAAGAAGCTTGCCGAGAAAACGGCAAGCTCTAAGATTTTCTATCTACTTCCACTTGCCGGTTCTACTAAATGTCGGCAAGTTTTTTATTCCTGCTCATCTTCAGAAAGAGCAAAGAAAAATATATCATAAATATCTGGTTTCGTCTTTTTCAAATTGATCGGTCTAAACTCCTTTGTCAGAAAACAGTGAGAACTGCTTCCTGTCGCTCTTAAATCACCACTGGCAGCATCTGTCACCTGATAATCTAAAACTAGTCGGATTCCATTAAAAAACACAACCTTGACTGCAACGCAAACATCATCATTAAAATTGGTCGATGTTTTATAGTCGCAAGACACAGTCAACACTGGTGATATTATCCCCATATTTTCCATTCGATCGTAACTAATTCCTATTTTCTCCATAAAATCGACGCGCGCTTCCTCAAACCATTTAATATAATTGGCATGATGGACAATTCCCATACGGTCTGTTTCATGATACTGTGCTTTTCTTATATACGGTGCAATTCTCATTTGAATTCCTCCTTAAGCGCCTACCAAATGTATAATCATAAAATATGAAAAAACAATAATACCCAACACAATTCGATACCAGCCAAACAGCTTAAAGTCATTTTGTTTGATATAGGCCATTAAAAACTTTATCGCTAAAATTGATACAACAAAAGCGGAGACACATCCAATAGCCAATACCCCAAGTTCCA
>JAGZLR010000042.1 GCA_018364635.1 Clostridiales bacterium | reverse complement strand
GGCAAAGTAAGCAGACTTACAGACTTCGGTGCTTTCGTTGATTTAGGCGGTGTAGATGGTCTGATTCATATCTCTGAAATGAGCTGGGGCCGTATTTCCAGTCCAAAAGAACTTCTTTCTGAAGGTCAGGAAGTAGAAGTTGTCATCTTAAATGTAGACAAAGAAAAAGGCAAAATTTCTCTTTCTCTGAAGGATGCCAGTGAAAATCCTTGGAGCAGAGCAGAAGAAAAATATGCTTTAAGCTCTATTGTTGAAGGTAAAGTTGTACGTATGGTGCCTTTCGGTGCTTTTGTAGAGCTGGAACCAGGTATTGATGGCCTTGTTCACATTTCCCAGATTTCTGCAAAACATATTGCAAAACCTGAAGATGAACTGACAGTTGGTCAAGTAATCAAAGTAAAAGTACTTGAGGTTAATGCGGAACAGAAAAAGATCAGTTTAAGCAAAAAAGAAGCAGATACTCCAGTAGCAGAAGAAGTAGCTACAGAAGAATAAGAAAACAGAAGAACGGCTTTTTAGCCGTTCTTTTTTTCTTTCTATAGAGCTGTATGAATGATTTGTTTTCGGGTATGATAACACAGATAAGGAGGGTTTTATGATCTCAATTAATATGCTCTCTTCCGCAGAGAAAGTAAAAGGTCAAGGTGTTGCTAGTGCGACGCGGGAACAGATCAATTTAGTCAGAGACGGCCTGAAAGACGAATATATGGTGTTTGAAAATGAGAAACGCTCCTGTGATATTTGCCATTGTCATACGGTGAATCCACAATATTTACTTCGAGAAAAGGCCGGCAGAGATCCTGTCAGTGTTGGTTCTGTCCATTTTCTTCCGGAAACTATGGAAGATAGTCTCCATTTGACGAAAGCAGGACAGAAATTTTTTGATAAGTATCTTATTTATTTTTATCGCAGTATGGATTATTTAGTCACT
This sequence comes from Clostridiales bacterium, assembly GCA_018364635.1. Classification (GTDB taxonomy): domain Bacteria; phylum Bacillota; class Clostridia; order Lachnospirales; family Anaerotignaceae; genus JAGZLR01. Next base: position 16,760 of record JAGZLR010000042.1, on the reverse strand, counting down.
GTGAACCCATATTTCTGCCAAAAACTTGCCTCCTATGGCATAGCAGAAGAAAAAATATCATTTATACCAAATTTTGTTTCCAGGGCCCATTTTTTTACAGTCAATCCGCGGCAAAAAATAGAAATAAGAAAAAAATGGAATGTTCCCCAAAACCGTTTCGTTGTTTTTGGCGCAGGTCAAATGCAGGAACGAAAAGGAATCCATACCTTTGCAGCATTGGCGCAGACATTTCCCCAGATTGATTTTTGGTGGGCAGGAGGGTTTTCTTTTGGTGCGGTGACAAGTGGCTATATAAAGTTAAAAAAATTGATGGATCATCCGCCCAATAATCTACACTTTCCAGGAATTATTGATCGTGAAAAAATGAATGAGTTTTACAATATGGCGGATATTTTTCTACTGCCTAGCTATGAAGAGTTATTTCCTATGACGGTTATGGAGGCGATGACAGTAGGAATGCCAATTGTTTTGAGGAATTTACCCTATTATAACGGTGTATTTTCAAGTTTTGCTCTTATGGCACAAAGCGATAAGGAATTGGCGGTGTATGTGAAAAAACTAGCGGAAAATCCACACTTTTTTGCCCAATGGAAAGAAAATGCCATCAAAGGAAGATTGGTTTATTCCCAGGAGGCAATTTTAAGCCGTTGGCGCTCTTTTTATGAGATGGCTGCAAAGAAAATGTATAGCTGCAAATAAAAAAGCTTCGGTGATGTGCCGAGGCTTTTTTAGGAGAATTATTCTGTTACTAAGATATAAGACGCTTCCCCTGAAAAGTTTCTCTGATTGTACTGTTTTTCTTCCCAGACTGCTACAAATTCGTAAATTCGATTTTTTTCTAAACTGATACAAAAAGGTGATTTGTACTCTTTTGTTTCGCTTGGTTTCGCATCAGTTCCTGCAAGGGTAATATCCCATGTGTTGACTGTAATTTTATCAGGCGCAATGGCACTAGAGATAAGGAAGGATACACTTTCGGTTTGTTGGTATTGTGGAATTTTTAGTTTCTCTGCTTTTTCCGCATCCACCTCTAAAGGGGATGAGCCGCAGGCAACAATACCCAAAGGTTCTGAATTTTCTAAAAATTTCCATTGATAGGTATTACTTTCCACCGAAAATACGTTATCTTTGCTGGAAAGAGGATCAGTGAAGGTTAACGTAGGAGGCGCTGTTAAGAGAAGATCAACTTCATTGGAAGATATATCACTTAGATCAGAAGAATTCTCTACTGGTGGTGGCCCTTGATGATAGCCTGTCAGCAGAAATAAAGCACATATCCCTATAAAAAGCAATTTCATTATTTCTCACGACCTTTCTTTTTCAGAAAACCACAAAACCATTTATTATTTATACTACAACAAGTTATAGAGAAAAAAAATAAACTTCATAAAATCTTTCATTTTTTTTCATAAAACTTAAATAAAAAAACAGCCGGTAGTCTTTACCGGCTGTTTTTTTATTCATAATCCATTTCTGGATACTCCATATTTTCTTTTTTGATTGGGATTAATACTTCGTCCAAAAACTTGCGGCACTCAATTTTTGTAATCTCCAGATTATGATCCAGATAGTTACCGCACATATAGGATTTGGCAGCTGGAATTTCTCCGGTAAAGGAAGCGACGTATTCATAAGTATCCCGCATAAGAGGAAGAATATCTTCGCTGGATAAATCCCCTTTAAAAATTAAATACATACCAGTCCGGCAGCCCATTGGTCCTACATAAATAGTCCGGTCCGCCCATGTGCTGTAACTTCTCAGATAAATAGCCATCACATGTTCTAAGGTATGCATGACAGAGGTATCCAACACCATTTCTCTGTTTGGTTCTTTCATACGAATATCAAAGGTCGTTAGAGTTTCTCCTCCAATCTGATCTTTTCTTGAAACATAAATCCCGCGTAAAAGTTTATCATGATTAATACCAAAACTTGCAACTTCCATTGTTTCTCCTCCTGATCAATTTTAATTATATTTTACTGTAAGTTTTATGAAAAGACAAGAAGTTTTTAATAGTATACAATTTTAAACTAAAAATTTTGGCTAATTGTATATTTCGAATCATATTGACAAGAAAATAACAACGTATCATAATAATGGTAGCAGTATGATCTTATGCCAAAGACAGCTCCATGACCATACTGAATTTATTTATTTCTTGAGGAGGAGTTAAGAAATGAAAGCAGTTGTATATGAAGGACCAGAAATAATGACGTATAAGGATGTACCTGACGTTTTTCCTAAAAAGAACGAGGTAAAATTGAAAGTAAGAGCTTGCGGCATTTGCGGTAGTGATGTCCATGGCTATCTTGGCATTACAGGAAGAAGAATCCCTCCACTTATTATGGGTCATGAATTCAGTGGTGAAGTTGTTGAGCTTGGTGAAGGTGTAACAGATTTAAAGGTAGGCGACAGAGTTGCTGCATATCCGTTAGATTTCTGCGGAGAATGCGAAATGTGTAAAAAAGGCGATGTGCATCTTTGCTTAAATAAAAGAGCATTTGGTGTTTTGACTGTAGATGGCGCTTTTGCTGACTATATTTGTGTTCCGGCAAAAGTGTGCTTTAAACTGAAAGATAATGTATCCTATACAGTATGCAGTATTATGGAGCCTCTGGCAGTTTCTTATCGTGCAGTCAACCATTTAGGCGATATTGAGGGAAAAAGTGTGTTGGTTGTAGGCGCTGGAACGATTGGTCTTTTGGCTCTTGCCTGTGTGAAGCTGAAAAAACCAGCAAAAATCTATGTTTCTGACATGAACGAGCACCGTCTGGAAATTGCAAAACAGTTAGGTGCTGATGTGGTATTAAATCCAGCAAAAGTAGATGTAGCTGAATATATTATGAAAGAAACTGATGGCAAAGGCATTGAAGGCGTTGTGGAAGCTGTTGGTGTAACTGCAACAACAAAACAGAGTATTGATGTTCTTGCTTTTGGTGGTGCAGCAGTATGGATTGGAATCAGTGCACAGCATATCGATGTAGAAATGCAGAAGATTGTTTGCCGTGAACTGAAAGTGCAGGGAACGTTCCTCTATGGATTTGAAGAGTTTAGAACAGTAGTTGGTTATCTGAACGATGGTATTTTAAATATAGAGCCAATTATCAGTAAAGAAATTACACTGGAAGAACTTCCAGCTATGATGGAAACACTACATAAAAATCCTGGAGATTTAATCAAGGTAACAGTAGTACACAAAGACTAAAGTATCAAGGAAGCCCTCCTGGTTTTTACTAGGAGGGTGTTTTTTATGGGGGGAGGAATAGACAATGAAAGCTGCTGTTTATTTAGAGCCTGGTAAGATGGAACTTAGAGAAATTCCAGATCCAGAACCAAAAGAAAACGAAGTAAAACTAAAAATACGAGCATGCGGTATTTGCGGCAGTGATATTCAGGGCTATCTTGGCGTAACTGGCCGTCGAATTGGGCCAATGATTATGGGACATGAGTTTGCAGGGGAAGTTGTGGCAAAGGGAAATGCTGTAAAAAAACTAAATATTGGGGACCGCGTGTGCTGCTTTCCTTTAGATTTCTGTGGGGAATGTGATATGTGCCGAAAAGGAATGTTTCATTTATGTGAAAATGAAAGGCCATTTGGTGTTTTGACAGAAAATGGCGCTTTTGCTGAATTTCTTTGTGTACCAGAAAAGGTATGTTTTCTTTTGGAAGACCATGTTTCCTATGCGGAGGGCAGTCTTATGGAGCCATTGACAGTGGCTGCTTCTGGTGTGGAACATTTAGGAGAAATCAAAGGAAAAGATGTAGCTATTATTGGTGCTGGTACTATAGGGCTAATGGCAGTATCGGCGTGTAAACTAAAACATCCCAAAAGAATTTTTGTCGTCAATAGAAATCAGCACCGTTTATCTCTTGCTGGTCAGTTGGGAGGCGATGTGTTGATTTGTTCTGAAAAAATTGATCCAGTAGAAAAAATTATGAGTCTTACAGAAGGTAAAGGTGTGGCAACCTCTGTGGAAGCAGTAGGAATAACAGACACAGTAAAGAAAAGTTTAGACGTCCTTGCTTTTGGTGGAAAATCCGTGTGGATTGGCCTAAATGCCAAACAGATCGATGTGGAAATGCAGAAAATTGTCTGCCGTGAATTATGTGTATATGGTACGTTTCGTCTCAGCTATCAAATGTTTGGACAGATGGTGCAGGCGCTGAACAAAGGCGAATTGGACGTTAAGCCTCTTCTCAGTAAACAAGTGACTTTGGAAGAATTGCCTCATATGTTTCAAACATTAAGCCACGGCGCAGGGGATTGGGTGAAGGTTACAATGATAAACTAAACTGTCAATAAAAAAGCTCTCTGTGAAAGAGAGCTTATTTTGTATTGGTATAGTAGTTTTTTGTCTCCGTAGGGAGTTGCTTTTTTCGAAGGGAAAAACAAATCAGATCGGAAATTAAATGATAGATAATCGCAAACACCGGTACACCAATCAGCATTCCTAAGAAACCAAACAGACCACCGAAAAGAAGGATGGAGAATAAAATCCAAAAACTGTTGACACCAATGCTGTCTCCGAGAATTTTGGGGCCAATGATGTTTCCATCCAACTGCTGAAGCAGAAAGATAAAAATAAGAAAATACAGACTTTTTAGAGGACTAACAAGGAAGATCAATAAAATACAAGGAATAGCCCCAATAAAAGGTCCAAAGAATGGAATAACATTAGTGACTCCGACAATAACACTTAAAAGCATTGGATATGGCATTTTTAAAAGATTGACACAGAAAAAACAAAGAATACCTATGATGAGGGAGTCTACTAACTTCCCGCGGATAAATCCGCCAAAGGCACTGTGTGCAAATTGAACTTCATTTAAAACGATTTTTGTCCATTTTTCGCTGAGACAGCCGTACAAAATTTTTTTGGACTGAGCTGCGAAAAGATCTTTGCTGTTTAAAACATAAACAGAAACAATTAATCCAATGACTAAGTTTTTTATCATGCTCAGCAGTGTTAATACGCCGTTGGAAGCACTAAAAATAAATGACTGTATCGATGGAACAAGGTAAGTCTCAAATAGATCTTCTAAGTAATGGGCTGCACTGTTATACCAAGCGAGATATATTTCCTCAAATTCTGGATGCTTATTGGAAAATGCAACTACCTGATTGCTCAGGTTCTGGATATAACCTGGGATGTTCTCAATAATTCCACGGATACTTTGAATAACTTGCGGCAAGACCATAAGCGTAATCAAAGTAAGAACTGCTATTGTAAATGCAAGGGTAAGGGCAGTTGAAACAAGACGTGAAATTCCATTACTCCCTCCCATTTTTTTTGTCTGCCGATATAAAAAATTATAAATTGGCGTTACCAAATATGCAATGATTAAGCCATAAGTGATCGGTGCAATGGAGGTAGTAATTTTGTTAAACAGACTTGCAAGACCGCTAAATCTATGAATACAAAAATAAAATATAATGGAACAGGCAATCACAAGAAAAGCGGTGATACCGCCAATCACAAATTTTCTCTTTTCTTCACGATTGATCAAAAAAATAACACTCCCCTCAGTATTTTTACATCTTCAGGCATAGCTTGAAGAATTTGGCATATATTTTTGATAACAGTTTACCATACTTGTTATGGGAGTACAACTGGTTTTGGTCAAACAGGTGTCTAAAAATGCAGACAGCAACATATATTTTTGTATGATGAAGACGAGAGGGGAGCAGAAGAACATGGAACAATATGATATTTACAGGGATATTGCACAGCGCACTAACGGCGACATTTATATTGGTGATAGCCATAGATGAGGGACAAAAAGGTAAGTATAGTGAAAAGCCCTAAAAACCAAGGTTTATTGGTTTTTAGGGCTTTTTTATGGGTATGATATCAAAAATAAATAGGAATGTTTGTTCTTATTTCCTCTTTGTCAGACAAAACTGATACAAAGAAAAATTTAGCAGTCAAAAGGATGAAACAAAAGTGTGTGAAAAGAGAAAGATACTTAAAAAAATATAGATAAAAGAGTGATATCTAGCTGCATTTTCTTTTTGATACATCTTATAGCAGATAATTGCCAAAACACAATAGCCGATAATAGCTTGAAAGAAAATAATACACTGATAAGCAGTCAATGGTACAAAAAATAAGGAATCTTTGTTTGGATTTTCAGAAGATGAAATAAAGTATATGTCTCGGAAATAAAAGAAATAAGAACATAGATGCTTGTCTTCCCTTACCATGTTTGATATGCTATTTTCGAAGAAATAAGTTGGAGGGGTATGTGATGAAAGCTGTAGTTTATCAGAGTAAAAATAAGTTTTTTGTGTGTAATCGACCACTTCCCGAGATTGAGAAGCCAACAGATGCCATTGTCAAAGTGACATTAACATCTATCTGTTCCAGCGATTTACATATCAAACAGGGTGTTGTGCCGAAAGCAGTGCCTGGTATTATTGTGGGTCATGAATTTGTTGGTGTTGTCGAAAAAATTGGTCCTGCAGTGAAAAAAGTAAAACCAGGAGACCGTGTCGCTGTCAATGTGGAAACTTTTTGTGGTCAATGCTTTTTTTGTAGAAAAGGAAGTGTTAATAACTGTGAAGACCCGCAGGGAGGATGGGCTTTAGGGTGCCGGATTGACGGAGGTCAGGCAGAATTTGTTAGAATTCCTTATGCGGATTTTGCACTGACCCACATTCCTGATACTGTTTCGGATCAACAGGCACTTTTTACAGGCGATATTTTGTCGACTGGTTATTGGGCCGCCCAATTAGCCGAAATTCAGCCAAAGGATACCATTGTGGTGTTAGGTGCAGGTCCTACAGGAATTTGTGCTATGATGTGTGCAGCGCTTTCCGGTCCAAGACATATCATTGCAGTAGATACCAATCAAGAACGTCTAAAAATGGTTCGGCAGCATGGCTGGGCAGATACCGTAATCTGTCCAGATCAGGAGGATATAGAACAAATTATTTTAAATGATACGAATGGGCGAGGCGCTGATGCTGTGATTGAAGCAGCAGGAGGCGCTGACACTTTTCAGACAGCATGGCGCGTTGCCCGTCCAGGCGGTATTGTCTGTGTTGTTGCTATGTATGAAAAAGCGCAGATCCTTCCTTTGCCGGAAATGTATGGCAAAAATTTGATCTTTAAAACAGGTGGTGTGGATGCTTGTCATTGTGATGAAATTATGAACCTGATTGCTCATGGAAAAATTGATACTACGCCCTTAATTACTCATGAGTTTCAGTTTGATCAAATCATGGAAGCTTATGATATTTTTGAACAAAAAAAAGATGGTGTTGTGAAAGTTGCCATTCACTTTTAGAAAAAGTACGGGATATCCCCGTACTTTTTTATGTGAGGTGATTTAAAATAAAAAAATTTTTTTATGTTGTAAAAACAACGGATATGAAGCTTGTATTACGCTATACTCTTCTTAGAAAAAAAGAAGTGCTATTAGAAAAAGGAGGTTCCTTATGGCTCATATTCAAAATTTGGAAGTGGAAACAATTGTACAGCTGTCTCGTCAGATAGAAGTGGTGGAAGGAGAAATTGTAAGTAAAACATTGGTACAAAATCAGGCAGTCACGATTACGTTGTTTGCTTTTGCCCAGGGAGAGGAGATTACAACTCATGTCTCTAAGGGGGATGCGATGGTGACTGTTTTGGATGGAATAGGGCGTTTTACTGTAGATGGCAAAGACTATATCTGCAAACAGGGAGAGACTTTGATTATGCCTGCAAAGAAACCTCATGCAGTTTATGGTCAAGAGAACTTCAAGATGATATTAACAGTGATATTCTGATTTTAAGGAGGATTTGACAATGAGTGAGAAAATGTTTTGTTTTCAGTGTGAACAGACGGCAGGGTGCTCAGGCTGTACAGGCTGTGCAGGGGTGTGTGGTAAAACTGCTAATACAGCCAATCTTCAGGATGAGTTGACAGGAGCTTTGATTGCCTTTGCACAAGTTTGTGGAGAGGAATTCAGGACAAAAGAAACAGAGCAGATGATTTTAGAGGGACTATTTACTACTGTTACGAATGTCAGTTTTCATGACGGTACGCTTCAGGAGATGATAGAGCGTGTCAATAGAAAAAAGATGGAAATTGCTTCCAGCCAAAAAATAGTTGATTCCTATCCTATGTCTCGCCTGTGGCAGGAGCAGGAAGACGTTCGTAGCTTGAAGTCTTTGATTCTTTTCGGCATTCGAGGGATGGCAGCGTATGCATATCACGCTCTTGTATTAGGTTACAAAAACGAGAGAGTTATGACGTTTTTTTATCAAGCGCTCTCTATTTTGGCTCAAGATTTAGATATGGAAAAACTGCTTCCTGTTGTGATGGAGGTTGGAGAGGTTAATTTGGTTTGTATGGAACTTTTGGACAGAGCAAACACACAGACCTTTGGTTCACCAGAACCGGCAGAAGTTTCCCTTGCTGTGGAAAAAGGACCATTCATTGTAATTACTGGTCATGATCTATATGATCTGAAACTTTTGTTAGAGCAGACAGAAGGAAAAGGGATTCAAGTCTATACACATGGGGAAATGCTTCCAGCCCATTCCTATCCAGAGCTGAAGAAATATCCACATCTAAAGGGAAATTTTGGGACAGCATGGCAGAATCAGCAGAAGGAATTTGCTGATCTTCCAGCACCAATTTTATTTACTTCAAATTGTTTGATGCCTGTAAAAGAAAGTTATCGTGACAGGGTATTTACAACAGAAGTTGTGTCTTATCCAGAAATGGTGCATATTGGAAAAGAGAAAGATTTTACGCCTGTGATCGAAAAGGCGATTGCTCTGGGAGGATTTTCTGAAACAAAACAGTTTTATGGAATAAACGGTGGAACGAGTGTGCTGACAGGATTTGGACATGATGCTGTGCTTCAAGCGGCAGACAAAATTGTTGAAGCGATAAAGTCGGGAGATATTCGCCATTTCTTCCTTGTGGGAGGCTGTGACGGCGCTCGTACAGGACGAAATTATTTTACAGAATTTGTAAAACAAACACCAAAAGATTCTGTTATTTTAACACTTGCCTGTGGAAAGTATCGTTTTAACGACCTAGATCTTGGAATGGTTTCGGGATTACCTAGAATGATGGATATGGGGCAATGTAATGACGCATACAGCGCAATTAAAGTTGCTGTCGCACTGTCAAAAGCTTTTGATTGCAGTGTAAACGATCTTCCGCTGTCCATGATTTTATCATGGTATGAGCAGAAAGCAGTCTGCATTTTGTTAACACTGTTGCATCTGGGTATCAAAAATATTCGGTTAGGGCCTACTTTACCAGCATTTCTTTCTCCTAGGGTGTTAGAATTTCTTGTCAATCACTATCAGATAAAACCAATCAGCACGCCAAAAGAGGATTTAAAAGCAATTTTAGGATGAATAAAATAGAAAGACGCTGAAAAAAGCAGCGTCTTTTTTAATTTTTGGATAAAGTCAATGACGATTGGAGGATTTTATGTCACAAAACATGAAATATTTTTTTGCAAGTGAGTTAGTAGAAAACATGATTTTTGTATTTAGAAAGATTATAAATATCGTATCATACCACAGAGAAAGAGTTTGGTAAAAAAATAATCACCAATTCCTAGGAAAATACTATTTATTTTGTAAAAAATGGTGGTTCTGGAAAGACATTTTATCTGTTTTTTCATCATAAATATGAATTGAAAGGAGGAATTAAAAAAAACAAGATATTTTACGGAAAAACAGATAGAAACAAAAGAAATAATCACGAATTTTGTGGCCTTATCTTGATTTTTCTAAAGAAAGAGCTATAATGAAGGCGAAAATAGTTGTATCCAGTTTTCCATAGGAGAGGAGGAAGTATTATGATTAGTTTTTTCTTATGTCTGGCCTTATTAATTGGAGGATATTTTGTTTACGGTAAAATCGTAGACAACACTTTTGCACCAGACGATAGGGAGACACCTGCAATTCGGCTCAATGACGGTGTGGATTATATCGTTATGCCACAGTGGAAGCTATTTCTTGTCCAGCTATTAAATATTGCAGGATTGGGTCCGATTTTTGGTGCAATGCAAGGTGCGTTATGGGGTCCTGTGGTATTTTTATGGATCACATTTGGTACTATTTTTGCCGGCGGCGTACACGACTATTTCTCCGGTATGATGTCAGAGAGAAATGACGGTGCTTCTATTTCAGAAGTCTGTGGAATTTACTTAGGCGGACTGATGAAAAACGTTATGCGTGTATTCAGTATTGTTCTGCTGGTTATGGTAGGAACTGTATTTGCAGTAGGTCCTGCAGGGCTAATTGTTACCTTATTCAAAAATGGAAACATCACAGGTATTTTAACAAACACAGAATTATGGCTTTGGATTATTTTGGCATACTATTTTATTGCAACGTTTATTTCCATTGATAAAATTATTGGTCGTATTTATCCAATCTTTGGTATTTGTTTAATTATTATGGCAGTGGGTGTTCTCTTTGGTGTTTTAACCCACCCTGAATTTACGATACCAGAAATTTGGTCAAACTTTAGAAATATGCATCCAAATGGAACCCCTGTATGGAGCGTTATGTTTATTACAGTTGCCTGTGGCGCGATCTCGGGCTTCCATGCGACCCAGTCTCCTTTGATGGCACGGTGTATGAAATCTGAGCGTCAAGGACATTTTGTATTCTACGGCGCTATGGTGGCAGAAGGTGTCATTGCTTTAATTTGGGCAGCAGCTGGATGTGCTTTGTATGAAGTGACAGGCGGTTTAAGTACAGGATTAAGTGCAATTCTTGCCAATGGGCAGTCAGCTGCGATTTATGATGTATGCTCTAAGACAATGGGTGGTATTGGTATTGCATTAGCAATGATTGGTGTTATTGTCTGTCCGATTACATCAGGAGACACTGCCTTTAGAAGCGCTCGTTTGGTATTGGCAGACTGGTTTAAAGTAAATCAGGAAAAATATAGCAAGAGATTAATGCTTTGTGTACCTTTGCTGTTGGCAGGCGCGATTATAGGACATTTGGACTACACGATTATTTGGAGATACTTTAGCTGGACAAATCAGACATTAGCAATGATCGTGCTTTGGACAGCAAGTATGTATTTATTTAAAGAAAAGAAGAATTATTGGATGACTGCTGTACCAGCAACCTTTATGAGTGCAGTTTCTATGACATATTTCCTTTATGCACCAGAATGTCTTGGCTTAGGTATTTCTGTAGCATATCCAGGAGGAATTATTCTTGCAGCTGTATTCTTAGGACTTTTTATTGCAGCGACAAAAAGAGCAGGAAAATCTGAAAAGCAGTCATAAATAGAAGGGGCTGACCAAAATGTTATTTAAACCACGGGGGCTAGCCTCTGATAGCCTAGAAGAAAAAGAATTGGAAGAGGATAAGAAACACTGCAAAAGATTTGGCCCTTGCGGTATTGGGAAAAAAGCTGTCTATCTAAATAGTTTTTATTTTGACCGTAGATACTATGTTCCTTTCTCTTGTATCCATAGACTGTTTAAAAGAGTTGCTATGAGTAAAGGCGGTTTTAGTGGAAAAGGTATTTTTGCTACCATACCTTATCTTGTGGTACAGTATGAAGATGGGAAAGAAAAACAGTGTATTTTTAAGCATGAAGAGCATGTAGATGATTTTTTGCAGTACATAAAAAAGAACCATCCAGAAATCAAACTGCACAGCGAAGAAGCTGAAAAGAGGCTGCTGGAAAAAGAAACTATGCGTCTAGCAAAAAAAGCAAAGTCTATTTCAGATGTTGGCAGGAAAAATATTGAATTTTTAAAGGGATGTTGCTCTTATTTAGAGGAAAGCACAGAGTTGTCCACAGAAATGAGCCGTTGGGCAAAACGCAAAAGGGTCTATGACAGAAGTAAGCCTGCTTATCAATGGGCGGCCCTCTTTATCACACTGCTAGGTGTTGGTGCATTGGTTTATGGTATCTATGCCTTATTTACCCATGCAGGCTTTGGTCTTTATTTTCTTTTGTTTGGCCTAGCTGCAATCTTTCTCTTTTCTAGTGCCAATGTTTTGCCTACTGCCAAAAATAATAAAAAATATATTGAAAAACAGCTGCAAACTTCGATTAACCATATGGATCAGTATATCAGTAAGTTTCCTGATTTTCCTCTGCCTGCCTATTATGCACATCCGGTGGTTTTAAAACGGATGATAGAACTAATAGAAGAAGGAAGGGCGGAAACTATTGTTGATGCACTGGAAGGTTTAAAACAGGATTTAAAGGCGGTCAATTCGAGTGTGACAGTGGACCAAGAGGAATATGATGAAATTATGGCAATCAAGCCAATGTTTCTTGTGATGAATTATCAATAAATAATGAAAAAAGCTGCGTCCTTTTTGGATTCAGCTTTTTAAGCATTCATATGGCAGCTGTAGGTTGATTCATAGATCAGATTTGCTTTTTGTAACGTTAGATGCTATCATTTTTATAGACAGGAAATAACTATGAGAAAAGGGAGGCGAAAAAAATGAGGGACAGCCAATTAGATTGTTGTGTGGTTCGAGATTTATTGCAGGGATACATTGAAAATTTGACAGAGGCTGAAACGGCTCAGCAGGTAGAAAAGCATTTGGCCATCTGCCCCCAATGCAGTGCTTTGGAACAAAATATGAAAAAGCAAGTGTCAGCGACACCTGTGCCGCAACAGCCTCTCCGTTTTCTGGGAAAAATAAAAAGAATCCGCCTGTTCTCTGCTCTGTTGGCGGCAGCGATTGCACTTTTAGGAATTTTTGCTCTGTATGAATCGGAGTTTCATTATGAGAATACACAGGCAGGACGGTTGGAAGCGCTGATGGACTTTCTTCCAAGCTCTTCTGATAGCGGAACAGGAACAATCACAGAAGAAACACCGCTAAGTGTTGTTGCCTATGGGCAGACAGATCATCGGCTGTTTCTGTTTTTTTCCGCTGAAAATAAAGACCGTGTCCATGGTATGATGCATTTGGTGAAAGGTCTGAATGGGAAATATAGGATAGTAAACGCAAGCTACACCCCTTTTCCTTATACCCAGGGGGTATATACAGCTAGTTTTTGGGGCAAAGGAACAGAGGATGCCCTCATTGTCATTGCAGGAGACAGCTGCCGCGATATTTATTCAGCCAAGATAGCGTATTGGGTGAACACCGGAACATCTCCTCAAGTGTTGGAAAAAACATATCCGTTAAAAGAGTTGAATTTTCTTTGGCTGAAAAGTCAAGAGGATCTTCAAAAAGAATTAGGGTTAAGTGACAGTGAAATAGGAAGAATTGATATTAAGGAGGTTTTCTTTTTAGATCAGAAAGGAACAGACATCACAGAACAATTTTTTGACCCTTCTGTGACGCAAAGTTGGAGTTCCAGTAAGTCAAAGGCAGAAATGGGCTTGTTATATGTCTATATGGCGATTGCAGCGATCCTTGGCGCAATTTTTGTTCGTTATTTTTTGAAAGAATAAAAATCAGCCGTGTTTTCTAAAAAACACGGCTGATTTTATGCAAAATTTTTTGTGGAAAATGAAAAATAATATTCTTTTCTATACTTTATCATATAATAAACCGAAATTATGCAGGAGAGAAACTCTGCTACTGGCACAGCAAGCCAGATACCGTCAGCCCCGATGAGACGAGGCAGTATCATAAGACACAGAACAAGAAAGACAAAAGTGCGCATTAGAGAGATAATGGCTGATACTTTCCCGTTATGAAGTGCAGTAAAAAGTCCTGATGCATAAATATTAAAGCCGGCAAATAAGTAGCTGATTGCAAACAGCACAAAACCATGAAGAGCCAAAGGGAAGATATCACTTGTGGAATTAATATAGACGGCGACGATTGGTTTTGCAAGAAGGTAGGATAAAAAAACCACAACGACGGTCATGGCAGTGACGATATAGGTGCTGTATCGAAATAGTGCGTTGAGCCGTTTTTTGTTTTTACAGCCTAACTGAAAACTAATGAGCGGACCTGCGCCTCCGATAAATCCCATAAACACGGCAGTGAGAAAAAATTGAGCGTAAAGAATTACAGTGATGGCAGTTACACCTTTTTCGCCCATATAGCTTAAAGCTAATTTATTAAACATTAATGTTGTCACAGATACAGAGAGGTTACTTACCATTTCGGAAGAACCATTAAAACAAGAGAAGCCCAACATTTTTAGCCTAAGTTTTGGCCTGACAAAGTACAAAAGTCCCTTTCTTTGGAAAGAAAAGTATAGAAAACCAGGAATTGCAGAAAGAAGATAGCCAATGACAGTCCCCCAGGCTGAACCGCTGATTCCCATATGAAACTTTGTGATGAGTACGTAATCTAAAATGATGTTAGAAATACCAGATATGGCAGTCAGTGCAAAGCCGATGCCTGGCTTTCCAGCAGCAATAAAAAAAGAAGAGAAACTGAACTGAAGAACTGCCATAGGCAAGAAGGGCAAAAGTGGTCCTAAATATCCTACACAGTCCTGATACAGCACAGGCGTAGCACCCAAAAAACTCAATAATGGCTCAAAAAAGAGGAAGCAGAGAATGGAGATCAATACAGCCAAAAACACTTCCGCTAAAACAATCAGTGTAAAATCTTCTTTCGCCTCTCTATTTTTCCCTTCGCCCATTTTTTTGGCGACTACAGCGCTGCCGCCAGTAGAGAACATCAGAGTAATTGCTAACATGATACTAATGACAGGATAGACAATGTTAAGGGAGGCGAGAGCATTTTCTCCGACAAAATTTGCCACAAAAATAGCGTCAGTCATTTGATAAAGGGACATAAATAATATACTTAAAATACTTGGTATGGTATATTTGAATAGGGCAAAAATGTTATAATCCCTATTTAAAATGTTTGTCATAGCTGTTTTAGCTCCTTTCTTTTCTTGACGATGTAAAATCACATATGCTATCATAAACCTTACAGTAACTGTAATGTCAAGAGGTGATTTTATGAATAATGAAACGATAGGATTTACTGTTGGACAAATGGCAAAACTTCTTGGAATCAATCGAAGAACACTTCACTATTATGACGAAATCGGCCTTTTTTCTCCAAGTCATAAAGGGGAGAATGGCTATCGGTACTATACACGGGAACAGATGCTGGATTTGGAATTCATTTTGGCTTTTCGTGAAATTGGAATGTCAATTGAGGAGACAAAAGAGGCTATTTGTTGTGATTCAACTACCGTCTCAGCAATACTGGCAGATAAAATTGCCGAGATTGACACGAAAATAAAACATTTGCAGAACATGAAACGGTTACTCCAAGAGAAACAAAAGATGGCTGACATTAGTAAAAATGTTGCGCTAAACCAAATAGAACAAATCTATTGTAAAGAAGAGTATTTCTTTTTAAGCAGTCCAATTAAAGGTCCAGAGATTGAGGATTATTATGCAGCAATGGGAGAGCTTTTAAGCTGGGAGCGGAGAGCGCGTCTATTTAATCTTAATTATGGATTTATGCTTTCCTGCGAAAAAATAATGGCAGGCAGATTTGAAGAGTATGACTATATTTACATGAAATCAAATGCAGCCAAAGGCGGAAAATTTTTTCAGAAACCAGCAGGAATGTATTTTCGGATGGCCACGAAAGGAAGTTGGGATAAACTTCCACAAGCCTATGAGATCCTTAAAAACTATGCAATAGAACATGATAAAACCCTAGTCGGTTTTGCCTATGAAAGAGGATTGAATGAAACATTAACAACAAATAACAATGAATATGTGACAGAGATTTTAATTCGTTATGAGTAGAAAAAGGTAGAGGGATAGTCTTTAGGAGAAATTGACAAAGATCCCAGGGGTATTGTATAAAATGTATCTTTTTGGGGGTTGAGATTGTCACTTTATAATCTAGACAAAAATTGTCTAGAATGTTATAGTAAAATATAGTAATGAAAATGGCGGGAGGTATGCCAGTTGATATTAACGAAAGAGACGGATTATGCACTCAGGATTTTACGTATTCTTTCAGAAAAAGAGCGGTGTACCGCAGGCGAGATTGCGCAAAAAGAAGCTGTCCCTCAGCAGTTTGCCTATAAAATTTTAAAGAAACTGGAAAAAAGCGGTTATATCGCGGTTACCCGTGGAAAAGAAGGTGGATTTTCTCTGCAAATCGATTTACGGGAAAAAAGTCTCCATGACCTTGTGTCTGATCTAGATTCAGATACCTATTTGATTGGATGTATGAAGCCTAGATATCTATGTGATTGGACAAAACAGAGGGAAGAAACATGTAAAGTACATATACAACTGAAAAAAATACAGGATTTCATTGATGAGGAATTGAAGAGCCACAGTTTGTTTTGGATCCTTTTTGGAGAGGCGTAGGATTAAAGTCATGCCGGATAAAACGAGAGAAGAAATCAATCTTTGTCAATCAGTACCGCAGAAGCGGTAATCGATGATAAAATAGAAGAATTAAAAGGAGGCAGAGCTATGCAATTTAAAACAACAGTTCAACATGAGGAATTTCGGAAGAAGATACGTGCGTTTGCAGAAAAAGAGATCAAACCCATTGCTTTTCTCATGGACAAAAACAATGAGTTCCCAGAGGATGCATTCCGTCAGCTAGGTGCTATGGGTGTCATGGGTACGCCTTATCCAAAAGAATACGGCGGTCTTGGATTAGATATTCTTAGTTATGCTATTGCAGTGGAAGAGCTGGCTCGTGTCGATGGCGGTGCCGGTGTTATTCTTTCAGCTCATGTCTCCCTTGGCATGTGGCCAATTTTTGCATATGGCACAGAAGAACAGAAGAAAAAATATTTGGTTCCTCTTGCGAAAGGAGAAAAGATAGGCGCTTTTGGTTTGACT
>JAGZLR010000041.1 GCA_018364635.1 Clostridiales bacterium | reverse complement strand
ACATAAATAACCAAAATACGTCCAGGCATCAACATTGTCTTGTCGATTAATATTTGACCAATGAGGCAAAACAGCCCGCCTACCAAAAATGCTTTTAGATACATATCCATATTTAACACCTACTTTCTATTACTACTCCATGGGCAATCGATGGAATCGGCTCGCCTTGTTGACTTGATGTTGGACTCATCAATGCCCCTGTAGGAACTAACAACATACGATTAATCTCTCCTTCTTTTAGTTTACGGTAAAAAGAACCGCAAAATGTCAGCGCTGAACAGGCACATCCACTGCCGCCACAATGTGTGTCTTGGTTTTCTCTATCAAAAATTTCAATACCACAATCCGTGAAATTTGATCCATCCAGTTGATATCCTTCTTCTGCCACAAGAGTTTTCACTAATTCCTTACCTACATAACCTAAATCTCCTGTTGCAATTAAATCGTAGTCTGATGGTTTTCTACCTGTATCCTTAAAATGTTGAACTAAAACTTGTGCTGCTGCAGGAGCCATTGCAGCTCCCATATGATTGGCATCTTTTATTCCTAAATCCATAATTTGTCCTGTTGTAATATGGGTAATCACAGGACCATTACCTTCTTTCGCAATCAGCGCCGTGCCATCTCCTGTAACTGTCCATGTTGAGGTCAGAGGTCGTTGAGTGCCCATATCCAGCGGGAACCGAAACTGCTTTTCTGCACCGCAAAAATGACTACTTGCGCCAGCTGCAATAAGATTTGCAAATCCGCCATCAATCAACATAGCACTGAGGCTTAGTGCTTCTCCAAAAGTCGAGCAAGCGCCATAAATACCAAAAAAAGGAACTTTTCTCCCATTTAGACCAAAAATGGTCGCTGATACCTGATCTAGAAGGTCTCCACCAATATAATAATCCAAATCATCTTCTTTTTTATTTGCTTTTTGCAGAACTAACTGAAAAGCCTGCTTTACCAAAGCGGCTTCTGCCTTTTCCCAACTTTTTTCCCCATTCAGGTCATCTGTCCAAAGAACATCAAAAACTTTGCCTAATGGTCCTTCACCTTCCTTTTTCCCTGCTACAGAAGCAGTATTTATAATTACTGGTGGATCGGTAAAGCGAACTGTGGAACGTCCCATTCTCTTATTTTTATTTTTCATCTTCAATACACCTTCTTTATCTATTTAAAACGGCCAAACATTCATTAAATTCAAAGCCCAATATATTAATCCTAAAACCCAGCTAGCAAAAACACCGTATAAAATAACTGGTCCGGCAACGGTAAAAATTTTTGCACCAATCCCAAAAACCATCCCTTCTTTCTGATACTCAATAGCAGGGCTGACAACAGAGTTTGCAAATCCTGTAATTGGAACAATCGTACCAGCACCACAGAATTTTCCTAGTTTACTGTAAATTCCCAAACCTGTAAGTATAGCAGCAATACCAATTAATGTAATCGAGGTAAAAATAGCGCTTTCTTCTTCATTAAACCCAAAGGATTGATAACTTTGAATCAAAAACTGCCCAAAGACGCAAATAGCTCCTCCAGTAATAAAAGCACGAATACTATCCCTAACAATATGGCTCTTGGGAGAGGCACGTTTCACTAATTCCTTGTATTTTTGCTGTGCCTGCTTTTGTTTTTCTTTTTTCTGCTCTTCCAAATAATTGGACTGTGAATTACTACTATTTCCTTTCACTTTTTGTTCCATAACTACCTCCTAGAGAAAAAAATCTGGTACAAAAAAATATAGAAGTGCTCCTGCCACTTTTCCGAAAGCCAAAGCAGCAATGAGTATTGGCAGACCAAAAGTAAGTCTCACACGCCGCATAAAAACTGGAACGACATTAAGAACTTCTGCCAACGACACCGCCAAAACGCCTACAAACACGCCTGTAGCTAAAGCAAAAACCATAGCAAATATTGTTCCTATAGGGAAATGAAAATCCAAAAACAGTGTCATACTACCAAAAAAACCGCCCAACAATATCATATCTTCATACAATCTGATATGTTGCTTTGTCCTTGTCTTCTGGGCAAGTCTTGGCACTACGCCAATTACCGCGATAAAAGCAAAAATACCGCCTGCTACAATCAATCCACTGGAAAAACCTAAAAGAACAGAAAGCAAATATCTCATGCTGGTTTCTCATCCTTTCCTTTCTTCCTGCCTGATTTTCGTTTTTTTTCCAGATTGTCAGCCAAGCAGACTTTAACTTCATCTTCGTAAGTCGTCATCTGAACCTCGATTGGTGTCGGATCATCGGAAAGTCGCCATAGAGAAAAGTGATTGAAAAAAACTAAAATACCGATTCCCAATCCTAAAGAATAAGGAATTTCTAAAATTAGTGGGTTTTCCGACTCCTCATCAAAAACAACTTTATAATATGCTTTCATAATTCCCGAGATATCTGCATCAGAATGAAAACTCATAATAGCCGTTGCACCACCCATAAATAATACTACTGAAATAGCACAAACCTTTAGCCAGCGCAAAAAAATCGGCTCTGTTTTTTCTTTCGCTACAAAGGTAACAACCGTCTCTTTTTCTCCTACATTATTGACGGTAAGCGTCTCATTGGGGTATTTATGAACTAAAGCCTGAACAATGTCCAATGCAGAGATTAGTTGCATAGATTTGTCACTTTCTTGGAATTCTCCAACGATTGTCTGACCTAAATTAAGTTGTCCACCACCGAATATCTCTGCCACATCTTTTAGATAAATAATTTTACGGCCAATTAGCTGCGCTCGTTTTGCCGGTTTAATATAAATATCCATCAAGTTACCTCCCCCGTTTTATTCGTGGCAAAGACAAATGTTCCCTTTACCGGCGGGTCACCATAACTGTGTTTTGCTGAAGCAAAAACGACTGCTGTCATACATACAGCAATAGCAATCAGAAGAAATACCAAAAACGACATTCTTTTTTTCATATTTATTCCCTCCTCGCCTTTATTTTCTACCTGGAGGTTAAATTTATGCATAAAAACCTCCTTTCTTTTTAGAAAAGAAGTAAAACTGAAAATTAACTTTTATAAGTTAAATAATTCTTAGAAAATAGTTTTTCAACTTTTTTGATGACATAGCTCCAGTATTTGTATTGAGAATATTGAACAAATATGATACAATTATTTTAAAAAAGAAACCATTGTATCATAAGGAGGTGCCTCTATGGACAATATCTTAAAAAAACTATATAATGGTGAACTTTATCCCTATATCAAGTGTAAAAAAAACATGGAGACATTGAAAAACAGCCGAAAAAAAGCCTTTCTTGCCTATGATACTTTTCAATCAAAGCTGCCTGAAAATATGAAAGAAGAATTTACTAGACTTATCAAACTTCATATGGATTTACTTCCTTTAGAAATGGAACAAAACTTTATCGATGGTTTTGTCACTGGCACAAAACTTATTACAGAAATCTATTCTGATAATGGAAATGAAAAGACAACTTCAGAAAATACAGAAATCTTTTCCAGTTAAAGCATTGTGGAAAACTATCTATAATTTTTTTAGATACAAAAAACAGCCAATAAATCTAAATTGGCTGTTTTTAAAAATAATTCAAAAACTAACGATAAATTTTTGCACCTTCCTCCGGCAATACTGGATTAATATACATACCTGTTCCATACTCGAATCCAGCTAAAGTACCCATCCGAGGAATGACTTCCGCTGACCAGCGGAACAGTCCTTTTTCACGAAATTGTACTGGTGTTTCCTCAAAACAAATATTAAAACACAATCCCTTTCTGAAATCTTCCGCTTTCTGAAGTATCTTTTGCAGAATATCTCCTAACTGTTGTCGTTCATCTTTAGTAAACTCTGTCAAACTTTCCCTTATTCGTGACACAATCATAACTTCATAACAATGTCGTGCTGCATAAGGTACAAAAGCTACAAACTGATTTGTCATAGCTATAATTCTTTTCTTCTCAACTTCTTCCTGTTGTATAATATCATCAAAAAGATTATGGCCTGTTTTTATTTTATAATTTTGGCAGTTTTCAGCAATTTGTCTCTGTCTAGGCGGAAGTACTGGCACACCAATCATCTGCCAATGTGAATGTTTAAGACTAGCTCCCGCTTCTGGTCCCATATTTTTGAATACTTGAATATAAGGCAAATCTGTACGCTTTAGGGCACTTTTCAATCTCTCTTGGAGCAGTAAAAGGACAGCTTTTATTTGTTTCTCTGAAAACATATCAAAAGTGTCTTCATGAAAAGGGCTATCTATAATCACTTCATGAATACCTCTACCAAAACAATGGGAATAGAATTCATTCTTATCCTCCTGCGCAGTCTTGTCAGAAAGAGCTGGAAATTTATTAGGTACAGATCGAACGATCCATTGGTCAGTACTACCAATTCTTCCTGTCTCCTCAGGAGTCATAAACTCGTTTCCCATGCAAAAAGGGCACATCCCTTTCTGATTGTAGGCAAACGTCTTTGCCTCAAATTCATAAGGACGACTACCACGGGCAGGTGCAAATACCACCCAATCACCTGTCAGAGGGTCTTTTCTTAATTCAGACATGATTCATCACTCATTTCAGCTTCCAATTTTCAATCCCACGAAATATTTCGTTTTCTACAGGAGATAGACTTCCTTCTACATCATCTGTGTTGTATACTGCTGCTTTGCGGTAAGCAATTGTAATGCATGGAATCTCACTGACAATAAACTTTTCTAAGGCTACATAGGCCTGTTTGATAGATGTCTCTTCTGTTGCCGACGCTGCTTCCGCAAGTAATGATTCCATCATGTCACTCTCATAACCAGAATAGTTACCATATCCTCCTGAACCTAAAAAGAATCTTAAATCCGGATCTACACTCATTTTCCAGCCACCAATATAAAGATCGTATTCTCCTTCTTCCAGCCGTCGTTGATATTCATCAAACGCAACTTCCTCTACCTGTACATCAAAGCCAAGAAACTTTAATTCATCTGCCAAATAAATAGCTGTCTGTCGACGCTCCTCATTTTCCTTATTGACTAAAATTGATGCTTTTAGCGGTTGTGTTCCATCACCATCTTTGTAGCGCAACTTGTTAGATGAGTCATATTTCCAGCCGGACTGGTCTAAAAGTTTTTTGGCATTGTTACTTTGAGGTTCAGGTACAGTAAGATCCTCAGCATATAACCAGCTTGATGGGTTCACAGGCACAACTGCATGAACTGCATGATTGAGATAAATATTATTTAAAATTTCTTTTCTCGGCACCACATAATTGATAGCTCTGCGCACATTTATATCTTGAAATAAGTCTCGTTGAAAGTTAAATCCAATAAAATCAAAATAGTTCATCACATACTCTGCTTTTTGACCATTGGAATCTATATCAAATTTTCCCAGCGTACTTTCTGTTGTTGATACTGCATCAATTAGTCCCTGATCAAAACTGTACAGTTCTGTCTCTTCATCCTGAATTATTTCTACAGAAATCCTTTCTATTTCCGCTCTATCCAAAAAACAGTCGTTGTATCTAGTTAAAGTTAGATTCCTTGCTGGTGTATAGCTCTCTAATTGATAGAGACCTGACCCAACCGCAGAGAGATTTGCTATCTTCTCACTTTCAGTCAACCTTGAAAAGGCGGCTCTTTCCACAATAGGAAAACAAGCAGCATATATATTTCCAGTATACCGTTCATCAAAAGTTATTTTTACTGTTTGATTATCAGGTGCACTGCAAGAGACAATATGCTCCACACAACCTTTATATACTGCATTTTCCGATGCATTTTTCAACTCATTTACTGAATATACTACATCGACTGACGACAGCTGATTCCCATCCTGCCAATAAATATCATCTCGTAAATTCAAAATTAAGACTCTGCCATCCTCGTCAAAAAACCAGCTTTGTGCAACACTAGGCACAGGCTTTCCTTTTTCATCTATACTAATCAGTGGACGATAAAGTAAAAGAAGAATTTGTGCCACACTCTCATCTTCATTATAGAGCGGATGGAGGGTTTGTGTTGTACGCATAGAAAGTTTAAGCACCCCATCTGACTCTTTTTCCACCTGTGGATCCGTCTGCACTTGGCTGGAAATTGCATCCTCTGTAGGATGCAGATCATTTCCTGTACTGACACATCCTGTCAAAATATAAGAAATTGCCAAAACTAATAAAAAAATTTTTCGTCTCATACTGTCTTCTTCGTACCGCCATACATATCATCATAAATTTTATGGTAAAGCTGTATTTTCTTTAAATACCCTTCTGTTTCACGGAAAGGTATCACTTCAAGGTCGGTACTCCCTCCTTCCGATATCCATCGGCTAACATTCCCAATACCTGCGTTGTATGCCGCCGCTGCAGTCGTCAGCGATCCATCAAAATGATCTACCAACAAGGCAAGATACCAACATCCTAGCTGTATATTTATCTCTGGGTCAAAAAGCATTTCTTCTGCAAAGCTATCCATCCCCATACTTTCAGCACACCACTCTCCTGTTGTTGGCATAATCTGCATCAATCCACAAGCACCTCTATAGCTGACAGCATTTGGGTCAAAATTGCTCTCTGCTTTAATTACTGCATAGACGAAATTTTCCTCTAACCCATATTCTCTAGCGTATTTCTCAACTTCTGTACTATATCTACGAGGAAATAAATATCCAGGCAAAAATGTTGCGGCCATCCCTGCACCAATTCCAACTGTTAGTATCCCCGCCACAAATAATCCTCTAAACTTTTTTACGCAAAGTGTATAAAACATAGGCTATTTTCCCTCTTTATTATTCCATAATTGATCAAGCTCTGCACCAAGTTCCTCTAATCCTCCATTATTTAAAATGATCCTGTTCGCCATAGCCCTATATTCTTCATCGCTTTTCTGGGCAAAAATCCTTTTTTCTGCCTGAGAATATGTTAATCCATCTCGTGTCATAATTCTTTCCAGTCGAACCTGTCTGTCAGCACATACCACCCATACTTCATCACAAATCTCTATCAGGCCTGCCTCTGCCAACAATGGCGCATCAATAATAATCATAGAAGCCTCCGCCTTTTTTTGTTGAGAGATTGTCTCTTCAATTTCCATACGAATATATTTATGGGTACATCGATTTAAAAATGACAGTTTTTTAGGATCAGAAAATACAATCTGCCCTAAACGCTGACGTATAATCTCTCCATCGCTATCCAAAATTTCTGTACCAAACTCTTCTACGATCTCTTCATAGGCCGGTTGATTTTTTTTGATTATCTCATGACTAATCTGATCTGCATCTATGACATACAAGCCTTTTTTACGCAAAAACATACTCACAGCACTTTTTCCGCTTCCAGTCCCTCCGGTTAAGCCAATTATTTCCATTGTTTTTCCCTCATTTCGCTTCATACCAGCTGTGGCCCATATGAACTTCCGCCTCTAACTGAACTTTTAACTGAACAGCTTGTTCCATATTTTCTTTTAGCAGACGGCTAACAATCTCTACTTCCTCCTGAGCTGCTTCAATCAAAAGCTCATCATGAACCTGCAAAATCAATCTGCTTCTCAACTGATTTTCTTTCAAGGCTTTGTGTACTTTCACCATAGCAATTTTGATGATATCGGCAGCAGTGCCCTGAATTGGCATATTCATCGCAACTCGTTCCCCAAAGGAACGCTGAACAAAATTTGTGCTTTTCAACTCCGGCATTGGACGCCTCCGGTGGAACAGTGTAGAAACATAGCCATTTTCTTTGGCGTCAGCTATGGTCTTATCCATATATCCTTTGATTTTTGGATATTGTTTAAAATAATTTTTTATATAAGTATCAGCTTCCTTACGTGTTACTCCAATATCCTGGCTAAGGCTAAACGCACTGATACCATAAATAATACCAAAATTCACTGCCTTTGCATTGGATCGCTGCTGTGCTGTTACCTGATCAAAAGGAATATGGAATACTTGGCTTGCTGTCATACGATGAATATCCTGATGGGTTATAAAAGCATTGATAAGAGATTCATCCTCCGCCATATGAGCAAGAACTCTTAATTCAATCTGACTGTAATCTGCATCCAAAAATACAAAACCATCTGCTGGCAAAAATACTTTTCTCAATTCTCTTCCTAGAGAAAGCCGAACAGGAATGTTCTGCAGGTTGGGTTCTGTGGAACTAATGCGTCCTGTCGCCGTCACAGTTTGGTTAAATGTCGAATAAATTCTCCCTGTAGCTTCATCCAACACCTGCATCAATCCATCTGCATACGTGCTTTTTAACTTCATATATTGTCTATATAACAAAATCCTATCTATAATAGGCACTTCTGTACGTAACTTCTCCAAAACATCAGCGGCAGTGGAATATCCTGTTTTTGTCTTTTTTCCACCAGGCAGCCCTAACTTCTCGAACAAAATTACACCCAACTGTTTTGGTGAATTGATGTTAAACTCCTCTCCAGCCATTTCATAAATTTCTTTTGTCAAAGTATCAATACGGACAGAAAGCCTCTGGCCATAATCTTGGAGAGCTTCTTTATCCACACCAATTCCATATTTTTCCATATCAGACAAAACGTACATCAGAGGAAGCTCAATAGACTGATATAACTCCATCTGATTATTTTCCTTCAATTTTTGCTCCATGACAACAAAACTGTCATAATAAATCTTTGCCTGCCTGCCACCATAGACTGCTCGCGCTTCTTTTGTAAGAGAGAGAATGGATTGTCGAGATTTCCCCTTTCCTAACACTTCTTCCTGTGAAGGACAGACACAATTTAAAAAATCTGCCGCCAAGTCATCATATTCATACGTATCTTTTAGCGGATTTAAAACATAGCCTGCCAATGCTGTATCAAAAAACACAGGAGCTGGCACAATGTCATAGATTGCCATAAGGCGAATATCTTTCTTGACATCATGCCCAATGATACGGTAATCCCCAGAAAGAAGGGGTTTGATCGATAATGCCAAATTATTACCATCATCTAACTCTATCCAAACACAGCCTCGTTCCTCGCAGGCAGAAACTGCTACTAGACGGCTATCCTCCTGGAATAAAACTACAGAAATCAAAGTGTTTTTAGGGAGAGATTGAATCCATTCAGATATTTTTTCTGTAGAATCCAATACTTTTGGCAAAACTTTCACTTCTTTTTCTTTTCCTTGTGTTGTTGGTTGATTAAAACGCGGCAGGAGTGTCTTAAAATTCAACCGTTTAAAGTACTCATATGCCTCAGCAGTAAAAAGATTTCCTACCCTTACTTCATCCAAGTTTAAATCAATAGGAGCCTCACATTGAATAGTTGCAAGCCATAAACTCATTCGAGCCTGATCCACATACTGCGCTAAATTCTCTCCAGCTTTTTTCGGCTGAATCTCTTTCGCATGGGTAATGGCTTCCTCTAAAGAACCATAGGCTTGTATGATCTTAGTTGCAGTTTTTTGACCAATTCCAGGCACACCAGGAATATTGTCAGAAGCATCTCCCATTAGTGCTTTTAATTCTATAAACTGTTTTGGTGTAACACCATAAACCCGTTCCACATCTTGGGCATAGTAATCCTCTACTTCTGTTCCTCCAGCTTTTGTCTTTGGGATTCTAATTTTGGTAACGGGATCTGCCAGTTGTAATAAATCTCTGTCACCAGAAACTATAACAGGTATGATACCAGCTTCTTTTGCTTTCTTTGACAGCGTACCTAGAAGATCATCTGCCTCAAAACCTGCCTGCTCATAATACTTGATGCCCATTGCATCCAACACCTCTTTGAGCAGAGGCATTTGTTTCACCAATTCCTCTGGCATAGATTTTCTAGTGCCCTTATAGGCCGCAAATTTCTCATGACGAAACGTTGGCGCATGCAGATCAAAAGCCACTGCTAAATATTGCGGCGTTTCTTCCTCCATCAATTTCAATAAAATATTCAAAAAACCGTAGACACCATTTGTCGTAACTCCCTCACCGTTTGTTAAAAGAGGCAAACCATAGAAGGCACGGTTTACAATACTATTTCCATCAATCAACATGATTTTCTCAGGCATGTCCATCCTCCACAAGTTAATTAATATATTTATTATACAACAAATTCACTGACAGACAACAGTTTTATCAAAACAAATCTTTCTTCTTTCTCTCAAAATTCATCCACCTCCCAAAACATAGATCAAAAAGGAGGCCTTTCGCATTGCTGTATGAAAAAACACTATAGAAGTATCTGTCTCATAGTTTTTCTCCTTCTATTTTCTATCATAATTATCAGACAAACTAATTTATATTTATAACAATAAAATCATTTTAATATAATTATTTATACACAGATTATAATCCGCCTCTTTACAATAACAAATTCTTTCGCATATAATAAAAACATCTATTTTTTTCCTGTCTAAAAAAGGAGAACGAGAAATATAAAAACAAAAGATTCTAGAAAGGAACATGATAACTATGACCAAAAAATCAAATGGCTGGGCCCTATTACCCATCTTAGTCTTCCTTCTACTTTATGTAGGTAGTGGTATCTATTTCCAATACATCCAAGGACAAGATCAAGGATTCTATGTCATGCCGGTAGTTGTGGCTTTTACGATTGCTATTATCGTAGCTCTATTTCAAAACAAAGTTGTAACTTTCAACGAAAAAATTCGAATCATGGCAGAGGGATTTGGCGATGAAAATATTGTCATTATGATTATGATTTTTCTTTTTGCTGGTGCATTCAGTAGTGTCGCTACAGCTGCTGGGGGGTCAGAAAGTATTGCCTACTTTCTTTTGAGTATTATTCCCGCCAAACAAGTTATTTTCGGCTTTTTCTTAATCGCCTGTATTTTATCTATGGCTATGGGTACTTCTGTTGGAACAATCACTGTTCTTGCACCAATTGCAGTGGCTGCTTCAAATGCCGCTGGCTTAGATTTAAAAATCGTTCTAGGCGCTATTGTAGGTGGTGCTATGTTTGGAGATAATATGAGCTTTATCTCTGATACAACAATTGCTGCAACAAAAACACAGGGCTGTGAGATGAAAGATAAGTTCAAAGAAAATTTCTGGATTGCCCTTCCAGCAGCATTTGCTACCATAGTACTTTATCTCTTTCTATCATCAGGCACAGGACAGGTAACGTTACAAAGTTATAATATTTGGCAGGCAATTCCTTACTTTGTTGTTTTAGCTTTAGCACTATTAGGTCTTAATGTTTTAGTTGTACTTGGTACAGGTATTTTACTGTTTTCTGTTGTTGGTCTTTTAACCCAACCAGAGTTTTCGATTCCTGTTATTTTTCAGAGCATGGGAAGTGGCACAACTGGTATGTTTGAGACCATTATTGTTGCCATGCTCGTTAGTGCTCTAGGAGCACTCATTAAACACAATGGTGGATTTCATTTTATCCTAGATTTCATCAAAAAAGTATTTAAAGGTACTTCTGGCGGTCAAGTTGGTATTGCAGTTTTATCCTCTGTTATGGATATCGCCACAGCCAATAACACTGTAGCAATCGTTATGGCTGCTCCTATTGCAAAAGAAATCAGCCTTCGCTATAACATTACACCACGAAAGACCGCTTCTCTTATGGATATCTTCAGCTGTATTTGGCAAGGTATTATTCCCTATGGTGCTCAAATGCTGATTGCTGTCAGCATGGCAAAAGGTTATGGAATCTCAGCTTTTGACATCATACCTAATGTGATTTATGTTTATTTTCTTTTTATAAGTGCTTGTGTCTCTATCTTTATACCTGAAGGAATTACGCAGAAAATTTTCAAAAAAAGAGGATAAAATTTTATATTTATAAAGAAACAGCGCCGTTGTAACGGCGCTGTTTCTTTATAAACGTTGCTGTATAAAAGTTATTTTCTATGCTTTTTAGATAATGAAAAACAAAAGGGTCCCAAAATTTTTAAAAATTACTTTCACCGAACAGAGCCCTAGCAAAATTTTCGGCATCAAATTTTTGAAGATCTGCAATTCCTTCTCCTACACCAATATATTTTACCGGAATATTCATTTCATTTTTAATTGCAATGACAATCCCACCTTTGGCTGTACCATCTAACTTCGTAAGGATTATCCCTGTAATTTCAGCCACCTCACTAAATAACCTTGCCTGCTGGATCGCATTTTGTCCTGTTGTGGCATCCAGCACTAAATACGTCTCTCTATGTGCTTCTGGGAACTCTTTTCCAATGACTTTAGCAATTTTTTTCAGTTCGTCCATGAGATTTTTTTTATTGTGCAGTCTTCCAGCGGTGTCACAGATCAAAAGATCTGCTTTCCTATTTTTTGCTGCATGTGCAGCATCAAACACAACAGCCGCTGGATCCGTTCTTTCCTCATGACGAATCACATCAATTCCGCTTCTTTCGCCCCAAACTTGTAACTGGTCAATCGCTGCTGCACGGAATGTATCAGCTGCTGCTAAAAGTACCTTTTTCCCCTCAGATTTATAATGTGATGCTAGTTTTCCAATTGTAGTCGTCTTACCTACACCGTTGACGCCAATAACCAATAAAACTGTAGGAGATGGAAGGTTCTCTATCTCATCCTTACTAGAAGAAAGAATACTGCGGATTTCTTCAATAAGCATATCTTTAATGAGTGCCGGATCTGTAGTTCTTTCCCGTTTTACACGTTTCCTCAATGCATCCACAATTGATGTTGTGGTTTCTACACCAATATCAGCCATAATTAGAACCTCTTCCAATTCCTCAAACAAATCTTCATCTATCACTGTAAAAGCCCCTAAAACAGTATCTACACCGCCTAAAATACTGTCTCTTGTTTTATGCAGTCCATCCAGAAGACGCTGAAAGAATCCTTTTTTTCCCTCTTGTATCTGAGAAGAGGTTAAGGATTCTTCTGACTCTTCTGATTTTGCTGCTTCAAAAACATCGCCAAATTTAATTGTCTCTGTAATTTCACCATTCAACAAATCAGCTTCTTCTTTCTTCGGTATAGAAAAAAAATCTTTTTCTGATTCATCTACTGTTTCTTCCACCACTGGATGGTGCTCACTTGCTTCTTCCAGATGATACTTTTCATCTTCCATCTTATTTAAGTCACTCAAAATGGTATTATCATTTTCAGCGGCACAAAACTCGTCTTGGCTTCCTTCTGTACCGTCCTCCAATGAATTCGATAACCCTTCCTGTGTTAACTCTTCTTGTTCTTCTGTTTTTTTCCCTTTAAAAAAATCAAATAATCCCATGCTATAACGCTCCTTTCTTACCCTGCATTTTTATCTCGCAGATCCACCGATACAACTTTGGAAACCCCCTGTTCCTGCATAGTAATACCATAAAGGATATCCGCAGCCTCCATCGTACCTTTTCTATGCGTAATTACAATAAACTGCGTTTCTCTAGAAAAATGTTTTAAGTACTGAGCATAGCGCTTTACATTCGCATCGTCCAACGCAGCTTCAATTTCGTCCAAAATACAAAATGGAGAAGGTTTCATCTTCAATATAGCAAACAAAATGGCAATTGCAGTCAAAGCACGCTCCCCACCGCTAAGAAGAGACATATTTTGTAAATTTTTTCCTGGAGGTTGAGCAATAATTTCTATACCACTTTCCAAAATGTCTTCCTCGTCACTGAGCCTAAGATATGCTTTTCCTCCGCCAAACATCTCTCGAAAAACTAGATCAAAATTTTTGCTTATAATATCAAATTCTTCCCTAAACTGTTCTTCCATTCTTCTAGACAATTCCGCAATAATCTGACGCAGTTTTTCTTCTGCCTGCCGAATATCTTCTTTTTGTTCTATCATAAATTCATGCCGATTCATGGCCTTTTGATATTCCTCAATGGCATCTATATTTACTGTCCCCAGTTTTTTCATAGCTTCTCGCCTTTGAATAGCTTCCTTCTGTAATTTTTCTTCATCTGTAATTTCTGGCACACACGCTTTTGCTTCAGAATATGTAAGTTCATAGTCATCCCAAATCTTCTGAAACAATCGAGCACGTTCTTCCTCTAATCTCGCCTTTTTGGTTTCCAAACGAAATACCTCATTTTTCAGATGACTAATATTATCCATTTGTTCTCTCGTTTTTCTCTCTAAAAGTTCAATTTTATCTTTGCATTGACTACGACTATCTGTCACAATTGAGAGTTCTTCATTTTTTTCCGACAGCTGAGTTTTTAAATTAGTAATCTGATCTATGGTATTTTTCTGTGTCTCTTCTTTTTTCTCCAACAGAAACTTTTCTTCTCTGCACTTTTCTATTAAATGATCTATTTCTTTTCCGTATTGCTGCATCTCTTGGTCTAACCTTTTTTTCTCCTGTCTTGCAAAAGAAAGATTCTGTTCTGTTGTCTGAAGATCCATACGTAGAGCAGTCATTTGTTCTGTTAACTTATTCTTCTCATCTTTTTCTGTTTGCAAATTCGTTACTGCATTAGAAAGAATCCCTTCTAATTGGCTTTTTACCTGTTCCAAATCTTTCAGTTCTTTTTCTCCTTGAACAGTCTCTTGCTTTGCTGCACCTAAACTTTCTGTCAGTTGTCTTTGTTCTTTTCTGGCACTAACGCTTTTTTCTGTAATCTCCTCAATCAAACGAAGGGTGTTTGTTCTTTCACTGGTAAGAGCCGCCTCAGAAATACTAATATTTTGCAGTTTCTCTCTGACCTCTGTAAGAAATATCTGTTCTTTATTTTGTTCTTCTCTTAATTTTCTTCCTTTTTGTCGCAACACATCTTGTTCTTCTTCCAAAGATGATAACTCTTTCTTCAAATCGTTAATCTCACGGCCACGACTAATAATACCTGAAATTTTTTTGTTTGCACTTCCTCCAGAAATAGCGCCTCCAGGACTAAACAGTTCTCCTTCTAAAGTAACTAGACGAATATTCTGACGATATTTCCTGGATAGAGCTGTAGCCTTCTGACGTGTGGATACCACAACTGTTCTCCCTAAAAGACTTGCAAAAATGCCTTCATACTTTTTATCAAACTGTATTAAATTCTTTGCTGTACCCAAAACACCTTCTTCCCGCAACACCGGTTCTTCTTTGGAAAATTCTTTTCCTTTCACAGCACTTATTGGTAAAAATGTCGCCCGTCCACCATGAGTCTTTTTTAGATAATCAATTGCTTTTCCAGCATCCTCCTCCGTAAGAGTAACAATATTTTGCAATGCTCCCCCCAAAGCGACTTCTATGGCAGTCTCATAGTTTCTATCCACCTGCAAAAGTTCACCTACAGCTCCACAAATTCCACTCCATTGATCCATTCTGTTTTCTTTAAGCCGAAGAACATCTCTTACGCTCTTAAAAAAGCCCTCATGTGTCTTTTCCATCTCGCTTAAAATATGCATTCTAGACTGTTTTTCCTGATACTTCCCCATCAAAATTCGATCTTTCTCTGTCAACTCTTCCAATTTTTGATTCAACTGACATAAATGATCGTCTGATTGCTGTTTTTTTACTGTTAAATGCTCTTTTTCTTCTGTAAAATGTTCCTGTTTTTTGTCGCAAACAGCTAAATGCACACGGTTAGTATCCACTTGAGCTGATAAATAGGAAATTTCTTCTGTTAATTTTACCTGTCTTTCCTCAAATTGTTCCAGTATCGCATAAGACCTGGAAAGACTTTCTCTCAGTCCTGCCATTTGCTGCATATTTTCCATCAGATCTGATTTGTAATCCTCTAGTTGTGACTCTTCCAAAACCAAATGACTTGTCATTTGCTGAAACTTTTCTTCTAACATGGCAAGTTTTTTTTGAAGGCTCTGCTTACTCAATTCTAAGCCATCCTGATTTGTTCGGTTTAAATCTATTGTCTCTTGAATATGAGCCTTCTTCTCCTGCAAAGTATCTTTTTTAGAAAGCGACGAACGAATTTTTTGGATAATTGTAGCCTTTTGCTCCTCCAGTAACCGCAGATTTCCTTCTCCATGTTCCAACTCCGTACGTAAATTTATAATCTTACCTGAGATTTCCTGCATTTTTGAGGTATCTAATTCCTGTTTTTGACGCCATTGTTTCAACTGTTGACTGTCTCGATCAAACTTCTTTTCTCCGTCTGATAACTGCTGGACTACAATATTCATATCCCCACTGTTTTTTGTCATTACCTGTTCCAGTCTATCAACTTCCAAAACAAAAAGTGCAGATTCTGCAATTCTTAGCCTATCCCTGAGTCTTAAATATTCCTTTGCTTTCTCCGACTGATGACTTAAAAGCTTTAAATTGTTTTCAATCTCACGAATGATGTCTTCTACACGTTGTAAATTTTGTCTTTCTTTTTCTAACTTCTGTTCTGCTTCCATTCGGCGTGTACGATACTTAACAATTCCAGCCGCCTCCTCAAATAATCTTCGGCGGTCCTCAGAACGATTCGACAAAATCTCTTCGATTTTTCCCTGTCCAATAATAGAATAGCCTTCTCTCCCAATCCCTGTGTCCATAAAAAGTTCATAAATATCTTTCAGTCGACAATATCCATTATTAATTAAATATTCACTTTCACCAGAACGATATACCCGCCTTGTCACACGTACTTCTGTATAGTCTGACGGGAGAATTCTATCCTCGTTATTTAATGTCAACGATACTTCCGCAAATCCTAAAGCGCGACGATTTTGGGTACCAGCAAAAATAATATCCTCCATTTTGTCCCCTCTAAGAGACTTTGCCCGCTGTTCTCCTAATACCCAGCGTACCGCATCGGAAACATTACTCTTACCGCTGCCATTTGGACCAACTACTGCTGTTATGCCTTGATGAAATTCCAGTTTGATTTTTTCAGGGAATGATTTAAATCCCTGTATCTCAAGATTTTTTAAATACATACTTGCACCGCCGTCTGATTATCTTTCTTGTAGAGGAAGTCTTCCTCCAACAATTGTATATTTTATAACACCAGTCACATCCATTCCATCAAAAGGAGAAAACTTTGCTTTAGATCGAAACGTTGCTGCGTCAATCTTTTCTATCCGATTCATGTCTACAATTGTTAAATCTCCATCCATTCCTGGTCTGATCCAACCTTTATCGGACAATGACAAAATTTTTGATGGAATAACACTCATTTTTTCCGCAAGCTCTGTCAAAGTTAAAATACCCGTTTTAACCAGATAAGTAGCTGACAGAGGAAAAGCTGTCTCCAGCGCAGAAATTCCCCATCCAGCATTGACAATATCTCGTTCCTTCTCCTCTTGATGTACAGGACGATGACCAGAGGTAATTACATCAATCGTTCCATCTTTTAGTCCTTGCCGAATAGCCTCCACATCCTTTTGTGTACGAAGAGGAGGGTTCATTTTCGCTAATGTATTGTATCCACTTAACGCTTCTTCTGTCAGAATAAAATATTGTGGGCAGGTTTCACAAGTAACTTTAACTCCTCTCTTTTTGGCCTCACGAATTAGTTGAACACTGCCTCTTGTACTTACCTGTGCAATATGCAGATGACATCCCGTATGTTCTGCAATCACTAAATTACGCGCAAGCACTGTCTCTTCTGCCTCTCTTGGGATACCACGCAGCCCTAACGTAGTGGAAAAAAAACCATCATTCATCACACCACCTTCTGACAAATGGGTATCCTCACAATGGGTAATCACTGGTAAATGAAACATATTAGCATAAAGAAAAATATTTCTAAGCAAAAATGTATCTTCCACCGTCTGATCTCCATCAGAGACAGCTACAATGCCAGCACGACTCATTTCACCGATATCTGCCATTTCTTTTCCTGCACAGTCTCTTGTCATACTGCCATAAGCAAAAAGATTTACAATAGCGTTTTCCCTGCTTTTACTGTCAACATATTCTACGACAGTTTTATTATCAATAGCTGGTATTGTATCTGGCTCACAAGTGATAGAGGTAAAGCCTCCTTTTGCTGCACTTAAACTGCCGGTTAAAATATTTTCCACAGATTCCATTCCAGGGTCACACAGACTTGCATGCATATCAATCAAACCAGGTAAAATATAAAGCCCTGTTGCTCTAATTACTGATGCGCCATCTGACGAAACATTCTCCTCCACCTTGCTGATAACCCCATCGTCAATTAAAATATCCATTGGCATCGTTGGGTCATAACCTGGAGCAGCAATATATCCACCTTTTATCAGCAATTTCATACTTCAATTACCTCCTCACCTGAGAGAGTATATACATCAACGCCATTTTTACCGCAACACTGTTGGCAATACGGTCGTTTACAATACACTGATCGCTGTTTAGCACA
>JAGZLR010000040.1 GCA_018364635.1 Clostridiales bacterium | reverse complement strand
GAATATGAAGCATTTTATATACAAATCCGCTGTACATATCAATATTGGCACAAATTTGTTTACTATCGCCTTTTTGCTCTGCAATCAGCTCCGGCGCTACTTTCTCAATTGTTTCCAATAGGTGGAATTCTGCCTCAAACTCAGTGCCGCAGGCAATCTCTCTTGCGTATTTTTTCAGTATAACAGCACGAGGATCAGAGAGGGTATAGATGGCATGCCCCATACCATAGACAAGTCCTGTTTTATCACCGGCTTCTTTGTTGATAATTTTTCTCAAAAAGTCTGCAACTTCTCCTTCATCTGTCCAATTATGTACATTTTCACGAATGCATTCCTGCATTTTCAACACTTTATGATTCGCTCCGCCGTGTCTGGAACCTTTCAAAGAACCAATCGCAGCAGCGTAAGCGGAATAAGGGTCTGTTCCAGCTGAGGTAAGGACTCTACAAGTAAAAGTGGAGTTATTACCACCGCCATGTTCGGCATGAAGCATTAAAAGAAGATCTAATAACCGTGCTTCTTCATGGGTAAAGTTTCTGTCAGGCCTTAAAGTTGAAAGAATCGTTTCTGCTGTCGACTGTCCGTCAATAATCGGATGCATAATCATAGATTTTCCACAGTAATGGGACATTTTTACATAATAAGCATAGATCATAATCACTGGAAGTTTTGCGATCAGTGAAATAGCAGTGTCAATTTCATGTTTTAAGCTGGTATCTTCTGGATTTTTATCATAGGAATACAGAACCAAAACGGAACGAGCCAATTTATTCATGATATTGCTGGAAGGCGCTTTTAAAATCATATCCGCAAAAAAATCAGGCGGTAGAGCTCTGTTTGAATCAATGAGAGAGGAAAAAGCAGTAAGTTCTTTTTTTGATGGAAGCTTTCCAGATAAAAGAAGGTAGGCGACTTCGCCAAATCCAAACCTGTCTTCTTCAACGACATTTTGGATGAGGTCGTATATATCATACCCACGAAAAGTCAATTCTCCTTCTACCGGCTGTTTCTCACCTTCGTTGACAACATAGCCATGGACATTGCTGATGTTAGTAATTCCAGCGACAACACCAGTACCGTCTGCGTTTCTTAAGCCGCGTTTTACTTGATAACGGTCAAAGTATTTTGGATCGATGTCATTTGCCTCAAAAGCGGAATACAATGAAAAATTGTCTGACATGAATGCAGCCCCCCTAAAATTTAAATGGAAAAACGATGGTCAAATTGCGCCATCGTTTCTGTTTTTCACAGATAATTTTGCTATATTATAGCATTTTACTGTGTTAAAGTCAAGATTCTGCCGCTACGGATTTTCTCCCAAAAAGGAAATTTTGTTGAAGATAATCCTACAGATTGGTAAGAAAAAAGTTCTGTGAAAAAAATGATTCTGATAAAAAAATAAAAAGAAAATATCTTCTATGAAAGAGTTTGACAGGGGATGTGTCCTTAGGTAAAATAGGACAGAGAATTTCTATTGTAAAAAGAGAATTGAGAAAAAGGATTGAGGGAAAATGAGTATTTTAAATGTAGAGCATTTATCTCACGGTTTTGGTGATCGTGCGATTTTTCATGACGTATCCTTTCGGCTGTTAAAAGGAGAGCATATTGGTTTAATTGGAGCTAACGGAGAAGGCAAAAGCACCTTTATGAATATTATTACAGGCAAATTAATGCCTGATGAGGGAAAAGTTGAATGGGCGAAACGGGTGAGAGTTGGATATCTTGACCAGCATACAGTGTTGGAGGCTGGAATGACAATACGAGATGTCCTTGCAAGTGCTTTCCAATTTTTATATGAGATGGAAGAGACAATGAATGATATCTGCGATAAGATGGCAGAGGCCTCTGAGGAAGAATTGGAACAATATATGGAGGAGATGGGGACAATTCAGGAATTATTGACTGCCCATGACTTCTATATGATAGATTCAAAAGTGGAGGAAGTCGGCAGAGCGTTAGGCTTAACAGAAATTGGTTTAGACAAAGACGTGACAGAGTTAAGCGGTGGGCAGCGGACAAAAGTTCTTTTGGGAAAACTATTATTAGAAAAACCAGACATTCTTCTTTTGGACGAGCCAACCAATTATTTGGATCAAGAACATATTGAGTGGTTGAAACGGTATTTATCTGATTACGAAAATGCCTTTATTTTGATTTCTCACGATATTCCATTTCTAAACAGTGTAATTAATCTGATTTATCATATGGAAAATCAGGAGTTAACCCGTTATGTTGGTGACTACAATAAATTCCAGGAAGTTTATGCCATGAAAAAAGCGCAGATGGAGGCGGCTTACAACAGACAGCAAAAGGAGATCGCTGAGCTGAAAGATTTTGTTGCCCGCAATAAAGCAAGAGTCGCTACACGCAATATGGCAATGTCACGGCAAAAGAAATTGGACAATATGGAAAAGATTGAGCTTGCCGCTCAAAAACCAAAGCCTGAATTTCATTTTAAAGAAGATAGGGCTGCTGGAAGATATATTTTTCAAACAAAAGGTTTGATTATTGGCTACGATACTCCGCTTTCCAAAGCGCTAGATCTGTCGATGGAACGAGGAGAAAAAATTGTTCTCACAGGGTCAAACGGCATTGGAAAAACAACGCTGTTAAAAAGTATTTTAGGATTGATTCCACCGCTGGACGGAAAAGTTGAGCTAGGAGATTATTTGAGTATTGGTTATTTTGAGCAGGAAATGAGTCCACAGATTGATACTACCTGTATTGAAGAGATCTGGAAGGAATTTCCATCCTACACGCAATATGAGGTGAGAAGCGCCTTGGCAAAATGTGGTTTGACAACCAAACATATTGAGAGTAAAGTCCGTGTGTTAAGTGGAGGGGAGCAGGCAAAGGTAAGACTTTGCAAGCTAATCAATAAACCAACTAATATTCTTCTTCTAGATGAGCCAACAAACCATCTGGACGTGGAAGCAAAAGAGGAACTAAAGCGGGCGTTGCAACAGTATAAAGGAAGCATCCTGATGGTTTGCCATGAACCAGAATTCTATGAAGGTTTAGCAACAGATGTATGGGATTGTACTGCATGGACAACAAAGCTATGGTAAAATAAAAATATCGATTTGTCCAACATAAAAAATGGAGTATAGAAATCTATACTCCATTTTTTAGTTGCCGCATTCAATGCTGATTTCATTAAAGATATTTAAGATGTCGTTGACATCTGTCTCTTTCTTTTTTTCATCAGAGAGATCCAAAACAGAATGACCTTGATGCATCATGTAAAGACGATTGCCGTACTCTACTGCAAATTTCAAATTATGAGTTACCATAATTGTGGTAATCTGTTTTTCACGGACAATTTTATCTGTCAATTCCATAATTAATGCGGCTGTTTTTGGGTCTAACGCAGCGGTATGTTCATCCAGTATCAAAAATTTAATCGGAGTCATCGTTACCATCAGCAAAGCCAAAGCCTGACGTTGTCCGCCGGAAAGAGAACCGACACGCACATGAAGTTTGTCCTCAAGTCCTAAGCCCAATAGCTGTAACTGTTCTCGATAGAAGTCAATTCGTGCTTTATTGGTGCCGCGTTGCAGTCCAAAAAGCTTACCCTTATGGTCGGCTAAAGACATATTTTCCAAGATTGTCATATTAGGACAGGTGCCCATAGAAGGGTCTTGATAGACACGTCCGATTTCCTGATAACGCAGGAAATCTTTTTTATTTGTAATATCTTTTCCATTGATGAGAACTTTTCCACTGTCAGGGGAGATACTGCCGCAAATAATGTTTAGCATGGATGTTTTGCCCGACCCGTTACTTCCTATGACAGAAACAAACTCGTTATCTTTAATGGATAGATTAAAGTCATGAAACAGGCACATTTCATTGACTGTACCCAGATTATAATATTTTTCGATATGCTGCAACTCAAGCATTTTTTTTCACCTTCTTTTTCCGATCCATCGTAATGACGAGAATAATTAAAAACAGAAACGCCGTGATAAATTTCAAATCTGTTGCATTCATGCCTTGTGCAATGGCGAAAGCCACACAGCCCTTATATAGAATAGCACCAATTAAAACAGCGGTAGTAGCTTTCATAAAAGGTACATTTTTAAAGACATTGATTCCAATAATGACATTGGCAAGGCCAATGACCACAGTACCAGTACCCATAGAGACTTCAAAAAATCTCTGCTGTTGGCACATAACAGAGCCGCTTAAAGCAACTAAACCATTGGCGATGGCCAAACCTATAATTTTTACCGTGCCTTTATCTTTGGCTAAAGTCGTTACGATGGTTTCGTTATCCCCGACTGCGCGCAGAAGATATCCAGATTTTGTTTTGAGATAAAGGTCCAGCAGGAGTTTTGCAATCAGTGTAATAATAAAGGCAATAATCACAGTCTGAAAAGGGGCGAGTGAAGCAGGAAACAGCGCGTTTAAAAAAGCATTATCAAACACAGTCTCCTCAGAAAATAGAGGTACGTTGGCTTTCCCTGCAATTCGCATGTTAACGCTGTAAAGCGCAGTCATCATAATGATACCACTGAGCAAATCACGTACTTTCAACTTTACATGGATCAGCCCTGTGAAAATACCAATGACAATCCCAAAGAAGAAGGAAATAAGAAGAGTCAAATAGGGATTCACACCTTTTGCAAGAAGGACAGCTGTGACAGCGGCACCCAAAGGGAAACTTCCGTCAACAGTTAAGTCTGGAAAATCTAAAATTGTATACGTAATATAAACTCCAAGCGCCATAATGCCATAGATCAGTCCTTGTTCCAGGACGCCAACTAAAATACCCATTCCAATGAACCCCCTAACAGTTTATTGCCCAATACTGTCAAATGTTTCAACAGCAGTCTTCGCGTAATCTTCATCGATTGTAATGCCTAGCTGGTCCGCCACTGTTGTATTGATGTAAAGACCGCATTGACTAATTAATTCAAAATTCATTTCGCTTGCTTTTGATTCTCCTTTTAATACCTTTGCAGCCATTTTGCCGGTCTGAACTCCTAGATCTACATATTCTAGGCCCATAGAAGCAAGACAGCCATTTTTTACCTGCTCAACCTCACTGCCAAAAACAGGAATATTGGCAGCATTTGCTTTGTCTAATACAGTTGCAAGTCCCTGAACAAGTGTGTTATCTGTTAGGTTATTGAGACAGTCTACTTTTGTCAAAAGATTGTCGACAGCAAGAGGAATATCCGCTGTTGTATTGATACCAACAGTTTCCAGTGTAAAGCCATAATCTTTCACAGCAGCTTCATATTCTTTTACAGTAGCTTCAGAGTTTGCTTCACTAGTTGTATAAATGATACCGATTGTTTTTGCATCTGGAAGAATTTTACGAATCATTTCTAACTGCTGTGTGACAGGAAGTTTATCACTGGTTCCTGTAATCTCACCGATCGGTGAGCCGTCATCTTTAGCTAAGCCTGTGGAAATTGGATCAGAGACAGCGGTGTAGATGACAGGAGTATCTGCCTTCATCGCTGCGGTATACGCACTGGATGCACTTGGAGTGGCAATGGCACAAATTAAATCAACTTTATTAGAGACAAAATTATCAGCAATCTGTCCGGCAGTACCTGTATCTGCCTGTGCATTTTCGTATAACACAGTTAGATTTTCACCTTCCACAATACCTTCCTCTGCAAGGCCTTTTAAGAAACCTTCGCGGCAGTTATCTAAAGAGCCATGTTCCGCGAACTGAGAAATACCAATGGTATATTCTGCGTCGGAAGCAGTGGAGGAAGTCTGGTCAGAGGATGGGGCGGAGCTACTTGAGTTGGAAGAAGAGCATCCTGTGGCAGTCAGTAAAAGTAAAGAAATCGTTATCAATGATAAAATACGTTTTTTCATAAAAACATCTCCTTTTTTTAAAAATAAAAAAACCGTCCAAGCTTTTTTTGCTTGAGACGGTTATAAACAAAGTATAATCGCGGTACCACTCAACTTGCCGAAAAAACGGCCTCTTTCTGATGTACAACATACATCCCCTCAGGATAACGGGAAGGGTTCCCGTCAGATACTAATCAGGATAATCCTTTTCGTTCTGCCCTCGAAAGTCCATTCAATCAATGATCCCTGCTGCACTCTCACCTAACGGCAGCTCTCTGAACAAGTTCACAAAAGATTTACTACTCTTTCTCATCGGTTTGATGTAAACCATCATATCACGATCTCAAAGAAAAATCAAGGACTAATTTTAATTTTTATGGCAGAAGGAAAAAGAGAATGAATTGTGCTTTAGAAAAGATTCATGTACAATAGAAATAATCTTGAGTCAACGGGAGGCGATTTTGTGAGACTAATTCATATTTCGGATTTACATATAGGCAAGCGAGTGAACGAATTTTCTATGCTGGAAGATCAAAAATATATTTTGGACCAAATTCTGAATATTGTGGAAGAGAAACAAATAGATGCTGTAATGATTGCAGGAGACATTTATGATAAAGCAGTTCCAACAGCAGAAGCGGTGTGTGTATTCGACTATTTTTTGACAAAACTTCGGTACCAGGATATAAAGGTATTTATTATCAGTGGAAATCATGATTCTCCAGAGCGGATTGCTTTTGGTCGAGAGCTGATGAAAAAAAGCGGCATTTATATCAGTCCTGTTTTTCAAGGGA
Organism: Clostridiales bacterium; assembly: GCA_018364635.1. Taxonomy (GTDB): domain Bacteria; phylum Bacillota; class Clostridia; order Lachnospirales; family Anaerotignaceae; genus JAGZLR01. Next base: position 11,843 of record JAGZLR010000040.1, on the reverse strand, counting down.
AAATTGAACCAATTTCAATAAAAGACGATTATGGTAGAGTAAATTTTTATCTTCTTCCTTTTTTAAAGCCAGCATTGATTAGGCCATTTTATCCGCAGCAGGAAATTTCTTCTTATGAGGATGGATTAAATGCGGTGATTCAGGATATGGATATTTCAAAAGCAGAGAGAAATATTTTAGTGGCTCACCAGTTTGTCATCGGTGCTGAAACATGCGATTCGGAGGAGTTATCTGTTGGAGGCTTAGACCAAGTGCCGTCTGTGATTTTTGAAGGGTTTGATTATGTTGCCCTAGGACATTTACATGGCCCACAATATGTAGGAAAACCCTATATCCGTTACTCGGGTTCTCCGCTGAAATATTCGTTTTCCGAAATCAATCATAAAAAACAGGCAGTGCTTGTGGAGCTTAGGGAAAAGGGATCAGTTACAATTGAAAAAATTTATTTGAAGTCTAAAAGAGAATTGAGAAAGCTCAGAGGATCTTATGAAGAAATTACATACCGAAAAAATTACGAAAATACAGCGACAGATGATTACTTAGAGATCACGTTGACAGATGAGGATGAGATTCCAGAGGCATTAAATCGATTGCGGGTGATTTATCCCAATATTATGCGGCTAGAGTACGACAATTGCCGCACGAGAACAGAAGTGTGCTGGAAAGAGCTTCCAAGGGTAGGAAAAATCGAGCCAATGGACCTGTTCCGCAATTTTTTTGAAAGTCAAAATGGCACTAGCACAAGTCAGATGCAAGAAGAGTATTTGAAAGATCTGATACAAAAAATTTGGGAGGAAGAAAGATGAGACCGTTGCGAATTACAATGTCTGCTTTTGGTCCCTACGCCAATGAAGTGACGTTAGATATGAAGAAACTGGGGTCAAAAGGAATTTATTTGATTACAGGAGATACCGGCGCAGGAAAGACAACAATATTTGACGCCATTTGTTTTGCGCTTTTTGGACAGGCAAGCGGTTCTGACAGAGATAGCTCTGGTTTCCGCAGTAAGTACGCAACTGAGGAGAATAAGACTTTTGTTGAGCTGGAATTTACCTATGGCCCACTGCAGTATATAGTAAAGCGTTCCCCTGAATATGTTGTCTTTCATACCAAGACAGGAAAGGAAAAAAAGGAAAAGGCAGAGGCGTCTTTGATTTTTGATGATGGAACTGTTGTCACAGGCATTCGGCAGGTGACATCCAAAATAGAAGAAATTTTGGGAATGAGCAAAGATCAATTTACACAGATTGTTATGATTGCTCAAGGGGACTTTCGTGATTTATTATTGGCTTCTACAAAAGAGAGAAGCGAGATTTTCAGAAAGATATTTAAAACAAATACCTATCGCTTAATGCAGGACCAACTAAAAGAAGAGGCTATTCAGCTGGAACGAAAAGTGCAGGAAAGCCGACGAAGTTTAGCGCAGTATATCGAAGGGATTCAGTGTCCGAAAGACAGCGGACAGCAGGAAAAGATAGAGGCGCTAAAAATAGCGAATGGCTTCTTTTCTGAAGAAGAGGCAGAAGAAACGCTGGCAATAATTGTTGAGAAGGATAGGGATAGTCAGCAGAAAACCCTGTTGTCTGTTGAAAAAAACGAAAAAGAATTAGAGGAACTAAATCAAAGGATTGGGCAGGCAGAAAGCTGGGAAAAAACAGAGGCAGAAATTAAGCATGCTAAAAAAATCATGTCAGAAGAAAAACCAGTCATAGATACATTGGAGAAAGAGTATGAAGTGCAGATATTAAAAAAAACTGAGCTTGATGCTCTATATTTAGAGATCTTTCAGGAAGAAGAACAACTAAAATATTATGTGTCTATTTCTCAAAAGAAAGGGGAACTAGAACAAAAGAAAAAAAATGTGGAAACTTTACAAACATCTTATGACCAAACAAAGAAATCTTATCAAAGGCTTCTGCAAACAATTACAGAGAGAAAAAGTCTGTTAAGTACGCTGACAGACGCAGAAAATAAGATGTTCCAGGCAGAAAAAGAGAAAAATACATTAGAAAAATCGTTGGAACAGCTGATAAGAATTGAAAAACAAAGACAGGAGTATGAAATTAAAAAACACATATTTCTAACAGAAAAACAGGAATATTTGAAGCTAAGAGCAACACAGGAACAAATTAGCCAAACCTATGAGCAGCTGGAACGAGCTTTTTTTGACGGGCAGGCAGGGATATTGGCCCTTCAACTAAATGATGGGGAGCCGTGTCCTGTCTGCGGCTCAAAGCATCATCCAAAGGTGGCGAAACTGTGCAGTCAGGTGCCCACAGAGGATGAGCTGAGAGTACAAAAGAGAAAGAGGGAACAGGCGACAGAGCAGCTGGTTAATAAAAGAGAAATCGTTATGGAGAAAAAGGGAATTGCCGATACACTGGGAAAATCGGTGATTCGTAGTTTTGAGGAACTTTATGGTGTATATGAAAAACAAAATCTACAGACGTTTTTTAGAGAAGAATTAGAGCGAATGAAAGCATTGTTGCTGGAAAAGGAAAGTGTATGGAAACAGACCTGTGCGAATGTAAAAACAAAAAAGGAAACACAGGACGAACTTTTAATTTTAGAAGAACAGGTAGAAAAAAGCAAGGTTTCCATGGACCAAATCTCAAAAAATATAATGAAAGATCAGGCTGAAATCATTGGATTAGAGCGTGAATTGGCAGCAATCTCTGCCGGACTTTTGTATCCCAATGAGGAAGAGGCTAAGAGGAGTTTGGAAGAAAAGAAAAAAAGAAGAGAAAAGGAGCAGGCTGCTTTGACGGCTATCTCTACTGCGTTAGATAAAGCCCGTCAGAAATTTTCTGAAGGAGAAGCGAGAGTGAAAGCGTTGGAAAGCCAACGGCGTCATAGTCCATCATTAACTTTGGAGCAATTGAGAAAAGAAAAGGAATCTTTAGAGCAAACACTTAGTCAACTGAGAGAAGAAAAATCAATATTGGAAATGCGAAGAAAGACAAATGAACAAATTTTGGATCACATCAAAAGGCAAGGACGCTCCTTGGCAGAGCTGCTGCAGAAATATCAATGGCTAAAAGCTTTGTCTGACACAGCGAATGGTTCTCTTAAAGGCAAGGAAAAAATAACGCTGGAGACTTTTGTGCAGATGCGGTATTTTGACCGTATTCTTGCTAGAGCAAATGTACGATTTCTTACCATGTCCTCAGGACAATATGAGTTAAAGCGCAGCGGAGTTTCAGGTGATATTCGGTCTCAAAGTGGTTTGGAGTTAAATGTTGTGGATCATTATAATGGCACAGAGCGCAGTGTGAAAACGTTATCAGGAGGGGAAAGCTTTCAGGCGTCCCTGAGTTTGGCTCTCGGGCTTAGCGATGAAATACAGTATACAGCAGGAGGAATTCGTGTCGAGGCGATGTTTGTGGATGAAGGTTTTGGATCTTTGGATGAGGATTCTTTAGAACAAGCGGTTCGAGTATTGGCGGGATTAGCAGAAGGTAATTGTTTGGTTGGTATTATCTCTCATGTATCTGAACTAAAACAGCGGATAGATAGACAAATTGTGATTGAAAAGAGAAAAGCAGGAGGAAGCACTCTGCGAATTGATTTATAAAAAAATAGAGAGCAGTTAATTACTGCTCTCTGTTTTTATTTTGCAAGCATCATTCTATCATTAGCGAACTGTTCGCCGCTTACTTCCTCAAACTTGTGAAGTAAGTCTTCGATCTTCAGATTTTTCTTTTTGTCCCCACGAACATCATAGATGATTTTTCCTTCATGCATCATAATCAAACGATTGCCGATTTGAATCGCATCTTTCATATTATGTGTAACCATCATGGCAGTCAGGTGCTGTTCAGAGATAATTTCCTCTGTTAGAGTCAGCACTTTATAAGCTGTTTTTGGGTCCAACGCAGCTGTGTGTTCGTCTAAGAGAAGCAGTTCAGGTCGTTTTAATGTGGCCATTAAAAGTGTCAATGCTTGTCTTTGGCCGCCGGAAAGAAGGCCCACTTTACTGGTCATACGGTTTTCCAGTCCTAACCCCAACCGTTTTAAGGACTCATGAAAGAATTCCTTTTCTTTTGGTGAAACACCCCAACGAAGGCCACGGACTTCTCCGCGGTGGTAAGCCAGCGCCATATTTTCCGCAATTTCCATTCCAGCCGCAGTACCACGCATCGGGTCCTGAAAAACTCTTCCGATATATTTTGCGCGGGAATGCTCTGGTGTACGTGAAATGTTGATGCCATTAATTTCGATTTTCCCAGAATCAATGGGATATACGCCAGCGATCATATTGAGCATCGTGGATTTTCCAGCGCCGTTTCCGCCGATAATAGTGACAAAGTCTTCTGGTTCTAGATGAAGATTGATGCCGTTTAAAGCAACTTTTTCATTGACAGTCCCCTTATTGAATGTTTTTTTGACATTGGATAAAGTTAGCATGATTCGTCATCCCCTTCTGTGTAAGACTTTTTTTGCTGAATGCGTTTTATTACTACAGGTACACAAAGTGCCAAAACAACGATAATTGCAGATAAAAGTTTCATGTCATTGGCGTCAAGGCCTAACCGAAGAACGAGAGCGCGAATCACAAAGTAAACAACACTGCCCACAACGATGGCTGTCAGTTTTCCGTAGAATGGACGAAGCCAACCTAACAACACTTCACCGATGACAATAGCGGCGAGACCAATAACGATGGCACCAGTACCCATATTGATATCGGCATATTTCTGACTTTGACAGACAAGAGCTCCAGATAAAGCTACAAGACCATTGCTGAGCATCAAAGCAAGCAGTTTTGTTTTACGGATATCTACACCTAATGCGCGGATCATATCTTCGTTATTACCCGTTGCACGAAGAGCGCTGCCGATTTCTGTTCCAAAAAACCAGTAAAGCAGGGCAATCATTAGAACAGCTACAATAATTCCAACAATAAGGGAACTGATAGCTTGGGAAATGCCAAAGGAAGTAGATAAATCAGAAATGACAGTTTTTACTTTTAAAAGCGGTACATTGCTTTTTCCACCCATAATTCTTAAATTAATGGACCACAGAGAAATCTGTGTCAAAATACCAGCTAAAATAGCAGGGATATTAAACATCGTATGCAAAATTCCTGTAACTGCACCAGCAATAAGACCAGCGCCGACAGAGATCAAAATTGCAAGAATTGGGTTTACTCCATGATTTACAACTAATACTGCGCAGACACAACCGCCGAGAGCAAAGCTTCCATCAACTGTCAAGTCTGCAATATTTAAAAGGCGAAATGTGATATAGACACCAAGTACCATGATGCCCCATAAAACACCTTGGGAGATAGCTCCCAAAAGAGCTCCAGATAAGCCGGCCATTTTTATTTCCTCCTACTGATTGTGTTCATTTTAGATATGGATACAGCCCTGAATGGCGAAACATTCAGAGCTGTGTACTACGCAATTATTCTTTGAGCACAGATGGATTAATGCCAAGTGCCGCCGCTGTTTCCTCATTAATTGATAATGTGCAGTCATCTGCGGAAAGATAGCCAATAGGTGTGGTAGCTGGATCCGCTTTTCCTTGAAGAATTTCTGCGGCCTGCTGACCTGCTAAGTAGCCTAATGCATGATAGTTAATGCCATAAGTTACAAGGCCGCCGGCTTCTACCATGCCTTCTTCTCCAACAATAGTAGGGATTTGGTTGTCATTGGCAATCATAGCTACAGTTGCCATTCCAGCAGCGATCATATTGTCTGTTGGGGAATAGATTGCATCCACCTTACCTACCATAGATTCTACAACAGACTGAATTTCATTGGAACTAGAAACTGTATATTCCTCATAAGCTAGTCCCGCGGCTGTACAGGCTTCTTTTGCCATTTCAGCCTGTAAAACAGAGTTGGATTCTGCGGAACAATATAGAATACCTACAGTTTTAGCATCTGGAAGTACTTTTTTTAACAGATCGATTTGTTCTTTTACTGGAGTTAAGTCTGATGTTCCAGTAACATTCCCGCCAGGAGCGTCGTTGGATTCCACCAATCCAGAGTCCGCAGGGTCTGTTACAGCGGTAATAATAACAGGAATATCAGTTGTTACGCCTGCAACTGCTTGCGCAGCAGGAGTTGCAATTGCAAAAATTAAGTCATCCCCATCACTGACAAATTTTTCTGCAATCGTTTGGCATGCGGACTGTTCGCCTGCTGCATTTTGCTGGTCAGCTTCATACTGGATACCAGCATCGTCTAGTGCTTCAAAAAAGCCTTCATTTGCGGCGTCTAAAGCTGCATGTTGTGTCAGCTGAAGAACACCGATTTTATATACTTCTCCGTCTGCCTCAGAAGTAGAAGCTGTGGCTGAAGAGGCGCTTTTTGATTCACCTTTGCTGGCATCTGAACTTTGTGTCTCAGAACTGCTGGAACAAGCTGTCATGGACAAAGCCATCAGTCCTGCCACAATGCAAGATATGATTTTAGAACTTTTCTTCATACAAAAACTCCCCTTTTATAAACGAAGCAATTTAGTGCTTCGCAAGATTAAACTTCGTAATCCATCATACTACAAAAAAATAACATCGTCAATTTAAAGCGTTAAATTTATAAATTTTTTTGGTGAGTTTTTAGACTACTTGATCTTTTTATCTATTTTCTCTATAATTGATTCGCAGAAAAGGAGAGGTTGATGGTGGCTAGGACAAAAGGACAAGAGTCAAATTGTGACAGTTGTATAAATTATGTCTATGATGAAGTGTACGATTACTATACTTGTATGGTTAATTTGGATGAAGACGAAATGGAGAAATTTTTGCGTGAAACGTTTTGTGATTGTCCGTATTATCGAAAAGATGATGAGTATGCTTCTGTGAGAAGGCAAATGTAGTTGAGTGGATTTCATATGTCTTTTGAAAAGAAAATATATTGATAGAAAAACGAATTTATCAAAAGATTTTCCATGAAAAAACGTATGCTATGAATTTTTTGAAGTGAAATACTATAGAAAGCTAGAAAAGAGATATATTTGACAGTTAACTATAAAATTGATAATTTTGGGGGTTTGTGGTATCTTTTTCCCATGGAAATAAAGAAGGGGAGGGAAACCATAATGGGAAGTAAATATATCACAGAGCTGACAAAAGCTGATATCTATGGATGTAATAGAGATTGTTTAGGCAGCGTAGATCGAGTAAAGGCGCTGATTGGCGAAGCCTGTATCGCCCTTAACCAGAAGGTTTTAAAAGAGACGGCATATTCCTCTTTAAAGCCTAGTGGTGTGAGAGCTGAGACGACGACCCCAGATAGTACCTTAATCCTTCAGACAAAACCAAACCATCAATATGCATATTTAGAAGTTTATACAGATAATCCAGCACAGACAGAAGAAATTCTTTGCTGTATTGCGAAAAAGCTGCAAGCTCAATCCATTGTCGTTCGTGAAAAAGAGCGGATGATTGAGGAAGAAGAGTTTGCGTGGGAAACGGTGCTTGCCTAGAAAAAAAGGACGCTTCATGATAGAAGCGTCCTTTTTTGTGTGAAAAGTTATGATAGGTTAAGGGTGATGCGCAGTAGGCCAAGAATCAATAAGTGGGTTGGATAAAAAAGATAGAAAAACCATTTTGAAACTATTTTGCCCTGTTCCATTCGCTTTCCATTGTATAAATAAACAATACAAAAGCCTGATATGAGGATACCCAACATATTTAAAATAGTATAACCAATATTGGTCCAAAAGTGGAAGCTTAGACTGCCGATTATATAATGATATCCTCCGAAAAGAAGAGAGGCTATAAGAAAAGCTGATTTCAGTCTGTCTTTTGACTGCCCGGCCCACAAAAAAAGAAGTGTGAACATTGGTGCAAAAAATGCCCAATCAGAAAATGAACTTAATCCAAAGACACCAACAGTGACAAAGAAATTTAGAAACTTGTTTTTACATTGATCGTTAATATAAATTAGGACAAAACACAGGCAAAGGGTAACTATCATGTTGAAGCCATAAAATTCAATGATCCCCTTTTTGGTAAAGGCAAAACAAAAGGGAATTTGGGAGATGACGGCAAAGGCAATCAGCCTTAAAAAGTAGGATTTCGTAGAATGGGTATGAAAATACCCCTCGACGAGAAAATAGCACATCGTAATTGCCGTAAAATACCCAATTGCAACAAACACAAAAAATAACCATGTTCCTGGTTCCATAAAAACTTGTGCAATATGGTTTAGAAGCATCGTAAACATTGCAATATATTTAATGACATCCCGATTGAGACATCTATATTTTTCAAACCCAATCTCCATGATAGATCTCCTTAAATCCCAATTTTTGATATTATAGCATACGATAATCATCTTTTCTACTATAACAGCGTAGGAATCTCTATGAAATGGTTGGCTTTTTTTATCTATTTATGATAAAATAAGAAACTAAAACAAACAAAAAATTTCGGGAGGCAGTCAATGAAATATCTTAATGAAATCAGAGAAGGAGAAAATGTAGTTGAACATTACCTGTGTAAAAGCCGTCAGATGCTGAAATCCAGAGCAGGCAAAAGCTATCTTTCGTTAAAGCTTCAGGATAAAACAGGAGTCGTAGACGCAAAAGTCTGGGATTTGAATAACGATATTAAATCTTTTGAGGAAAACGAGTTTATTAAGATAGATGCAATTGCAATTATATATCAAAATGAAATTCAACTGAATGTAAGAAAGATTCGGAGAAGTATGGAAGGCGAATACGATCCAGTAGATTATATTCCTTGTACAGAAAAAAATATTGATGAGATGTTTCAGCAGTTATTGGCATACATCAAAACGATTCAGGAAACGCACATTAAAAAATTGTTGGAGTCCGTTTTTATCACAAATGAAAAGCTTACTAAATCATTTAAAGTACATTCAGCGGCCAAAACAATTCATCACGGATACATGGGTGGTCTTGTGGAGCATACGTTATCTGTCACACAAATTTGTGATTTTTTTAGCGGGAGATATAAATATGTAAACAGAGACATTTTAATTGCTTGTGCAATGCTCCATGACATTGGAAAAGTAAGAGAGCTTAGCGAGTTTCCTGAAAATGATTATACAGATGAAGGGCAGCTGTTGGGTCATATCTACATCGGTGCACAGATGATTGGGGAAGAGGCAGCAAAGATCGAAGGGTTCCCGCCAAAACTAATTAGTTTAATGCAGCATTGCATTTTGTCTCATCATGGGGAGTATGAGTACGGCTCACCAAAACTGCCGAAAACAATGGAAGCTTTTCTTCTGCATTTTGCGGATGACACTGATGCGAAAGTAAAGGTGGTCGAGGAGATGATTGACGCAGACAGTACTCAGGGTAGTTGGGTCGGATATCAGAAGATGTTGCAGAGAAATATACGAAAATCTGATTTTTAACCATACAGATGAAAGAGTTTTATAATTCGAAACGCCGCATTTCGGCCAATGAGATCAACAAATTTACTTACTGCCCATATCAGTGGTATTATGAAAGATTATATGGGATGAAAGAACTGAGAAGGCTGAAGCGTGAAAGAAATGAGGCTCTGGGTGTTACTGATCAGACAAAAGATTACTTTCTGCGAGGAAGTTTATATCATGATAGATATTACGAAAACATTCTCAGAAAAAAAATGCTCCTAAAGGTCTGCCTTGTATTTTTGCTCGTTTCAGTGATTGTGTTATGGTTTCTATGGAAAAAGGGTTAGAGAATGGATAAAAATTATATATGGATCAGCATAGGAGCAGTATTGGTTTGTGTGCTTTTTGTCTTAAGGCGCCGGCCAGAGATTGTAAAAAAAAACGGGGCATTGTCTTACTGTGGCTGGAGGCTTATCTACGCAGATAATGGAAAAGAGCATTTGGAAAAGTCTTGTGTTTATCATAAACTATTATATGCTCAGTCTCTAGATATTCAGGGGCGCCCAGACTTAATTTTTAAGAAAACAATAGGAAGAGGGCTTTTGCCTGTGGAATTGAAAAGTGGGTCTATTGGTCAAGCTCTGTTGCCCCACAGGGGAGATTTGATGCAGCTTGCGGCATACTTTGTCCTTGCAGAAGAAACTTTTGGAATAAAACCACGTTATGGCCGTTTGGTGTATCAGGATGCCACTTTTGTTGTGAGAAATAGCCGTAAATTGCGAAAAGAGCTTTTGGGGACATTAAATCAAATGCGGGCAATGCTGAAAGGAAAAACAATGGAGACCGAGGCAAATTTTCCAATGTGCAGGAGTTGTGTATGCAACGGTACTGTATGTAAATACAGCGTGAGAAAAAAAGGATGAAAAGAAATGACAAACCAGATACCAATTAAAAAAAATGAACAGTATGAGATAGAATTTACAGACTTAAGCGTAGACGCTGCGGCCATAGGAAAAATTAATGGCTTTACAGTTTTTGTGCCTGGAGGTCTTCCTGGAGAACGGGCGAAGGTACTTATTGTAAAGGTAAAAAAAACATATGCCTATGGTAAAATTTTAGAATTATTAAAGCCATCTTGCAATCGGACAGTTCCTCTATGCCCAATTTATGAAAAATGCGGCGGATGTCAGTTACAGCATATTGCTTATGAAGAACAGCTGCAAATAAAAACGAAAAAGGTTCAAGATTGTATAGATCGAATCGGTGGTTTTTCTGATGTAATAGTTCCATTGGCTATGGGAACAGATCATCGGACTCATTATCGGAATAAAGCGCAGTTTCCTGTGGGAAGAATCAATGGTAAGACGGTTATTGGGTTTTATGCTTTTCATAGTCATAGGATTATAGATACAAAAACATGCTTGATACAGCATCCTGTTAATGATTTGATTTTGCAGGCGATGCGGGAGTATATAGCGGAAAGCGGGATTTCTGTCTATGACGAACAAACGCATCAGGGGCTGCTGCGGCATATTTTGACTAAAGTGGGGTTTGAGACAGGAGATGTTATGGTCTGCCTTGTTGTCAATGGCACAAAATTACCGAAAAAAGATCTTCTAATTGAAAAGTTATGTAAAATTCCTGGACTTACAGGGATTGTTTTGAACACAAACTGCGAAAAGACAAATGTCATTTTAGGAAGAAAACAGAAGATTTTGTGGGGGCAGGGATTTATCACAGATTTTATTGGAGAAATAAAATATCAGATTTCACCGCTGTCATTTTTCCAAGTAAACCCCTATCAGACAAAATTGTTATATGAAAAGGCGCTGGAGTTTTCCGGTGTAACAAAGGAAATGTCCGTCCTTGATATTTATTGCGGTATTGGCACAATCTCTTTGTTTTTCGCGCCTCATGTCAAAAAGGTGTTTGGTGTGGAGATCGTGGAAGAGGCAATTGAAGATGCAAAAAGAAACGCTAAGATTAATGGAATAGAAAATGTATCGTTTGTGGCAGGAGCTGCGGAAAAGGTCATTCCAAAGTTATATCAAGAAGGATTTTGTGCGGATGTGGTAGTGGTTGATCCGCCGCGAAAGGGCTGTGATATTGCAGTTTTAAATACAATTAAGGAAATGATGCCGGCTCGGGTTGTCTATGTTTCTTGTGATCCGGCAACGCTAGCGCGGGATATGAAAATTTTATGCAATGGAGGGTATCGCTGCGAAAAGGTACAGGTAGTGGATCAATTCATCTATTCTACTAATGTGGAGACAGTATGTTTATTGTCTAAAGCTTAATACGAAAGCGGAATATTGAGGTTAAGATAGACCAGCTGAATTTTGCTGAAACCATAAAGACAAGTGGTCTGTTATTCTTGGATACAGGCCACTTTTTTACAAATTGTAAGCTTATGATTTCGTGAAATTTATATGTTTTTTGTATAATATCGATTTTACTGGTAGTAAGCTAGGAGGTGCAAAATGGCAATTATCTATATCGTTTGTGGAAGCAACTCATTGATCATGGTTTAAGTAAAAC
>JAGZLR010000039.1 GCA_018364635.1 Clostridiales bacterium | reverse complement strand
TTGTGGGAAACACCCGTACCCATGCCGAACACGACGGTAAAGACACAAGCGGCTGATGATACTTGGTGGGAAGCTACCTGGGAAAGTAAGTGGTTGCCGATATTAATAATCCTCGATAGCTCAGCGGTAGAGCAACCGGCTGTTAACCGGTGGGTCGTAGGTTCGAATCCTACTCGGGGAGCTTTTTAGTTGTGGGTCATTAGCTCAGTTGGTAGAGCACTGGACTTTTAATCCAGGTGTCCCGGGTTCGAGCCCCGGATGACTCATACATTAAACACTGTATTTAAACAAAAGTTTAAATACAGTGTTTTTGTTATTGTGTAGTAATAAAATGAATCGTCTATATAGTATGTGCTGGAAAAAATTTTTATAAATATTACAACAAACATTGGAGATGGCTGGAGACCATATAAGGGGCAGGCATATATAAATAAAAATGTGATTGAAGATCATATTTATAATAATAAAGAAGACTACGATTATACTATTATTCTTCAAGACCGCATTGACGAGGTTGCAAGAGAAATAACTGAATATTTGAAAAGTACTGACAGGATGCAAAAACGATTGTTTTTTGTGCAAAAGAGGATCATACAGAACGCATAAGAATAGCAATTAACAATCTTATAAGGATATGTCAACACAAAATCCAGATTATTGTGTCAGAATAACTGGATTGGATGATTATGGTAAATCCAAATTGGATTATTTTATTTCCATGACAGAACCATACCCTGTGATAGTTATAACATCCGATCTTCTCTCAACAGGTGTAGACTGTAAGATGACGAAGCTGATAATCTGCTTGAAAGTATGGCAACTTTCAAGCAGATTATCAGAAGTGGTGTACAGCAAGAAGCCACTAACAAGAAAATAACGAGCCGAGAATATAAAGAAGAAAGATTTCTTTAGTAAATATTTGCTGTAGCACAACCTTTTCATTCTTTTAGTGTAGATGGAGAAGAAAGCTGATAGTAATGGTCATGCCATGACCGGAGACAAGTGATTTATAAACAAATACGAACGGACATATGCGAAATTTTAGGATTATTATGCAGAGGAAATAGAAATTATTAAATTGTATTTACGAACAAAGAGGATAAATGAAAACTTATTAGATATATTTGGGAAAAGGATAATTCCGTGATTGTTAGTAACCAGGAATTTTAAATAAGTCTGGAGACAGATTAGAAGTACGTGTTACTGATTCTAATCAATGGGTAGTTAAAGTACAAAAAGATAATGGAAATTCTAAATATAGTGAAACACAATATCCAAATGGAACTATTGTGGAAACAAGAGTAACGAAACGAAAAAATTATATTGAATTTATTCTCTCTTATTTGTGATACCCATAGTGATGCCTGCTTGGTTGGAAACTATGAATAAGGCGTAAATTTTAGAGATTATGAATATTAAAAAGCGTAAAAAGCGCCCCAATATTTTAGCAATTATGCTATTGGCTCAGGGAATTAAGCAGAACAAGAAATCGGAAGTTAGGGAAAATAGTGGACTACAAAGTAGACGATAAAAATCTTGATGTTTCAATATTTATTTCTTTTATTAATCAAGTATGGAGAAGCGATTATGATATGGGGCAAACAAGGCGGGCATTATCTAAAACACTGAGAACAAAACAGACTATGCCAAAAAAAATTAGTAGGATGTTTGTGTATTCTTTCTGATGGTTCTATTTTGGAACAATTACAGAGGTAGTTATTCTTCCGTAATATCAAAACAGGGTATTGGAAGTAAACTTCTTCAACTTGCAAGAGATAATACAACTACAATGTTATATTTTGCTTCTCAACCAGCAGCAGAGAAATTTTATGAAAAGAATGACTATCAAAAGAACTTATAATCCTACATGATAAAAAGAAAAAGTAAGTGATAATCTCTAGCGTAACAGTATGTTATGTATTATATATTAAAAATGAGTTGTTGATTCTAGGTGATTTTCTATAATAAAGATATGGCGATATTTTGGCAACAGAAAATCAGTAAGACAGAATAAATGATGAATTGAAGTAAAAATGAGTGTGAATTTAGTATAAAAAGGGAAGACAAAATTTTTTGTAGCTAAGATATATTTTGGATGATTCAAACGATGGTAATATCAAAAAATTTGTGTATTTCTCTACTATCATTTTGTTATCGTTGTAGAGATAAAGTTATTACTAATTTTGAAGTGACAAATAATTTTCAATATTTTATTGATAATTTTCTTTAGAAAACTATCGCTTTATAAAGCTTGCTGATTGTAAGACAATTTTTTGCACACAATTAATTTGTTTTTTTAGACAAGATAAGTATTTCTTTAAAAAATAATTATGAAGGAAACGGAGATAATTGAGAAGATTGTTGTGATTTTTATAGGAATAGACGTATTTTGCGGGAGATTCTAATTGTCTTTGTGTATAAATTGCTTTATAATTTAATTCATATTCAGTCATTGGGGGAGGAAGCTTATGCTTGATTATGTATTAAAAGCTCTTATTATTTCAACAACATTGGGATCTGGCGGAGTAACAGCGCAGGTGCCATCATCAACAGAAGTATATCAACCCAAAGTGGATGTTGTGTCTGAGATGGAATCACAACAGGAAACAAAGACAGCATTTTATGAAACAAATGAGGAAGATCAAGAAATTGTGAAAGCAAAAGATAGCTTAGAGCTCCCTTTGGTAGCTATAGTCGCAAAAGAAGCTCAGATGGCGAAAGATGAAACAATAGCAAAAGAAAAAGCTGAGGAAGAAAAAACGTTGCAGCAAATAGAAGTATCAGAGCTAAACAAAGAGAAAGGAAATTATGATTATGATATAGCTTCCTATATTACATACTATACAACAGGAGATTCTGCTGCAAACAGAAATCATAATATGCAGCTAGCAATTGATGCAATTAATGGAGAGATTTTAAAACCAGGAGAATCATTCTCTTACAATGAATGTTTATTAAGTAAACGAAGTTCAGATAATGATTATAAAGAAGCTGGTATCCTTTCAGATGGCGTAATGACGACAGGGATTGGTGGTGGAATTTGCCAAGTTTCATCTACTCTTTTTAATGCAGCTCTTTATTCAGATATGACAATTACTGCCCGTCGGAATCATTCTGCGAAAGTTGGATATCTTCCTCCAGGTAGAGATGCTACATGTTCTTGGGGAAGTATAGATTTCTGTTTTAGAAATGATTTAACTGTACCGGTGAAAATTGATGCATGGATGAAAGATGGGACAATGAAGATTAGATTTTTGTCAGATGGAAATCCAGAGATCGGAGATGTCAAAGTGAATGTTGTACAGACCGAAGACGGAGGATATCTCTTAACTAGAAGGATCGATGGAAAAGCAGATTATACAACTTATAGTAAATATAAGTAATTTCGTATTAGCTTCAGATTTTCAGCTGAAGCTATTTTTATATTTTGTTTCGAGTTGATGTAGATAGAAAAGCATTTGATAAAATAAATTAGGAGGGAAGCAAAATGATTTTAATTGATGAAACTTTATGTATAGGTTGTGGCAGGTGTGTGACAGACTGCTTTACTTCTTCTATACGTTTAAAAGATGGTAAAGCTATTTTTCGTGCCAATACCTGTCCTGAATGTGGACATTGTGGTGCGATATGCCCACAACATGCAATTACTATGCAGGGATATGAGGATCAGACAATAGAATATCAGAAGAAAACTTTTGAGATATTACCAGAAAATTTGCTGAATTTGATGAAGTTTCGTAGGTCTTGTAGACATTTTAACGAGAGGGATGTTCCCTTACAGATGATTTATGAAATAATTGAAGCAGGACGTTTTGCACCTACAGGAGCAAATAGTCAAAATGTTCGATATCTTATCATCTCCGATAGAAAGGAAGAATTTCGCGATTTAGCTATGGAACGTCTTGCAGCAAAATCGGAAATGATTTTGGGGGAGAAAGAAAAGTTTTCTAAGGCAGAAGTGCTTTATGCAAAAATGTGGAAGATGATGGCTGTCCGCTATAAAAAATCTCCACAGGAGGATACATTGTTTTATCATGCGCCTAAGATAGTATTGACGATTTCACCTTCTATACTCCATGGAGGAATTGCATCAGGAAATATGGAATTGATGGCAGCTAGTATGGGATTAGGAGCATTATATAGTGGATTTACTGCTATGGCTAGTAATGATCTTAAGGAATATCTGAAGTTGAAAGATGAGGAATCAGTTGTTACAGCTCTGTTGATAGGGTGGCCGGAAATAAAATATCAAAGGACTGTTCAAAGAAAACAGCCTAATATTGTTATTTACTAACTTTTACCTCTTGCATTCATCCAATGATAACAGTAGAATGGAAGAAAAAGAAAGAGAGGTATCCATATGCTTAAAAAAATTGTTGCTATGATGACTATTATGTGTTCTGTTGCATTGACATCTATAGCTGTTTTTGGTGCAAGTGCGGCAGTCCAAATTGTAACGGACCCAAATGTTGTCACCATAGGTACTCGGGGGGCATTAATTGGAGATATTGTTATAAAAGAAGGTTTGGCTGGAGCGCTTATGGAGGACAAAGTTCTCTACTTGCAGGGTGAATATTTAACTTTTGAAGAAGACCTGAAAGCGGAAGTAATTGCTGGAGATGTGCGATTAGGAAAAGTGGAAGTTCAAGATGACATTATATCAATTGCCATAGAAAAAGACAGCTCAGAGCCTTCAGAGATCCGCCTTTCTAATTTAAGATTGTTTAATAGTGAAGCTCTTCCTGAAGGGAATTATCAGCTTAAGGTGATTACAAAAGAAGATGATACTTTTAAAAACAATATTTATGGTGAGGTATATGGGGATACAGAAGACAAATTTTCGGTAGAAAGTATGACATTATTAAAAAATTTTGTTATGGTATCAGTACCTGATGATAAACATTTGAGTGATTCTTCCTTGCATCCAGACCAACCAGTTATTATTGTGCCAGAGGTGGCAGGTATTGTTTCTTTGGAGGAGGCTGTGGATACGATGGTACCTGTAAGAGATGTGACGCAGGCATTTGCTCCTAAAAGCCAAATTATATGGGATGATGAAACACAGAAAGTGACAATTCAGATGGGAAGCCGTATGGCTCAAATTCAGATAGGAAGCGATTTAATGATTGTTGATGGAGTAGAAGTTTATTTGGATCAGCCAGCAGAGCTGATTGACGGAAAAGCTTCTATTACGTTGAAAGATTTATGTTTTGCTTTTGGTATTAGTGAAAACAGAATTTCTTTTGACCCAAATACAAATACTATTACTGTGCAGTAAAGGTTAGCATGTTAAAAAAGGACGGTAAAGAACCGTCCTTTTTGTATTATTGGGTCAGCTAAGTTTATCTCTCTAAAACTGTTCCAGAAGGCATTTGCGGTAAAATTGAAAGGGATTCGGGGAGTTATCAGTGAATAGTTGATGTTTCAAGAGCAGACTATGTCAGAGATCCTTTCCTTTTGCTCAAGTTTAAAATACAATAAAGGCAACAAAAATGATTGAATGAAGGGGATTGTAATGTCTCAGAATTTAGCTTAGAGAAATAAGGGGATTATTTCATTCCTAACATTATCTTGAAACATACAGATGTATGATGTCTCTGGTGATGTGTCAGAATTTGTGTTGATGTTGACGGAACCCCATAACGTTCCTGCTTTGCAAAAAGCCCTGTCTGCCATTTTTGGTGCCTATGAGTGTGACTTGGGAAAACACCCTAATTTAGTGTGTTTCTTAAGATCTCAGTGATTTGGAAGTCCATTCTTTCTCAGCAGTCAAGGGAAAATAAAAAGTTTACTTGCAAGATTGGCAAAGAATGTTGGAAGGGTCTGTGAATACGAGGTTACTCTACAGTGGCTGGCAGATGCTGACGGATTTATAAAAGCATCACAGTTCCGCTTTTAGTTTTTCTGTGGTAGCTTACAATGACCTGTTTAGACTTTAAGATTTATTTGGTAGAGGTATGCCTCTCTTTTGTTTGGTACTGCTTTTAAATAGTGGTTACAGATACTTTACGAAATATATTATTTACGAGTTGAGTATGGACCACATTTGGGTTAAATTTATACGAATAGACACACTTCCTTTGGTATATAGGCTGCATGACCTGCGTCTTGTGTCTTCCGGCTATTTCAAAGAAGATACCACTGCCCACCGCTGCTGACAAGATGATGAAAGTGCTGGAAGCAGAAATGGCTGCTGAACATGCACTACGTTTCGCATATAAGTGATGACATGGAAAAGCGGTCATATGCTGGAGAGCACGACCGCTAATCAATAAGAGGTTATGATGGTATGAACAATTCGTCAACAGTTACTTGCAATTTTTTGGCAAGGCAAAATGCTAAAGCAAGTGTCGGGTCATACTTGTTATTTTCTATTGCATTGACTGTTTGACGAGAAACGCCACATTTTTTTGCTAGCTCTTCTTGTGATAAGCCTAATTCCTTTCGTTTATTTCGGATTATGTTTTCCATATCAACCACCATGCTTTCTTTTGAAAAACATGAGGGATACAAAATAAACAATAGCGGCAACTTCCAGTTGAATGAAAGGATTAGCGGTCATGGGCTGTGATCTTATATAATTTTCTATGACATCCAAAACCATTCCACCAGTGGTCGCTAGTAGAGTGAAAGAACTGGCCTTCCACACGATGGTTTGATTGCGTTCGTCTCCAGGCGCTGAAAGAGATGCCAACATAATAATGTCTAATGCGGTAAATACCACAAGAACAATTCCTAAAAAAATCATGGCTCCTACTGGCATAGTACTTCGCTCCTTTCGTGATTGCTCAAAGTGAAAATGTCAAATACTTTTTACATTTTGATGATATCAGATATAGAAGTAAAATGTCAAGAGATTTTGACATTTTGGCGTTGGACATTATTAAACGACAAGCCTTAAAAGAAGAAAACGTCTATCACTATTACTGGCTATAAAGAGGTGAAAATGCTAATATAGATAGCCGTCCTATGTGCTATAATCTCTGTTATTTGGTAAAAAACTTACCCCCTCTCTGCTGCGGGGAGCCTGTGGAAGAAGAGTGTTATCCATAGGAGAGTTGTCCTTGATGGGAAACTCTGCGGAAAATTACAAAGACAAGAAATCGAAATCAATTATTCTTTTGTCTGCAAGGTAGAACTGCCTGACTAATGCCCGCCTTGTCTAGTGTTCTTACCAGATAGGAGAGGTAAAATTTTTTACACTTCTTTTGTTTCTTTATCTTAATAGATCTAGGAATGTCATTTTGGGCAGAAGAATATTTATGTGGGTATAGTAGGGCTGTTCAATAAAAATATCATCAGAAAGTATATTTAAGAGCAAGAAAAAAACGGATTTCATAATAGGTGACTTAAGCATAAAAGAATATAAAGCCTCTTTTAGGAGTGATCGGTAGTTAGATTATCCTTTAAAGAGGCAGGAAATGAGTCAAAAGCAAAGAGGCCTGATCTAAATGAGAGTCACTCGTCCAATGAGTGGTTATGATTATTTTAATTTTTGACCACATTTCGGACAGTATAGATAGTCACTTCCTACTTGTGTACCACAGTTTGAACATTCATGCATACAGCCGCCTAGTTGTTCTGATAAATCGAGATCAGATAAAATTACACTTTCCCCACGAGAGATCTTTTTACCTAGTTCATCACTTAACTGAAATCGCTGTCCACAGCAGGAACTTTGTGCATAGTAATGTCGCCCCCATTTGATAATAGGAATGAAAAAAAGGCTGAGACACAGATAAGTCATATAGACTTCCATTTGACCCATTCTACCACAAGAAGGACAGAGAGTATTCTGAGAGAAATTGAGTTTTTTTAGACCGTTCGTAATGCCAATGAGGAAAAACATATTTGTCACCTTTCTTAATTAAAATTTTTTATATCTTTTATGCTAATGATTGCCATAAGAAATCCTATGATTACTACAGAAAGGAAGGTTGTTGAAACGCTGTCCATAAAATAGTCCACAATCGTCATTGCAATCATGGTGGAAAGCGTATCTAATAACGCAAACAAAGTTTTTGCATGTTGTATGGAAAGAAGATCGAGGGATAAAAGTGCTTTAGGGAATGCTTTTGCAAATATTTCCATAGGAAATCCTATTACAGCAACAAATAGAAAGAAAAGAAGGAGTTGTCCGATAGATCGATACTGAAATCCAAACATATGCATAATAAATCCACCAAAGATTGCCAAAACAGAGATGATTCCAGCAATTATCAGTAGACTGATGCTGAATCCTAAAAATGACGTAAAATAATTTTTAATTTTTAACATATTCTTCTCCAACGATAGAAATTTTCTTAACCACTGTTGTTTCTTGATATTTTAGCATAAACAACAGAAGTTTTCTATTGTTTTTTCTTTTACTGCTTTACAGTATGTTATAATAATTCGCTATAAAAAAAATAAATGTGACAAAATTACGCGTTTTATTTTACATCTGGATTCGATCATGATAAAATAGAGCATATTTAAAAGTTGTTGTTGATATAAATTATATATTTATTTTAGGAAGGAATGTTTTTAAATGGAGTCAATCAAACGCCTTTATGTAGAGAAAAAAGCGGGATGCGACATTGAAGCACAGAATCTTCTTTCAGACATTAGAGAAAATTTAGGGTTAACACAACTGGAACAAGTGAGAGTTCTGGTACGCTATGATGTAGAGTCTATTTCAGATGCAGACTATGAAATCGCTAAGAATACAATTTTTTCCGAGCCGCCTGTGGACAATGTTTATGAGGAACAAATGCCACAGGCAGAAGATGAAAAGGTGTTTGCCGTAGAATATTTGCCTGGACAGTATGATCAGAGGGCTGATTCTGCTATGCAGTGTGTGCAAATTATATCTCAGGCTGAAAAACCTACAATTGCAGTTGCAAAAGTATATGCTCTTCGTGGATCTCTGACGATGGAAGATGTAAAGAAAATAGAATCTTACGTCTTAAATCCTGTAGATAGTCGGCTGGCAGATTTGAAAAAGCCTGAAAGTCTATTGATGAAAACGACAGTTCCCGAGGATGTAAAAGTTATTGAACATTTTACATCCATGTCAAAGGAAGAAATGCAGAAGTTTCATGATGATATGGGGACGGCCATGAGTTTAGACGACTTGATTTTCTGTCAGGAATATTTCCGTGACACGGAAAAAAGAAATCCTACGATGACTGAGATTCGAGTCATTGATACCTATTGGTCTGATCATTGCCGTCATACAACGTTCCAGACAAAAATTGAAAAGGTTGAGATCTGCGACAGTGTTTATAAAGACGCTGTAGAACAGGCTTATCAGTTATATCTTGAACAGAGAAAAGAAGTTTACGGCGATAGGGAAAAAAATATTTGCTTAATGGATATGGCAGTGTTGGGTATGAAAGCACTGAAAAAGAAGGGGATTTTGGACAATCTAGACCAGTCTGAGGAGATCAACGCCTGCTCTGTCGTTGAAAAAATAGATGTCGATGGGAAAGAAGAGGAATGGCTGATTATGTTTAAAAATGAGACGCATAATCATCCAACAGAGATTGAACCATTTGGTGGAGCCGCTACATGTTTGGGTGGGGCTATCCGTGATCCGCTGTCAGGAAGGGCCTATGTTTACCAGGCTATGCGTGTGACAGGTTCTGGAGATCCTAGAACAAAGGTAAGTGATACGATAGAAGGCAAACTTCCACAAAGAAAGATCACAACAGAAGCAGCAAGAGGCTATTCTTCTTATGGAAATCAAATTGGACTTGCTACAGGACAGGTAAGTGAAATCTATGATGAAGGCTTTGTGGCCAAGAGAATGGAGATTGGCGCTGTCATTGCAGCAGCAAAAAAAGAAAATGTAGTACGTGAGGTACCTCAGCCTGGAGATATTATCATTCTTGTTGGTGGACGTACAGGGCGCGATGGCTGTGGTGGCGCTACAGGTTCTTCCAAAGAGCATACTGTAGAATCAATTCATGATTGTGGCGCAGAGGTACAAAAAGGTAATGCACCAACAGAACGAAAGCTCCAAAGGTTATTTAGAAATAGTGATGTTAGTCGGATGATCAAGCGTTGTAATGACTTTGGTGCCGGTGGTGTTTCTGTGGCCATTGGGGAGTTAGCTGATGGCCTCCAAATCAATTTAGATAAGGTTCCGAAAAAGTATGAGGGACTAGATGGCACAGAGCTTGCAATATCTGAGTCTCAGGAAAGAATGGCTGTTGTTGTAGCAGAGGAAAATGTAGACAAGTTTATTGCTTATGCAAATGAGGAGAATTTAGAGGCGACAGCAGTTGCTGTTGTTACAGAGAAAAAACGTCTTTTTATGACTTGGAGAGGAACACCTGTTGTTGATATTTCTAGAGAATTTTTAGATACTAATGGTGTAACTCAAGTAACTAGTGTGAAAGTGAAGCTTCCAGAGAAGGCAGGATTTTTCCATGTGCCATTTGTTGAAGAAGAAAAAATCAAAGAAGATCTAGAAACGGCTTGGAAGGAAAATTTGACAGATCTAAATGTGGCAGGAAACAAAGGTCTTGTGGAAAGATTTGATTCTACAATTGGTGCAAATACTGTACTAATGCCATTTGGTGGAAAGACTCAATTAACTCCAGCAGAAGCTATGGCTGCAAAGATTCCTCTACTGAAAGGGGAAACGACAAAGGCAACAATTATGAGCTATGGTTATGAGGCAAATATATCAAAGTGGAGCCCGTTCCATGGTGCTGTGTATGCAGTAATTGAATCATTGGCAAAATTGGTGGCAGCAGGAGGTAATTTTGAGAGAGCGCGATTGACATTCCAAGAGTACTTTGAAAAGCTTGGAAATGATAGCGAAAAGTGGGGAAAACCATTTGCAGCTTTGGCCGGAGCATTCCAGGCACAGATGGAGATGGGAACTGCAGCAATTGGTGGCAAGGATTCTATGAGCGGAACCTTTGTGAATTTAACAGTGCCTCCGACATTGGTTTCTTTTGCAGTAGAGACAGATCAAGCAGAGTATATTACATCTCCAGAATTTAAAAATACTGGTAGCCTTGTAGTTTATTTACCAGTAAAAAGGGATAAATATGATCTGCCAGATTACGATTATGTGAAAAGAATGTTTGCTCTTGTAACAGAACTGATACGAAAAGGAATTTGTGTCTCGGCTTCTGTTGTGAAAACAGGTGGTATTGCAGCAGCTATCAGCAAAATGACGTTTGGTAATCAGATTGGTATTTCCCTTTGGAATGATATTGATCCTGTTATGCTGTTTAAAAAGGATTATGGTGCTTTTGTTTTGGAATTATCCAATGCAAAAATTATTGATTTTAAAGGTATCGACGTTGTAGAATTGGGTAAGACTACAGAAGAACCAGCGATTACGATTGGAGAGACTGTTCTTTCTATAACAGAGCTTGCTGATTTATGGCAAGAACCTTTAGAAAAAGTGTTCCCTACAAAAACGCAAACAAAGAATGAGCTAGAAATTAAGGTTGCAGAGTATCATCAGGAACAGAAACTTAGATCGAAAGTATCTGTGGCAAAACCACGAGTATTTCTGCCAGTATTTCCTGGAACAAACTGTGAATATGATACTGCACGGGCATTTGAACGAGCAGGAGGTCAGGCAAATACTCTTGTAATAAACAATATGTCAGCAAAAACATTGGAGGAAACCATCAAAAAAATGGCAGAAGCAATCAAGGCTTCTCAGATTGTAATGCTTCCAGGTGGATTCAGTGCTGGAGATGAACCAGATGGTTCAGGCAAGTTTATTGCAGCAGTTTTCCGTAATCCATATATCAAAGAAGCCGTGGAAGATTTATTGCATAATAGGGATGGTTTAATGCTTGGAATTTGTAATGGTTTTCAGGCCTTAATTAAATTAGGCTTAGTGCCATATGGTGAAATACGTACGATTCATCCACAAGATCCGACGTTGACTTTCAATACGATTGGCCGTCACGTATCTTGTCTGGTTAATACAAAAATTGTTTCCAATAAGAGTCCATGGCTTTGGGGGGTAGAGCCTGGGGATATTCATACAGTACCTGTTAGCCATGGAGAGGGACGGTTTGTTGCACCAAAAGAAGTGTTGGAGTCTCTTGCTGATAATGGCCAGATAGCTACGCAATATGTCAATTTCCAGGGACAAGCGACTAACGAAATACCATTTAATCCAAACGGCTCGATGATGGCAATTGAAGGAATCACAAGCCCTGATGGCCGCGTTTTTGGAAAAATGGCACATTCAGAGCGTATTGGTTCTATGGTATATAAAAATGTACCAGGTCAGAAAGATCAAAAGATTTTTGAGTCTGGAGTACAGTACTTCCTTTGATAAAGAAATTTCTGCTGTCTGGAAATAGTAAGTATGATGTCATATAAATATAGTTTTTCAATGTAGATTTTCCTGTTTCGTCTGCAAAAAGAATGTGAATAAAATATTTAAGCCCACGGAAATTTTGACCGTGGGCTTTTTGTATGAGATTTTCTTCTGTGGGAAGAATAGATGTAAGATTATATTTTTGCAATCGCTACTGAAAAGTATCTATTGAAAACGATTTGTATATATGTTAAATTAAAGATACGCAAATGAATGAAAGGGTATTTTTTTAAGTGGACAAAAATTTGATTGTGTTTTCAATCATTAAGAATAAAATATCAAAATAATCACATAGGAGCAGGAGGATAGATTATGAAAGTGACAAGAGTAGTACTTAGTGCGGTTTCAATAGCAATTTCTATTGCATTACTATCAGTTTCTATAATAGAATTGACTAGAAATGAGTATTAATTGACAAATAAAACCCATAACTTTTGTTTGATTTTTATGACAGTTATGTTATAATAAGTACATCTATGTAGGAAAAACGAAATCAAAGAAAAGTTATAGAGGAAGGATGATTTCTATGGTTAAAATGGGTATCAATGGTTTTGGACGTATTGGTAGACTGGTATTGCGCGCATCCTTGACAAGAGACGATGTTCAGGTAGTAGCTGTAAATGATCCTTTTGTTGATCCTGAGTACATGGTTTATATGATGAAATATGACTCTGCGCATGGGATTTTTCAAGGGGAATTAAGAGCTAAAGATGATGAATTAATTGTCAATGGGAAGGTAATTAAGGTATATAATTTTAAAAATCCGGAGGAGATTCCATGGTCTGAAACAGGTGCAGAATATATTGTAGAATCTACTGGAATCTTTAAATCCATTGAAAAAGCTTCTGCGCATTTAAAAGGCGGAGCGAAGAAGGTTGTTGTATCAGCTCCATCCGAAGATGCACCAATGTTTGTTATGGGTGTAAATGAAGACAAGTATACAAAGGATATGACGATTGTATCTAATGCGTCTTGTACAACAAATTGTTTGGCACCTTTGACCAAAGTAATTCATGATAATTTTGGTATTGTAGAAGGTTTGATGACTACAGTGCACTCTACTACTGCGACACAAAAAACAGTAGATGGGCCATCTAAAAAGGATTGGAGAGGCGGAAGAGCTGCAGCAGCAAATATTATTCCTTCTTCTACAGGTGCAGCAAAAGCAGTCGGAAAAGTAATTCCTGAAATGAACGGAAAATTGACTGGTATGAGTTTTCGTGTGCCTACAATCGATGTGTCAGTCGTTGATCTTACATGCCGTCTAGAAAAGGCTGCAACTTATGAAGAAATTAAAGCAGTTGTTAAAAAAGCAAGTGAAAATGAATTAAAAGGTATTTTAGGATACACAGATGAGGAACTAGTTTCCACAGATTTCTTAGGAAACAGTAATTCTTCTATCTTTGATGCAAAGGCTGGTATCGCTTTAAATGATAATTTTGTCAAACTGGTCAGCTGGTACGATAATGAGTGGGGATATTCTAATCGTGTCGTTGATTTAGTCAGCCATATGGCTAAGGTTGACGCAATGTAATGGAAAAATTAAGCTGATTTTTAATATCATGAGGATAATAAGTTATATATTATGATTGTTCGAACACTTCTCTGTTTATTGAATAGAGAAGTGTTTTTTTAATACTTAAATCTAGGATAGAATTTTTTATTTTTGAGATATAAGTAAAAATCGTATAGATACAAGAACTGAAACTTCTGTGAGGAGGAGGGCTCTGTTGGTAAAGCTTTCCTCCTTATTTTATTTTAATTTTATATCGTCATGTCCTTTCCCTATTTTAATTTTTTCAGTGATACCATAGGTATAAGAAGGAGGAATGATCTATGACAGTTTTTATGCAGTCTATCCATAAGTGTGAACATTGTTTTGACCGAAAAGCAGAGAAACTAGTTTTTCATCACCCATATTTTGCTTTTTTTGTAATGTTTCTTGTACTGCCAATAATCCTTTTGGCTGTGGTTTCTGTATGTACTACAATGATTGTTCTGCCACTTGCATTAATTTTTGGATGGTTATAAAAAACTTTGTACAGTCTTAATCTGATAAGTATAGTTGTTAATCCCGTTTTAATTGCGACAGTGTTAGAATTTCAAAACAAAGGAGGAAAGCATATGAGTTTTTTAATTGGACTGATTGGTCTTTGTGCTGTTGCACTTCTGATTTACTATGTTTATATTCTCATGAAAGGAGACTCACAAAAATGAGTGCGGTGATTCAATACATATCTTATCTTGCTGTTCTAGTCATACTAGCAATTCCTCTTGGAACATATATTAAAAAAGTTATGAACGGCGAAAAAACATTTCTTTCAAAAATTCTCATGCCGTGCGAAAATGCAGTATATAAAGTGATGAGGATTGAAAAAGAAGAACAGATGAACTGGAAAAAGTATGCAATTTCAGTTTTGATTTTTTCGGGTATTGGGTTAGTTTTTTTGTTTCTTTTGCAACTTTTTCAAGGGGTTCTGCCTGGAAATCCGCAGAAAATGCCTGGAGTAACATGGGATTTATCTTTTAACACAGCAGCTAGTTTTATTACAAACACAAATTGGCAGGCATATACTGGTGAAGCTGTGTTAAGTTATTTAACACAGGCAGTTGGACTTACTGTTCAAAATTTTGTATCTGCTGCTACTGGTATTGCAGTTTTGTTTGCCTTGATTCGAGGTTTTATAAAAGTAAAATCCAACGGTTTAGGAAGCTTTTGGGTAGACATGACTAGAATTGTTATTCATATTTTAATACCATTAAATCTTGTTTTTGCTATGCTCTTAGTTGGAGGAGGTGTAATACAAAATTTGAAGGGGGCTGAAACTGTAGCCCTTGTAGAGCCAATTGCCGTAAGCGCAGATGGCGAGATTATTGAAAATGCAGAGATTGATTTTGATAAAGGCTTAGTAATGATTGATGGCAAGGTGGAGGAAGATGCTACTATTGTTACAGAACAGTTTGTTCCAATGGGACCTGCGGCCAGCCAAGTGGCAATCAAACAAACGGGTACTAACGGTGGTGGATATATGGGCGTAAATTCTGCTCATCCACTAGAAAATCCTAACGCTTTTACAAATTTTATTGAGATGATTTCTATATTGTTGATCCCAGTAGCACTCTGCTTTACTTTTGGGCAGGCGGTAAAAAACAAAAAGCAAGGTATTGCAATTTTTATGGCAATGTTTCTATGTTTAGTATTAGCCCTTGCTTCTATTGCTGTCAGCGAGCAACTTGCAACTCCACAGCTTGCACAAAATGGCTTGGTTGATATTTCTACGACCGAACAGGCCGGTGGTAATATGGAGGGAAAAGAAACTCGTTTTGGTATTGCAACATCATCGACTTGGGCCGCATTTACTACAGCAGCTTCTAGCGGTTCTGTTAATTCTATGCATGATAGCTATACACCTCTTGGCGGCATGGTGACGATGCTTCAGATGCAGCTTGGAGAAGTTATTTTTGGCGGTGTTGGTTGTGGACTTTATGGTATGCTTGCTTTTGCTATTTTAACTGTGTTTATTGCAGGGCTTATGGTAGGTAGAACTCCTGAGTTTTTAGGCAAGAAAATTGAGCCATATGAGATGAAATGGTCTGTGCTTGTTTGTCTTGCAACACCGATTGCAATTTTGGTAGGCAGTGGTATTGCAGCAGTTATACCAAGTGTTGCAGATAGCTTAAATAATAGTGGGGCACATGGTTTCTCGGAGCTTCTGTACAGTTATTCTTCTTGTGGAGGAAACAATGGATCTGCATTTGCAGGTTTTAATGCAAATACGGTATTTATGAATGTTTCTCTTGGTCTGGTTATGCTTTTTGCACGGTTTTTACCAATTGTGGGAACATTAGCGATTGCTGGAAGCCTTGCAGAAAAAAAGAAAATTGCAACGACTGCAGGGACTCTGTCAACTACAAATGTAATGTTTGTATTTTTGTTAATTTTTATTGTTTTGCTTGTAGGTGCGCTGAGCTTTTTCCCTGCATTATCTCTTGGACCACTTGCAGAGTTTTTTAGTCAAATTGTATAAGGAGGCACTGTGATGGCGTCGAAAAGAAAAAGTGCTTTTGCCGATAAAAAGATGCTCGGCAGAGCCATTCAAGATTCATTTATAAAATTAAATCCTAAAATACAGGTACAAAACCCTGTTATGCTTTTAGTATACATATCAGCAGTTCTTACAACTGTTCTGTGGATTGCGTCGTTGTTCGGTTTGAAAGATGCGTCCAGTGGATATACTTTTACTATTGCAGTGATCTTATGGTTTACTGTACTATTTGCAAATTTTGCAGAAGCCATTGCAGAAGGAAGAGGAAAAGCCCAAGCAGATTCTCTGCGTGCTGCCAAAAAAGATGTTGAGGCACACAAAATTCCATCAAAAGAGAAAAAAGATCAAGCTATATCTGTTTCTTCTTCTACATTAAAAAAAGGCGATTTTGTGCTTGTCCATGCTGGTGAACAAATTCCAGGGGATGGCGAAGTGGTGGAAGGAGCTGCTTCTGTTGATGAAAGTGCTATTACAGGGGAATCGGCTCCTGTTATCCGTGAAGCAGGAGGGGATAGAAGTGCAGTTACTGGTGGCACCACTGTACTTTCTGACTGGATTGTTGTTCAGATTACAAACGAAGCTGGTGAGAGCTTTCTTGATAAAATGATTACTATGGTTGAGGGAGCAGCACGAAAAAAAACACCTAATGAAATTGCCCTACAAATTTTTCTTGTAGCTCTTTCCATTATTTTTATTCTTGTGACCATGTCTCTTTATACTTATTCAGTTTTTTCAGCAAAACTGGCGGGCATTGATAATCCAACATCCATAACAACATTGGTTGCTTTGCTTGTTTGTCTTGCTCCAACTACCATTGGTGCCTTGCTTTCAGCAATAGGTATTGCTGGCATGAGTAGACTAAATCAAGCAAATGTATTGGCCATGAGTGGTCGTGCGATAGAGGCGGCTGGCGATGTAGATATTTTAATGTTGGATAAGACAGGTACAATAACTCTTGGCAATCGTCAGGCGCATGCTTTTATTCCAGTAGATGGTGCGACAGAGCAGATGTTGGCGGATGCAGCTCAGCTTTCCTCTCTTGCAGATGAAACGCCGGAGGGGCGCAGTGTAGTGATTTTAGCAAAAGAGAAATTTGGAATTCGAGGCAGAAGTTTGGCAGACAAAAAGATGACTTTTGTACCTTTTACAGCAAAAACACGAATGAGTGGCGTAGATTATGATGGAAATGAAATTCGCAAAGGGGCGGCAGAAGCGATGCAGCAGTATGTTACCCAAGCGGGAGGTATCTATTCAGAAGAATGTGATCGTATTGTACAAAGTATTGCAAAGCAGGGAGGAACACCGCTTGTTGTTGCCAAAAATCATAAAATTCTTGGAGTCATTCATTTAAAAGATATTATCAAACAAGGGGTACAGGAAAAATTTGCTGATCTTCGAAAAATGGGAATTAAGACTATTATGATTACTGGTGATAATCCTATGACGGCAGCGGCAATTGCGGCTGAGGCCGGTGTAGACGATTTTCTTGCGGAGGCAACACCAGAGGGAAAATTGGAAATGATCCGTAATTTTCAGGCGAAGGGCCATTTGGTTGCAATGACAGGAGATGGCACGAATGATGCGCCAGCTCTTGCCCAAGCAGATGTGGCAGTTGCAATGAATACTGGGACACAGGCAGCCAAAGAAGCTGGTAATATGGTGGATTTGGATTCTTCACCTACAAAATTGATTGATATTGTTCGTATTGGAAAGCAGCTTTTGATGACGAGAGGAAGTTTAACTACTTTTTCTATTGCAAATGATGTTGCAAAATATTTTGCTATTATTCCAGCATTGTTTATAGGGTTATATCCTGGATTGTCTCAGCTTAACATTATGAGGCTTCATTCGCCACAAAGTGCTGTTCTGTCTGCTATTATCTATAATGCATTGATTATTATCGCACTGATTCCACTGGCGCTTAAAGGTGTGAAATACCGTGAAGTACCTGCTGGAAAGTTACTTTCTCGCAACCTTTTGATCTATGGGGTAGGTGGTCTTGTAGCACCATTTATTTTTGTCAAACTGATTGATCTTTTATTGGTTCTATTGGGGTTGGTATAATTTTAAAATATTGATAATGTAGGTTTTACACTAGATTGGAGGAAAAAATAATGAAAGATATCAAGGCTGTATTTCCGAAAGCTTTTGTAATATTTATAATATTTACTATACTTTGTGGTGTCTTTTATACAGGCGTTGTGACAGTACTTGCACAGCTTATTTTTCCTAATAAAGCCAATGGCAGTATCATTGAAGTAGATGGAAAAAAGTATGGATGTGCGTTATTAGGGCAACAGTATACAGATGATTCCCATATGTGGGGACGAATTATGAATATTGATGTTTCTAC
>JAGZLR010000038.1 GCA_018364635.1 Clostridiales bacterium | reverse complement strand
ACAGTGATAGAAGAGAAAGATACAGAAGAGCGCTGAAAGGCGCTTTTTTTATTGGAAAGGGGATGATTGTAATGAGTGGAAGGAAGTAGTAAAATAGAAAAAAGGAGGAATTGGGAATGAAGATAACGGTGGAAGCGGCAACAGGGACTATTATAAATGGAGGAATTAATTTTGTCATGGATGTTTATTTAAATGAAGAAATCAAAGGGTGGCTGAGCATTTTTGGCAAAATGGAGATTGAGGATGTACCAGAGGGAGAAAACACAATAACTATTACAGTGTGTGAAACCCGAAAAAAAGAAATTCGGCTGATATCGACCCAAGACGTTCATATTTGGGTAAGAGAGAATCAGGAACTGAACCTATTTAAAAAAAATTATATTGACACATTGGTGTTAGGAAAAGATGTGAAAGTGATAGAAGAAAAGGAAGAGAAAATGCGCTGAAAGGCGCTTTTTTTATTGGAGAAGGAGGAAAACAAATGGAAAAAAGTTTAAGGGAATGTGTGCAGGATGAAGAGGATGAGAGCAGTATGAAGTCAGCGCTCAAACGGATGTCTAGTTCTCTGTATGAGTTATCGAAAAGCTGCGGTGAGCTATGGAAAGAGCTGAATGAAGAAACATCTCCTGCGATGAGGTTTTTACGTGGCGAGGAAGAGATATTCTACGAGTCAGAGGTGAAAAAAAGTTTTGATGTTTATCAGGGGGAAGGATTTTCCATCCGCGGGCAAATTGGCAATGGCGTCAGCATTTACGGCCGAGGAGACGACACCAAGGAGGCGATGATTAACGGGGGGATGACCTACGGAGGCACGGCCATGACCTTGCTGACAGGAGCGGGTGCGGCATTTGGCATTGAAAAAGGAATTGGTAGCCTTATAATGCAGCCGAAATTTTTGCTGCCGGTGACAGTTGGCTTTACGCTGTTAGGCGCGGCCAGGCAAAGCGGCGCGGGAAAAGAAGGTGGCTTTCAGGACTATGTCAACGACCAGTTTGAAAATACAGTAGAGAATTTTTCTGAGAGGCTGAATTGGGGAAGCAACGCGGCACAGAACAAAGAAACTGGGTACTGGAGAGAGCTGATGGGAAGAAATGACAGGGAACTTACCATCACTCAGGGAGACGCTTACAACAGAACGATAAAAGGATATGAAAGCGCCTTTGTGAAGGCGTACAACGATTCTCTGAGAAGAAAGATGGAGATTTTATCCATAGGCGGCGGTATTTACGAGGGAATTTTAGACGGGAAAAAATTGGATATGGCGATAGATATTCAGAAGAAAGTGATGGGAGAAGGGGGAGACGGCAGTATAACTTATGATAAGGAAACGAGAGACATGATTTCATATTTAGCGTCTCTTGTTGAAACCTACTCTCCTGTGATCGAAAAGTATGAGCTTGACCCAAAATCTGTATCGGAGGAGGATTTGTTGGAGGCGTCATCTCAGTTAAGGTTTGTTGAATCCCAAATAGGTACGGTGATTCAAAACGCCTATACCAAATCTGATGTGGGGAAGAAGGAAACGGAAACCTACAATCGGATGATCGACGGCATCCAAGGGGCATCCCGCAACAGTTTTTATGATGCAGGGTATTCTTTGGGAGAAAACTTAAACGAGGGGCTAGATGAAGCGCTGATTCAATGTGAGAGCAGTATGCTTGAAAAGGCGGATGAGATTTCCCGCAGAATTCATGGCGTGGGATACAACACGCTGACGGGGAGCGACCCTGGGATGGACGCTGTGGAATATGAGCTGCGAAAGGGAAAATTTGATCTGTATGAGCCGGACTATGGCAAAAATCCGAAAGCGTTTGGGATGAACTTTGTGCCGTATGACGGGTATGCGGCTACGCTGCACTGGGGAGAGCGGGTGCTGACGGCAAGCGAGAACAGGCAGTACAGCCAAAACCTGGCGCCGAACATCAACATCAGCGGAACGTTTTACATCAGAGAGGAAGCGGACGTGGACAAGGTAGCGATGGAGATTGCGCGGAAGATTTCGCTGTATCACGAAATTGGATGAGATTTGGAAAAAGAGGAGTTTAAAGGATACAAAAAATATTGCTATTAAATAGGTAGAAAGACGTTCTTTTTTTGGAGAAAAGACGTTTTTTTTAATGAAAAAAAGGAGGAATTTGGTATGGCAGACAACAGAAGGTATTTTATTTTTTTGGATGAGGAAAAGGGGGAAGAGTTGACGTTGCCGGTGACGCCGGAGAACTATGTGATCGACCATGGTATTAACAGCGAGAAGTTAAATTTGACGGAGCTAGGACAGGTGAATGTGCCGGGGAAGCGATACATGATGGAGTTACAGTTGGAATGTATGTTTCCGGCACAGCGGTATTCTTTTGTAAACGAAGGGGCGGTGATTGACCCTTATTACTATGTAAGAAAGTTTGAGGACTGGTGCGATGAGGGGAAGATTTTACGGTTTATGATTGGGGCGGATACCAATATCAACACCACTTGTTTTATCAACAAAATCAACTTTACAGAGCGGGACGGCACCCACGACGTTTACGCCACCATTGGGGTATCACAGTATCGGAGGCTTTCGGCAGGAGGAGAGGAACAAAAACAGACAGGGAACAACCCACGGCCCCAGCCACAGGAGACGAAGGAGGAAAGAAGTTATACCATCAGCGCGGGGGATACGTTAAGCGGTATCTGCCGGAAGTTTTATGGGGACCCTAGTCTTTACGGGAAAGTGGCGGCATACAACGATATTCCAAACCCACATTTGATTCCAGTGGGAAAGACACTGCATCTGCCGGACAGGACGATGCTTTCATAAAGGAGGGAAAAAGAGATGATTCAATTGACAGTGGAGACAGACGCAGGAGTTTTTGACGCGACGACGTTTGCGGACCAGATCAGTATCAGCGGGGATTACCAGTCGATTTCCAGAGTGTTGGAGTTTGGGCTACTGACCAACAGTGTGGACAGGGCGATTCCTATGATTGACTGTTCGCTGGGGGCGAAGGTGGTTTTATCTCTGGACGGCGCGGTATTGTTTCGCGGCAAGATTTTTACCAGGACGCGAAAAGCAGGCGAGAGTTTGGTGAGCATTACGGCTATTGACGACGGCATTCGGCTAAACCGCAACCAGGGAGCATACAAGGTGGAAAACATGACGCCGGAAGCTATGGTGCGGCGGATTTGCGCCGACTACGGTTTTACGCCGGGGGAGATTGCTGAGACAGGGGTGAAGCTCAACAGGAAGTTTTTGTGTGTAAGTTTGAAAGATATGATTCAGACACTTTACACGAAGGCAAGTGAACAGACGGGGAAAAAATATGTGGTACGGTTTGACGACGGGAAGTTATGCGTAGTGGAACGGAGTAGGAATGTGGTGTGTACTTTGACAGGGGACTACAATTTACAGAGCGCCAGCATGACGGAAAGTGCAGAGAACATGACTAATCAGGTAGTGATTTACGACCAGGGAGCCAACCAGATACAAAAGCCGTTGAAAAACCAGGAGAACATTGATATTTTTGGCGTGCTGCAAAGTGCGGTGAGTCAAGGAGACGATGCGGTAAAGACGGCGGAGCAGATGTTGAAAGACGGGGATGTAAGTCAAAAGATTACGGTGACGAATTTTGGCGACGCAAGGTGTGTGACAGGAAATTCGGTGATTGTACATGAGCCGGTGACAGGGGTTGACGGGCTTTTTTATATTGACAATGATGTGCATACTTGGAGCAATGGGATTTACACCAACCAACTGACTCTAAACTTTAAGGAAATTATGAGCGAATCAAACGCGGGGGAGGAATAAACGATGGAAGATAATCCTTACAGAAAAATTAACGAGATGGTGAAGCAGTTTGCGGTAGAGGATCAGCCGGTATTTTTTCGTTTTGGCATCTGCACGAAAGATGAAGAGGACCCGATTCAGGTGATGAATGTAGGCGGGATTGAGTACAAAAGCGGGAAAGGTGAGCTGATGCGGGCAAAGGGCATTGGGCTGAAAAAGGGAGAGAAGTATTTACTTCTGCCTATGGGGGAGGATGAGAAGATGATTATTTTGGCTGAATTGGAGGAACTTTGAAATGAGGAATTGTGATGAGGGAAAAGAAGTGATAAAATAGAAGAAAAAAAGGAGGAATTGGAAATGAAAATAATCGTGGAGGCTGCAACGGGGTATATTTCAGGAGGCAGCAATGTTGACAGAGATGTTTATTTAAATGGAGAAATCAAGGGGTGGCTTGGGGCATACAATAAGGTGGAGATTGAGGATGTACCAGAGGGGGAAAACACAATAACCATTCTGGAGGGTAAAGCTATAAAAAAAGATATCCGTCTGACATCGACTCAAGACGTTCATATTTGGGTGAGATGGAATCCAGGACTATTTTCAGATAATTTTGTTAACACATTGGTGTTAGGAAAAGATGTAAAAGTGATAGAAGAAAGGGAAGAAACCAGGCGCTGAAAGGCGCTTTTTTCGTTGGAACGGAGGTGGTTGAGGTGAGAGGATAGGAGTGGTAAAATAGAAGAAAAAAGAGGGGAGACGGAGAAAGAATATATTGTAAAGAGGATGGCATGAAATGTGATATTGGAAAAAAGGAGGAGAAAGAAGGATGAAGGTAACGATATACTTTGGTGGAAGTTTTTGTATTAATAGCAGCAAGTTTGTAAATATTTACCTCAATGGGGAACTGGTAGGGTGGTCTAATTGGTATGGAAAAATGAAACTGAAACATGTACCAGAAGGAGAAAGTACAGTAGAGATTGAAGGCTGGTGGAGAAAAAAGATTCGCTTTACAGCAAGCCAAAATGTGAAAATATGGGCAAGAGAATATGATGGTGAGATACAAACACTGATCAGGGGGGAAGATGTGAAAATATTGGAAATCGAAGCCATAAAATTAAAGACTATAAACCATCTTCTAGAAGATGGGAAACCGGAGAAAGAGGAGAAGAAAAAGGTAGAGGAAAAACCAAAAGAAAGCTTATGGGAAAGTTTTAAAAAGATTAATGATGATCTTTTAAAATGAATGGAAAAATCATAAAAGATGAAGTTTAAATAAAAATAACATGAAATGTGATATTGAGAAAAAAAGGAGGAGAGAAAAGGATGAAAGTAACAATATACTTTGCTGGAAGTGAAGCTTATTGCGGTATGTGTGGTGGGGGTGGCAGTTATAGTGCAAACATCTATCTCAATGGAGAGCTGGTAGGCTGGTCGGGCTGGTACGAAAAAATGAAATTAAAAAATGTACCAGAAGGAGAGAACACGGTAGAGATTGAAGGAGCAACAAAAAGAAGAATCCGTTTTATGGCAAATCAAAATGTGAAGATATGGGCCAGAGAGGAGAGTGGTGACGTTGAGCTACTTGTCAAGGGAGAGGATATAAAAATACTAGAAAACGTGATCATAAAAAAAAGGAGGGGAGAGGAAGAGATAACAGAGGGGCCACCACTGGATGGGAAACCACGGGAAGAGGAGAAGAAAAAGGCAGAGGAAAAACCGAAAGAAAGCTTATGGGAAAGTTTTAAAAAGATTAATGATGATCTTTTAAAATGAATGGAAAAATCATAAAAGATGAAGTTTAAATAAATATAACACAAAATATGATATTTGATGAAAGAGCCGGAGGGCTCTTTTTTTATGAAAAAAAGGAGGAAACAGAATGAAGTTAGGAATATTAGAGTCATGGGAAAAAGAAAAGGAATTTAGAAGATGGATATCTAGACCAAATCCATCACAAGTAGTATCACCATTTATATTACCAGCAGCAATCAAAGGATTTGAAAATATAAAAAATGGAATTCATAGTGTCATAGACACTGCGAAATCGGTTCATCAAGGGCTGAAGGAGTCAGTCGACTGTGTACAGTATTTAAACGAACATGAATTGTACATAAAGACAAACCAATCAGGGCTGAAGGCGGTACTTGATGATATGGAACAGATGCAGAAATGGATCAAAGAGATCGGCGACAGCCAGATTGTTTTAACACATCAAGAAAGAATGGAGCAATTCCATCAGATGCTAAACGAGAAGTATGGAGAGTTTGAGCCATGGCGGAAACCAGGCGAAGGGATGGAAGCATTCTATCAGATGTTAGGTGAGAAGTATGGAGGACTCCACTACGGAAGAGAATCGTCAGGGGGTGGCTCGGGTGATGTCGTCGGCAGCGCCCTTACCTATGGCGGTACGGCAGGTACTTTGGTTCCTTTTGTGCATGATATGATCTATGACAATGCTTCCTATAAAGGTTTATTAACGAAACTTGGCTTCAGTACAGGTAGAGCGATACCTGGTCAGATAGGTCTAATTGCGGCAGGCGTTGGGGCAATTGTAGGCATTATGCAGGCAGGAAACCAAGAAAAAGATGCGCAAAACAAGGCGATGAGCGATTATGTGACAGACCAGTATGAGGGAATTAGAAACAAGTCTATGCAGGAACTGCGGTATGGCAGCGAAATGGCCTACAATATAGACGGAGGCGGCCAATGGAGAGATATTTTAACCTATCGAGAAGAGGGCTTTATGCTGGAGGAAGGAAGAGCCTACAACAAAGGAATGGAAGAGAGTATTAAAGATATGGCAACCAGCTATACCGATCTTGTTGGAAAGCAGAGAAGAGAATTGAGCCAGATCGCAGGGTTTCATGAGGCGCGGAAGGACAGCACAAAGATGGATATCCAGACAGATATTCAAAGTATGGTTTTTGGATTAGAGAGGACATCGGACAGGGAATATGACATGGAAACACAGGAGCAGATTTCTGTGTTGGCGGCAAGATACAAAGAAAACAAGGCGATATGGGATCAATACAATGCGAACAAAGATTCTGTGACAGAGGAAGAGCTGGACACAGCAACAGCAAAATTAGTTGAAGTGGACAGGGCGCTGGAAAGTTTGGCACAAAATGCGTACTACAAGACTCACATTGCGAAGTTGGACGCGGAAGAAAATAATCAATTGATCGACGACATTCAAGCCATGTCAAAGGACACCATGTACCAGGCTGGATACGACATGGGGAAAAATCTTTCGGAGGGAATGAAAGAAGCAATCTTAAAATTTGAGCCTGGACTGGAGCAATCGATGAATGAGGCTGCACGAAAGTATTTTAATTTAGAATTTACAACAGGAAACATGGATACTTTGCGTCCAGGCGTTAGTTCTACAACGAAAGACCATGGACTGAAAACGATAGAGCGGTCTTTCCATATAAATGACCCGGAAAAGGACCCGCTGGCGGTGGGGATGAACTTTGTGCCGTATGACGGGTACGAGGCAACGCTGCACTGGGGAGAGCGCGTGCTGACGGCAAGCCAAAATAGGCAGTACAGCCAAGGCGGCGGATATCCAAGTGTTTTGGTGACAGGAAACACATTTCATGTACGAAACGAGTCGGATATTGATGAGATTGCGGCAACCATTGCGAGAAAAATTGCTCTGTATCACGAAATTGGATGAGACAGGGAATTGATAAAAAAGAAAAGGAGAGATGAAAAATGAGAGAGAAGTTTCCTTTGATTCAGCCAAGAGCTGAGGAGGAGAAGAAAAAAGCGCCGGCGTTGGCGCGGGAAGTGAAATGGGACTTTATTGGAGACCGGCCGGTATACAAAAACGGGCAGCCAGTATGGGTCACCGGAAACGACGCCATTCGGGTGTGGATTTGGAACGCACTGAAAACTGTCAGGAGGCGGTACAAAGTTTTTACATGGGATTACGGGTGCGATGTGGAAAACCTCATTGGGAGGGACTACAGCGAACAGGTCAAACAGATGGAAGCGAAGCGGTATATTGAAGAGTGTCTTTTGATTCATCCCTATATTTTGGCGGTAAACAATATTGAGACGGATTTTTCAGAGGACAAGTTACAGATTACATGCAATGTCACAACAATTTATGGAGAACTTTTGATAGGAGGAGAAGAACATGTTTGAGAATATTACAGTAGAAAGCTTAAAAAGACAGATGTTAGAGGAAATTACAGAGGTAGATACAAGAGAAGGAAGTTATATGAACACAATGGTGAGCGGTGTGGCTTATCAGGTGTGGGAACTTTATCAGAGCATGAATGCATTGATTCCCATTGCTTTTGTGGACGAGACCAGCGGGGAATACATTGACAAGCGGGCTGGAGAGTTTGGTTTGACGAGGAAAAAAGGGACGAAGGCGACAGCAAAGATGGAATTTACTGGAAAAGCGGGCACAGAGATACCAGCAGGCAGTGTTTTCTTGACAGAGGATGGATTGGAGTACCTTTTGGAGAAAACAGTGGTCCTTGGCGAAACTGGTTCGGGCGAGGGCAAAGTGACGGCGGCCGAGGAAGGCGAAAGATACAATACAGAAGCGGGCACCATTACTGGTCAGTACAAGACGATTGCAGGGCTGACTGATGTGACAAATCTCACAGCGGCTACAGGAGGGACAGAGGCAGAAAGTGACAAAGCCTTTGTGAACCGGCTGTACGAGTTTTGGCGCAAGCCGGCTTCCAGCGGCAACATTTACCACTACAAGCAGTGGGCGAAGGAAGTAGACGGTGTTGGGGAGGCGAAAGTCTTCCCGCTTTGGAACGGAAACGGCACGGTGAAAGTGGTGGTTTGTTCTCAAAAGCATCTTGCGGTCAATGAGGAGATTTTAAAGGCGTTACAGGAGCACATAGAAAAAGTTCGGCCGATTGGCGCTGCAGTTACGGTGGAAAGTGCCAAAGAAAAGGAGATTAATGTTACAGCACAGGTGAAGCTGGACCAGACAAGGACGTTGGAAGAGGTGACAGCGGAGATCAAAGAAAAGGTGACCAACTATTTAAAGGACATGGCTTTTGAGGGAAGTGAAGTGATCTATCACCAGATTGCCTACTTAATTTTAGGCACAAAAGGGGTGACGGATTACAAGGCTCTGACGCTAAATGGAGGGGAAGAGAATATTTCTTTAGAAGCAAATGAAATTGCAGTCGCAGGAAAGATGGAGGTGACAAGTGTATGAGAAAAGAACGCTATGTACCGGAACGATACTACGCCGCGCCTCAGTCCAAGTCTCTGATGGACGCCATGGAAAACCGTGGCGCAGAGGCGGCGGAGAAGAAAGAGGAATTTTTATCCCAGCTCAATGTACAGACAGCGACGTGGGGGCTTGATTTATGGGAAAAGCAGTATGGAATTCGTACAGACCGAGGGCTTACCTATGACCAGCGCCGCAGCAGGGTGATGAGCAAAATGCGGGGCGCAGGGACAGCTACGGTGGATTTGATGAAAAACGTGGCGGAAAGTTACGCAAACGGCGAAGTGCGCGTGAAGGAAGAGCCGGAAGCGTACCGGTTTACGGTGGAGATGGTCAGTCAAGTAGGGATTCCTTCCAACTTTGAAGGGATGAAAGCGGCGTTGGAGGAAATTAAGCCGGCGCATTTGGCCATGGAGTTTTTCATACGATTCCATATTTGGAAGACTTATTTGGACTGGACATGGAAGAAGGCAGCGGGTATGACGTGGCTGGACATGCGGCAGAAAGGGCAATAAGCTGAGGATGGATGAAAAAAATGTGGCAGGAGGGGAAAACAAGGCGGTCTTTTCCCCTTTGCCGCCGCATAAACTACCCCTATAAGGGGGGAGAAGCGATGAAAACACAGTGGAACAGCTATGGAAAAAAATACCGGTGGAACAAGAGTTTGAAAAGAAAAAAGGAGGCGTCGCCCCAGGAGGCGCTATTTTTCTTTCGGCTGTATGTGTGTCTATTGATTTTTGCTGTCTGCGGCGGTATCTGTCTTTTGCCGGCAGACGGCGCAAGGCAGATGAGAGCGGATTTGAAGGCAGCGTTGGTAAAAAATATATCTCTGGAGGAAGCGCAACATTTTTTGACGGCACAGAAGGGAAAATTAAAGACTGTTTTCTCCCAGACGGAGGAGCAAGAGGATGTTTTTTCTAACGGGGAGGTGCCTTTTTTAGAGGAAACGGAGGTTGAACCATTCGAGGATGGACAATCATGAGGCGGGTTAGAATTCATCCGTCCTTATATGCGGCGGTGCTGGTATTTTTGCCATCAGGGCTTTTGTGGCCTTTCTTTTTCGCTATGGCCATGGCAATTTTACACGAAATGGGACATATGTGTGCAGCGCGCCTTTTGCGGGTGCCAATCAAAATGGTAACGGTGACTTGCTGCGGTGTATTTTGCACTATGGGGGACTTGGGGCGGCTTCCCTTTGGGGCGCGGGTTTTGATTTTTGCGGCAGGGCCGGCGGTCAGTCTTTTTTTGTTTCTCCTATCCTTTTTTGGGGGATGGGATATGGGGATTTGGGCCAATGGGGGGATTCTTTTATTAAACATTCTGCCGACCATTCCTTTTGACGGCGGATGCATTGTTTTTTTGTTTCTTGCAAGGCGAAGTTGTCTTGGAGCGGCACGGCTGATGGGGCTATGGGGACAGGCGGCAGGAGGGATCCTTGCGGTTTTAGGGATTGTGCAGATGATTCTCTGTCCGCCAAATGCGCTATTGTTTCTCACAGGCGGCGTCGTATTTTTTGAGGGGCGCAGGCTTTATGGGCGAGCGGCGGTGAAACTGATTCTAGCGAAAAGGCGGAGCAAAGGGCGGACAGCTAAAGTTTATTTTTATTATCTTCCAGACCATGCCTCTTCTTGGGATCAGCTGCGGTTATTGGGGACGGATACCTATGTGGTTTTTTTGCGGCAGAAGAAGGGAGAAATTCGATGGGAGACAGAGCAGGAATTTTTGCGGCGGCTGTTTGCGGAGGCAGGGTGATGAGCGTAAGAATGTGAAAAATCAAACGATTTTCTCTGATATCATGAAATTTGGTGGAATATGAAGAAAGGCGAAAAAATAAGAAAAAAAAAGAATATTCCGTCTATAAATGACAACCGTATGTTTAAGGTGGACGAGTTTGTTTTTTATTGAAAAATCTTCATGAAACAAAAAGTCAAAAAAAATAGTGGATTACTATGAATTGAGAAAAATTCAGTAAATTCTTTAGTTACATAGTTGATAAATCATGAAAATGGCTGTGAAATAAAGCAAAAAATATGCAAATTTTCGACATAAAACAGAAAAAAGTTGAGAAGAAAATAAAAAAAGACCAGGTTGGGGGACCTGGTCTTTTGCCATCTAAATTGGGGGGAAGATGGCTCATATAAAGAGGAAGAAGCCAAATCATAAAAGGGAAAGATGGAGTATTGGAAATGAGATTTGGCTACTGCTTTATGTGATGTAATTATTATATCCTTTTCATTAAAATTGTCAATGGATTTTTTACAAAAAAAAGTCGAAAAAAAGTCTTTTCGTACAAATTAATAAAAAATTTCTCAGTAAAAAAGAAGTGCTTGAAAAGTCTTTGTGTATTTTGTTGTTGAAAAGTAACTTAGCGTGGGGTAAAAATATCAATTTTAGAAGAAAGAGGAATCCGGCGTATTTGGAAGTATTTCAGAGCTCTTTTTTTGTTCAAAGAAAAAAGAGTCCTTTTTTTCATAAAACGAAAAGAGGCAGGTCATGAAGACCTGCCTCTGGCCGCCTGATTGGGGGACAGACGGCACCAAAAGAGGAAGAAGCTGGATGATCGGGAAAGATGGAATTTTTTACAATTCATCATCCAGCAACTACATTTTGTGGTAATTTCATTATGCGCCGTAGGATTAGAAAAGTCAATTGATTTGCATTGGATTTTATATTTTTGTGAATAATTTCAAAATCTTTACATTTTTCGTGGTTTTTTTTCCCTTGATTAAACATTTTTTCCAGAAAAAGTAACCGATTTTTCCGAATTACATATGGCAGCATAGTTCCATGGAGTACTAAGGGAGGGATTGTATGAAACTTTTGATACAAAATCAAGAAAAAATTTATCAGCCAATTTTGGCACGAAGGGTGACATTGACCCTTTCCAGGCAGGGAAGTCCTGGAATGCTGGAGTTTGAAGTGGTCAAAGACGGAGTTATTGATTTTCAGGAAGGCAACATGGTGATGTTTTACGGTGAGGAAGGAGAATATTTCAGAGGGTATGTTTTTACCAAAAAACGCAGTCGTTGGGATGAGACGATTTTGGTGACGGCTTACGATCAGATGCGGTATTTGAAAAACCATGCCACTTTTCTTTATCCTCAGATGAAGGCGTCGGAGCTTGTGGAGATGATTGCCAAGCAATACCGGCTGAAAACGGGACAGATTGCCGATACAAAAATTCAGCTGACGGGAAGGATTGAGGAAAACCGCAGTTTGTTTGATATTATTGATTACGCTTTGGAGGAGACGAAGATTTTGGGCGGCGGAAGTTTTGTTCTCTATGACAAGCAGGGGGAATTGACGCTGACTGAGGATGAGGCTTTTGACACTAGGATTTGTCTTTCTGTTGGAGATGCGGGAGAGTATGACTACAGGACAACCATTGACGACGGCGTTTACAGCAGAGTGATGCTCTATTCCACGGACCTAAAACAGCAAGGCGCTGCGCCGGCTGTGTTTACCAATGAGGAGGCTGCCAAAAAATGGGGGATTTTGCAGTATTATGAGAAAAATAATTTTGATGTAATTTCCATGGAGGCGAGAGCAAAGCAGATTCTTGAGGACCACCAGAAAAAACACCGGTATCTGCGGCTAAAAAATTTGCCGGCAGACAGGCTGGTGCGGGCGGGGGAACGGGTGAGAGCTGTATATCCTTTGGGGGATATTGACATTGACAGTGTGTTCCGTGTGGAAAGGGCTGTGCACCAGTTCAGCCAAAACTGCCACTTGATGGACCTTACCTTGAAAGGGGAAGACTTTTTAGTTTGAGAAAGGAGGGGAGGAAATGTCGGAAATTGGACAGCTCATTAAACGATTGGCGGCGGACGCTGTGGAGGATCAAAAGCCTACGGCTTTTTTTCTTGGGGAAGTCATTGACACGGCGCCTCTGCGGATTCGGATTGATCCGCAGATTATACTGACAAAAGAATATTTAATTTTGACAAAAAATGTGACGGACCACTGGGAGGAGATGACAGTGGAGCATGAAACGCAGCCGGTGAGCCACAGTCATTTTTTTACTTGTGACGGGGCGCGCAGGCAGACGGAATCTGTCTCTCACAGTCATACATACACGGGACGGAAACGGTTTTTGGTACACAACGGGCTAAAAAAAGGGGATCGGGCCATTTTACTTCGGTTACAGGGGGGACAGCGGTATTTGGTGATAGAAAAAGCGGAAGAGATTTCATGAGAGAATGCGTTGATGAGATCAGAAAAATATGATACAATGGATAGAAAAAGAGGTGGGAATTTTATTCAAGGGGGGGTATGTTATGAAAAAAGCAATCTATCTACTTGTATTGAGTATGGTTTTTGGATTGGCCGGATGCGGAAAGTCTCAAGAAAATGAAAAACCAGTGTCTGGAAATGTTTCCACCCAGACAGAACATGAAGATAATCGTGATGCAGTACAGAACGGGCAAACAGCAGATCAGGGAGCATATCCTCCATGCGTTATGGTAGATGGCGTTGTATATAAAGATACAGGATATGTAGCCTCCATGGCTGGTTGTGGAACAATGGATGGAGAAATTGTGTCAACAGTGGCAGCAACTGATCTGCCGTCAGAAAATAATCAATCAAATTTCGGAAGCGGATATCAGTATCAAAGGAGTTCCGAAGGTCAGATCATCGTAGTCATTGATGGGGAACGAATCATATTTAGAGACATTGAAAAAGATGAGA
Source organism: Clostridiales bacterium (assembly GCA_018364635.1). Classification (GTDB taxonomy): domain Bacteria; phylum Bacillota; class Clostridia; order Lachnospirales; family Anaerotignaceae; genus JAGZLR01. The sequence continues at coordinate 5,462 of JAGZLR010000038.1, read as the reverse complement.
CATCCATTCCAAGGGAGGTTATCAATTTTAATGCAGAGGTAAAAGAGATCACTGGGAATGGACAGCTTCTGGTAACACATGTGAGTACGGCGGAAGGCTTTCAGATGAGCAATGGAGATTATTATGTATCCACAGAGAATTTAGCGGAAGATGTTCAGGTGGGAGATATGGTTACCATATGGTTTAATGGAATGATTGAAGAAACCTATCCGGCACAACTGGGTGTGGTTTATAGAATCATAAAAGCAGAATAGAGAGATAAATCTTAGAAAGTCTGGAAGCTGGAGGAAAGCAAAAACAGCTTTTTCAGATATGAGGGCTTGACGCTGTTTTGGGCGGTAAGATCTGTAATATCTTAGAGTTTCTTATGCTGTTGTATGGTATGATTGGTGAGTAAAAAGAAACTGATAAATCGGAATTGGAGGAAGTATAGATGAAAGTGAGCAAGTATGTCTGCGGAGCCGTTAGGCAGTTTTCGTACTGGTTTGCACATGGTACGATAGGATACCCTTTGTTGGAGGGAATTGATTATGTTGGAGAAGTTTTGAAAGAGGAAAGCAGTTTTGCGGAACAGGCATTTGCTATATTTATGAATACTCTGGAAATAGATAAAGATGGAAATGTTACAAACTACAAACAAGCAGAATTTCGTGCAGCATAACATATAAGAGCCTATTTCGATAAAGATTATGTTGTTGTTCCAGCATTTGAGTATTGGGAAACCGAATTATATCCAGTAAGCAAAAAATCATATGTAAAATAACAATTCCAGTTTATGGAACAGTTAATATCTTTGAAATAACCTTCTTTCGCTGCTTTGACGAAAGGAGGTTATTGTTATCAAAAGGAAATGGTTGTTTCTTGACTTTCCTACAAGGGATTGTTATGATATCATAGAAATTATTTTGATGATGGAAAGGAACGACAATCCATGAAACTACCGATACATTACAGTCTCCATGGAAGAAAGCGGGGACTGCCTTATGTCAGCCTAAAGACGCAATATTCAGTGGCGCTGATTTTTCTTTCGTCTATTGTTATTTGGCTGGGGGCGGTGTGGCTAAGCCCTGGACCGGCGTCTGTATTTTTGGATGTTGTGGCCAAACAGCCTTTGTTATTTTTGTTGAATTATCTGCCGATTCTGGCGGCCATTGTGTTTCTTTTTTTTCTCGCCAACTCCGCAACCTTAGGGATTACACTGACAGGGACCGTTGTGGCGATAGCTTCTATTGTAAACAGGGAGAAAGTAACCATGCGGCAAGATCCCTTTCAGCCCATTGATCTGACACTGTTTACAGAGGCGGCAGCAGTATTAAAAAAGTTCAGCCCGGCTTATCTCTGTGCCATAGGAGCGCTGATTTTAATTTTGGCGGCTCTGGTCATCGGGCTCACCCTTTTTCTGCGGTCTGCGCCTATGAAACGAAAGGTACGGATTGGCGGGGTGTTGGCTTTGGTGCTTCTTGGCGGGGTTGCTTCTCAGACTGTCTATCGAAGCGACAGTATTTATGACAGTTTTTATGTGGAAGGAAACATTTATTTTCATGTGAATCAATACATATCCAAAGGGTTTTTGTATAGTTTTCTCCACGACGCTACAAAACAGGTGGTGGAAAAGCCGGAAGGGTATCAGACAGCGCAGTACAAAGAGGCGGAAGAAAGTTTTTCCACACCACAGCCGGAGGATAAGACCTATCCACACATTATTATGGTAATGGGGGAAAGTTTTTCGGACATCTGCGATTCCCCTCTCATTGATTTTGAGGGGTATCCAGATCCTTTGGAAAATTGGAGGAGAATATCCAAAGAGGAAAACGCCATTTCAGGGCATATTGTAGTATCTGGTTTCGGCGGCGGGACAAGCAACACGGAATTTGATGTGCTCACCGCATGCAACACCAGATATTTGAATAACGCGTTGGCAAGCTATAGTTTTATCCGCAGTGATTTTCCGGCGCTGCCGAATTTATTAAAGGAGACGGCGGGGTATGCGTCTATGGCCATTCATCCAGGATTTTCCTGGTTTTACAACAGGCACAATGTTTACCAATTTTTCGGGTTTGACGAAATGCATTTTTGGGACGAATTTGATCCTGTGACCCAAAATAAAACAGGGTACATCTCCGACGAGGCGGTGACAGGGGATATTTTAGAGCGGTTTGAAAGACATTTGGAGCAGTCCGACGCGCCATTATTTACCTTCTGTGTGACGATTCAAAACCATGGGCCGTATGAGGGGCGTTATGGGGCGGAGCAAAACTTTCATGCAAAAGTTCCTTTGACGGAGCAGGAATATAACATTTACAGCAACTTTTTTGAGGGGCTCTCAGACGCAGACCGGCAGGTAGGACAGCTGGTGGAGGCTTTTCGCGATAGTGACGAGCCTATTGTGTTTGTCTATTTTGGCGATCATTTGCCTGGATTTACCAATGGGATGGACTTTTATGACAAATTGGCGCCGCACATTAACATTGAAGGGACGACAGAAGAAAGGCTCAATCAATACAGCACGCCGTTTCTCATTTGGCAAAATGATGCGGCAAAGGCCCTTTCAGACATTCCGTTACAGGCGGCCAAAGACGGCATTGAAAAAGAGGGAAGCCTCATGACAAGCAGTTTCTTAGGGGCGGCGTTATTGGACTGGATGGGGCTGGAAGAGCCGTCGGCATTATTTCGGGACGCCAATGAGGCGAGAAAAATACTGCCGGTGATGGCAAACAGCAGTTTTATGCGGGCAGACGGCACGTTTACAGAAACGCTGACAGAGGAAGAAGAGAAGATTGTAGATCGAATGAGAGGCTGGTCCTACTATGAAGTAATGGACCGAAAAAGAGAATAGAAAGAAACAGAGGTTGGAATCATGAAGTTGGTTCCAGCCTTTTTTGTATGGAGTAAAATTTTTCATTTGCTGAGGAAAGGAGGTGGAAAGCAGATGACGAAAAAACAGCAGCAATTTTATCAGCTGGTAGAAGAGGGGATGGAGCCGCAGGAAGCGTGCCGCATTGTCTATCCTTCCTGCAAAACGCCTCAGAGTGTCCAAAAGAAGACGGAGGAATTGTTAAAAAAGAAGCGTCCGCAAGTTTTTGTTATCCCCATTGGGCCCAAAGAGACGGTGACAATTTGTGACGATATTTGCGGCAAAAGAGAGGGGAAAGCGGAGATTTATCTGACAGACCTGATAGCCAAAAGTTTTTATGGCGTACACCAGGCGCAGTGCAGGGGGAGCTATACCCATTATTGGCTGAAAGGGGGAAGAGGAAGTGCAAAAAGTTCTTTTATCTCGCTGGAGATTATTTTGGGGATGATGACGGAGGAAGGTGCCAACGCCGTTGTGCTGAGAAAGGTTGGACACAATCTGCGGGCCAGTGTTTTTGAACAGCTATTATGGGCTGTGGACGCCCTGGGGGTGACAGAGCTTTGGGAGGCTCGGGTTTCCCCTATGGAGATGGTTTACCGGCCCAACGGGAACAAAATTTATTTCCGCGGGGCGGATAATCCGAGAAAGATTAAGTCCATTAAGTTTCGGAAAGGGCATGCTAGGTTTGTTTGGTATGAGGAGCTGGATGAGTTTTACGGGATGGAGGAAATTCGGTCCATCAACCAATCTTTGATGCGAGGCGGGCAAAGCGTCACTGTGTTTTATTCTTACAACCCGCCCAAATCCAGAAGAAACTGGGTTAACACAGAATGTCTGCTGCCGCGGCCAGACAGGCTCGTTCACCACAGTGTTTATTTAGACGTTCCACGGCAATGGCTGGGGGACGCTTTTTTTGTGGAGGCGGAATATATGCGGGATGCACGGCCGGAGATTTACCGTCAGGAGTATTTGGGAGAAATCTGCGGGACGGAAGGAGAAGTTTTTAAAAATGTACAGGTGCGGAGCATTTCGTCAGAAGAGCTGGAGACTTTTTCTAACCCGAGAAGGGGAATTGACTGGGGATATGCTGTGGACCCTTTCCACTATACAGTAAACTACTACGACGCTGCACGCCGGCGTCTTTTTATTTACGGTGAAATTCGCGCAGTAGGGCTGACAAACCGCAGAGCCATTGCGCTGGTAAAGGAGGAGAACAAAAACGGCGGGCCCATTATCTGCGACAGCGCAGAGCCAAAAAGTATTGCGGAGTTTAGAGAAGCAGGCATTGCCGTTTACGGCGCAAAAAAGGGGCCGGACAGCGTCAACTATGGGATCAAATTTTTACAGGATATGGAGGAGATTGTCATTGACCCGATTCGCTGTCCGAAAACGGCGGAGGAATTTACGTCTTATGAATATCAAAGGGACAAGACAGGAGAATATCTGCCGGTATTTCCAGACAAAAACAACCATGCCATTGACGCGGTGCGGTATTCCCTGCAATGGGACATGCAGCGGGTCCAGGTGAAATAAAAACCGATTTTATGTTCGATATTTTTGGCCTAAGAGAACAAATGACCGGATTTTCCGACGACTGCATGGTACTCTATCAGCAACAACAAAGGAAAGGAGTGAACACCTTGATTTATACAACTTTGGACCTAGTCGGCGGGCAATTAGCAAAAAGGATTGATGAGATTGTAAGCGCGGATATGGCTGGGGAACAAAAGCAGTGGATGGAGGAAGGAAGAAGGTATTATGCTGGACACCACGACATTTTGGGGAAAGACTTTACCAGAAGCGCTGTGGAGGAGACGGCGTTGAACGATGACGGCAAGGAAGTAGAGACTGTCAATGTTTTTTCCAACCCCAACCGCAGCAACCACAAAAACATCAACCCCTTTCACAGAATTTTGGTGGACCAAAAGACAGCCTATTTGACAGGGCGGGAACCGTCCGTTTCTGCCAAGGAAGGGGCACCAGAGAAGATGAATGACTTTCTTACAAGATGGGCGGATGAAAAGTTTGCTCTGACCATTCAGGACATGACGACAGAAGCTGCAAACAAGGGGTTTTCTGCTGCACACATCTACTATGATGAGGAAGGGAAGCTGGGGTACGCTTTGATTCCGTCAGAACAGCTGATTCCTATTTTTGACAGCACGGACAGGGAAGTTTTGGCGGGGATGATTCGGTATTATCAAAAGCCTGTTGTGGAAAATGGGCAGCGGAAGATGAAAAGCATGGTGGAGTACTGGACGGAAGAGACAGTGACGATTTTTACCAAAAACGAGGGAGGCAGAGAATGGAAGACGTGGGAGAAGCCTCACTGGGTCAGCGTTTCGCAGCAGGAGGGGAAAAGTTTGGCCCATGGATGGGGACGGCCGCCGTTTTTGCTTTTGAAAAACAACGCTGATATGACTGGGGATTTAACACTGATTAAAGGGTTGATTGATGCGTATGATTTGATTTCCAGCGAAGGCACCAACGATTTTTTGGACTTGGTGGGACTGTACTGGGCGGTTTGCGGCTACAGCGGCGAGACAGCCAAAGCGATTGCGAGAAAGCTGCAAGTAAACAGAGCTGTCAACGTCTCCGACGCTTCGGG
>JAGZLR010000037.1 GCA_018364635.1 Clostridiales bacterium | reverse complement strand
TACTGTAAGAAACTCCAACCACTATGGCATCTGTGGGTACTATGCAAAAATGGCATGCGATCAGGGATTGATCGGGTTGGCAACGACGAATTCCGAATCTATTATGGTACCTACCAACGCTAGAATGGCTATGTTGGGAAGTAATCCAATTGCCATTGCCATGCCGGCGCAGCCTGTAGACTTTCTTTTTGATGCCTCTACAACGGTTGTGACAAGAGGAAAGCTTGAAGTCTACAATAAAAAGGGTGCAGCGCTTCCGCATGGATGGGCTTTAAACGCTCAGGGCAAAGATTCCACAGACTCTGCGGATGTGTTGAAAAATATTTTGGCAAAAAAAGGCGGTGGTATTTTACCGTTAGGTGGTTCCAGCGAATTGACAGGAGGGCATAAAGGTTATGGTTACGGCATGATATCTGAAATATTCTCTTCTGTTTTGTCTTTGGGAAGAACCTCCAACCATATTGGTGACGATGGAATGTTTGGTACATGTCATGGATGTATGGTAATTGATCCTGATCTTTTCGGCACAAGAGAAGAGATTAAACAAAAAATGTCTGCCTTTCTTCAAGAGATTCGGGATTTGCCAAAGGCGGAAGGGGCAGCGCGGATTTATACCCATGGCGAAAAAGAAGTAGAAGCAGTGGCGCGATTGATGAAAGAAGGAATTCCGGTGAATGATAATACGGTTTTAGAAATGGCTGATTGCTGCCAGTATTTGGGAATAGATATGAAAAAGTATCTTCCAACAGTTGACTTATCATTAAAGACAGAGGGATTTCAGTCACTTTAATTGATTTTTTTGCTTTTTTTGTCACAAAAATAGGAAACAATTTCATACTTTTTAACCTAAAACTGACAGGATAATTCTTTTTCTACAGCACATACTATTCCTGCAACAAAAAAACAGTTTTTCTTATAAAGGAGGAAAATAAAATGTCAACAGGAAATTCAGGATCTAGCAACAGAGTCAATGTGCCAGAAGCAAGAGCAGCCCTTGATAAGTTTAAGTATGAAGTTGCAAGTGAAATCGGCGTGCCATTAAAACAAGGTTACAACGGAGATCTGACAAGTGCTCAGAACGGTTATGTAGGCGGTTATATGGTGAAAAAAATGATTGAAAATCAGGAAAAAATGATGGCAGAAAAAGGCCAGACATTGTAATTGATATTTTGAAAATTGCAGCATAGTGTTTAAAGAAGAAAGCGGTTTTTCTTTTAGGAAAGAAAAGCTGCTTTCTTTTTTTGGTTTGATAAAATTTTGATACGAGAATAGGGAAAATGCTTTATAGACATTTATGCTTTCAGAAAGTGATTGAGGTTTTCTCATGGTTCTAGTATAATAAAATATTAAAGGGAGTGGAAAACTGTATGATTTCATATATCAAAGGTATTTTGGAATATATAGCAGAAACCTATGTGATTATAGATGTGTCTGGTATTGGGTATAGAATTTATATTTCTGCTGCGACGCTGGAACGTCTGCCAAAATTAGAAGAAGAAGTGAAGATACATACTTATATGAGTGTGAAAGAGGATGGGATTTCTCTTTTTGGCTTTTTGTCTTTGGAGGAACTGCGTATTTTTGAAAAATTGATTACAGTATCAGGGATTGGGCCAAAAGGCGGCTTGGGTGTGTTATCTGTATTGTCTCCTGCGGATTTGGTCATGGCAGTGCTGTCAGATGATGTAAAGGCTCTCAGCAAAGCGCCTGGAATTGGGTTAAAGACGGCACAAAGAATTGTGCTGGACCTAAAAGATAAATTCAAAAATGAGGATTTCTTGCAGACGACAAAAATTGTTGGACAACAGGAATCTTTTGCTCTGTCAGATGGTAAGTTGGAGGCAGTAGAGGCGCTGACTGCTTTAGGTTACAGCAGAAGTGAGGCGGTCCAGGCTGTTTCTTGTATTGACTGCGCAGAGCTATCCACAGAAGAGATACTAAGGCAGTCGTTAAAAATTATGATGAAATAAACAGGTGACAAACATGGAAAACCGGATTATTACGTCTGGACTCAGAGAAGAAGACATGGAACTGGAACCAAAACTGAGACCGCAGACACTGGAAAATTATATTGGACAGGAAAAAATAAAATCAAACTTAAAAGTTTTTATTCAAGCTGCAAAACAAAGAAAAGAGTCTTTAGACCATGTGCTGCTTTACGGCCCTCCAGGTCTTGGAAAAACTACCCTTTCCAATATTATTGCTGAGGAAATGGGGGTTCATATTAAGACAACCTCTGGTCCGGCTATTGAACGGCCTGGGGATATGGCCGCCATATTAAATAATTTAAGTGAAGGCGATATTCTGTTTGTAGATGAAATCCACAGGTTAAACCGGATGATTGAGGAAATTTTATATCCGGCGATGGAAGATTTTGTCATTGATATTGTCATAGGAAAAGGCGCCGGCGCTAGAAATGTACGGTTGGATCTGCCTCACTTTACTTTGATTGGCGCAACTACTAGGATTGGCCTTCTATCGGCGCCTTTGAGAGACCGATTTGGTGTAATTCATCGGCTGGAACCATATAGGGTGGATGAACTAAAGACGATTATCTGTAGGTCTGCGGGTGTCTTTGGGGTAGACATTGATGATGAAGGGGCAGAAGAAATTGCCAGGCGCAGCAGAGGTACACCAAGAATTGCCAACCGTCTGTTAAAACGAGTGCGGGATTTTGCTCAGGTGAAATATGACGGGCGGATTACAGAGGAAGTATCGAAATTTGCTTTGGATCTTTTGGAAATAGATAAAATGGGATTGGATCAGGTGGACCGAAAAATGCTTTTGGCAATGATTGATAAGTTTGGCGGTGGTCCTGTAGGCGTAGAAACGTTAGGTGTCTCTATTGGAGAGAGCGCAGAGACTATTGAGGATGTATACGAACCATATTTAATTCAATTGGGATATATACAAAGAACGCCTCGAGGCAGAATTGTAACAGAAGGTGGTTATCGGCACTTTGGCAGAACATATCCAGTGAAATAGGAGGAGTAGGAATGAAACTGACAATAGAAGAATTGATAGAGGAAGTAAAGGACGAAATCTGCTGCTACGAAGAGTTGGGCGAAAAAGGAGCAAACCAATGGGAAAAAGAATTTCTTACCTGGGCGCAGACAAACATGAAAGGCAAAAAAAATTTTACCATTCAAGATGAAAGCGAGATTTTTGAGATTGCAGATTCTTATTATGATGCGGTACTAGAAAATAATGTGAAAGGTTACTGGAAAGAGTTCCAATAAGTTAAAGATGAGAGAGCCCAAAGATTTTGTACTAAAAAGTGAGAAGGATATAAAAATCCCCTGAAACAGGGGATTTTTGATTACTGAAATTGCTGTGCATCTTGCAGGCATTTTTCTACTGCCTCTGTAATCAGGCTGGCGGTAACAGGGGATTCTTCCGGCAAGGTAATCTGCGCAGATTGTTTTTGTACGATTTGGTCTCCTACTGACTCTGCCACTGAATCCAAAAGAGGATAGAACACTGGCACGTTTTGAGCAGTATGTATGAGGTCTACAGATTGAATCCGATTTTTTGTCACTGTGACTTCCACAATGGCCAATTCGTCTTGCAGACCCACTGGGCAGGAGTAAACGCCAGGAACATAGGCTGTCTCGTTGTCTTTACCGCCTGTGAAAAAGCAGATGATTCCCACAATGATGATAAGGCCAAGAACTGCGAATACAGCTGTTTTTATCACTTCTTTCAGCTTAAAGACCATGAATTTAGATGAGCTCATAGAATTTTCCTCTCTATTCAAAGTTTATGGTACAGTCTATTAAAAAAAGTCACATTTTATGCAGAGATTCACAAGTTTAGAAAAAGAAAGAATATGAGAAAGAAGGGGATTTCATGGGATTAAGGTTTGTCATTGGACGAAGCGGCAGCGGCAAAAGTACATTTTGTCTGCGCGAGATTGCTTCTATGCAGGAAAAAGAACAGGACAGGGCTTATATCTATATTGTCCCTGAACAGTATTCTCTTCAAGCAGAACGAGATATTATAAAATATACAGACAAAAAAGGAATCATGCAGGCACAGGTGTTGAGCTTTCAGAGGTTGGCTTATCAGGTATTTTCAGAAAGCGGAAAAGTTCATAAAGCGGTGTTGGACGATACAGGAAAATTTATGATTTTAAGACGGGTATTATCCGATATATCAGAACAGATGGAATATTTCCAAAAGACGTTGGATAAACCTGGGTTTTTAGAAAAACTTTCACGAACGATTACGGAGTTTCGGCAGTATGAAGTGGATCGAGAGAAAATAGAGGCACTATTGGGTCAGATGAAAGAGGAAACGCCAATGAAAGCAAAGCTGCGTGATTTAGACCGCATTGTGGCTCAATATACCTCATATATGGGAGAACATTATATTTCTAGCGATGAGACGTTGGATATTTTGGCCAAGAGAGCAGAGGAGTCCTCCCTGATTCGGGACGCAGAAATTTGGATCGATGGGTTTTATGGCTTTACGCCTCAAGAGTATAATTGTCTTAGGAAATTATTATTGATGAGCCGGCGGGTGACGGTAACACTAACGATGGATGAACCAAGTTTTGCTAACCCGTCTGCGCCGTTATCTGCCCCATTTTTCGAGACAATGGTTACAGAGCGGAAGTTCCGTGCTTTGGCGGCTGAGACGGGATGTCCCATAGAAAGCCCTGTGATTTTAAAAAAAACAAAACGCTTTTTATCTTCCGCTTTGGCGGGCTTGGAACGAGAATATTTTCATTTTTTCCCAAAACCAGTTTCTTCTATGGGAGATGTGGTTGTCACATCTGGAATTAACCGGTATGAGGAAGTGGAACAGATTGCTGAGAAAATTTTATCGTTAATTGCAGATGGAATGCGTTATCGGGAAATAGCAGTTGTCACAAGGCTTCCAGAGGAATATGGCAGAATCTTTAAAAAGGTCTTTTTTGATGCTCGAATTCCCTGTTTTATTGATGTAAAAAAAAGTATTGCTTCTTTTCCTTTGGCAGAGTTGATAAAAGCGCTGTTAGAGATGGTGCAGTATCATATGCCTTATGAAAGTGTCTTTCGTTTTTTGAAGACTGGTCTTTCTGATTTAGGCCAAGAGGAAATCGATCAGTTAGAGAACTACGTTTTGGCCTATGGAATTAAAGGCTACCGATGGAATGGTCCGTGGAAGGCAGGATTCTTTGGGGATGAAGAAAAGAAAGAGAAAATAGAAGAGATCCGGGAGAAATTTTTAAGTCCTATTAGTGATTTTTTACGCTTTTTTTCTGGTAAGGAAGAGGTCGGTATACAAAAATTGACAGAGGGTCTGATGGACGTTTTAGTCAAAATGCATGTGATGGAAAAGATCGAAGGATGGATGGAGAAATTCGCTGCGGAAGGACGATTGGATAAGGCGAGCGAGTATAAACAGTGTTGGGAAAAACTGATGAACATCTTTCAACGAATCCAAGAAATATTGCCAGAGGAGCAGTTGACAATTGGCGGTTTTCGAAAGATATTTGAAGCTGGAGTTGAAAGTTGTTCTTTAGGTGTGATTCCTCCAGGCGCCGATCAGGTCATCGTAGGGGATATCGAACGGACCAGACTGCCGGAAATTAAGGCGTTATTTGTAGCAGGAGTAAACGATGGCATTTTACCGTCTTATAAAAGTGCAGAGGGATTATTTCATGAACAGGAACGGGAAAAACTAGAATCATTTGGTTTACAGCTTGCAAATAATACCAAACGGCAAAGCTTTGAGGAGAGATTTTTGATTTATCAGGGTTTGGTAAAGCCTTCCAAGTTTTTGCAGATAAGCTATGCGCAGGGTGATTTACAGGGAAATGTGATGAGACCCTCCTCTCTTGTGAAAAAAATAAAACAGATTTTTCCTGACCTTTCGGAATGGGAGGAACAAGAGCTCAATGGTTTATCACCAAACTTAGCAGCCCATACATTGGGAGTTCAAATGCGGGAGTACTGCGAAAAGGGAAGCATTGAGACTCAATGGATGGACCAAATTAGCTTTTTTAGTACAGACCCTCGGTGGAAACCGATGTTTGACCACCTATTGTCAGCAATGAAGGAGAAAAATCAGGAGAAAAGATTGAAGCAGGAAGTGCTCTCGGTTTTATATCATAAAAATTTGTCAACCAGTGTGTCACGTCTGGAACGGTATGCTAATTGTCCTTATGCATATTTTTTGCAGTACAGCCTCAAGGCAAAGGAACGGAAGATATATGAGATTGGAGCACCGGACGTAGGAAAGTTATTTCATCATGTGATGGAGATTTTTTCTAAATCGATCCAAGACAAGGCTCTAGATTGGAGAAAACTGGAGCGGGTGGAGATGGAACAAATGACAGAAGAGGCAGTAGAAACGGCTGCAAAAGAACTGGGAGATGAAGTTCTCTACAGCACAGGCGCGTACCGATATCTGGTGCGGCGGTTAAAAAGAATTTCAAAACGGGCGGTATGGGCATTGTCGGAGCATGTAAAAAGAGGGAGTTTTGAGCCGTCAGGGTTTGAAATTGGATTTGGTCCTGGTCAGACACTGCCCCCAATTGTCATAGAATTGGATAATGGCATTCACATGATTTTAGTTGGGAAAATCGATAGGGTGGATTTTTGGGACCATGACGGAAATCGATATGTTAAAATTATCGATTACAAATCTGGAAACAAAAATTTTGATTTGGAAGAAATTTACTACGGTTTGCAGTTGCAGCTGATGCTTTATTTGGAAGAATACTTACGTATGGGTGCGCAGAGCAAAGGAATGCTGCTTCATCCGGCAGGAGTGTTTTATTTCCATATTACAGATCCTGTGCTGGAAGCCCGTGATACCCTTTCTGAGGAGGAAAGAGAAAATAAACTGCTGCAAAAAATGAAGATGAGCGGTGTTGTTTTATCTGATGATTCTGTCATTGAGGCGGTGGCAGGGGAGAAACAGACAGTATCAGATTTGATTCCAGTAGCCTTTAAAACCGATGGGTCCCTGAAGAAAAATTCTTCTGTCTTCCAGGAAGAGGAATTTGAGAAGCTGTTACACTTTGTACGGAAAAAAGCGGCTCAGCTAGGAAAAGAAATTACAGAAGGTAATATACAAATCAGTCCTTGGAAAGACAAAAATAAAACGGCTTGCGATTATTGCCCATACAGCTCTATTTGCCGGTTTGATCTGTCTTTTGCCGGAAATCGTTATAGGAAAAAGAATAAGATGGATATGGAAAAAATGTGGCAGAAATTTGAAGAAATTTAAAAAAATAGTCATAAGAACAGGAAGGATGATTTCCTTCCTGTCAGTAGAATGGAGGACGAGATATGGATTTCGATGGAATAGAAGGTTTATGACAGACAGTGTGAAACGTGAAAAAGAGACAAGACTAAAATTTGGAAGCGTGCAGTTCTTTCCGTCGCTTTTTTAACTGTTCTAGAAAGTCAAGTGGAATTCTCAGATTTCCTTTCCCAACACCTAAAAAAATGCCAGGTTTATTTTCGCCGTGGTAATCACTGCCCCCAGAGGAGAGAAGTCCGGCACGCTGAGCAATTTTTTTTAATGTCTGCTGTTGGGCGTAGGAATAAGATGTATAGATGGTCTCCACCGCTGTAAGGCCTAAGGATTTCAGATAGGTACACAGTCTAAGAATTTGAAATTCGTCAAAATGATATAGGGTGGGATGGGCTAAGACAGAGATGCCGCCAGATTTTGCAATAATATCAAGGCATGATTCCGGCGAGGGCAAAATTCGTTTCACATAGCCTGCTTTATCGTTTCCTAAAATTTTCTCAAATGCTTCATTTTTGGTAGATACATAGCTGTGATGCACCAGTGCTCGAGCAAAATGTGCTCGTGTAATAACATGCCCTCCCGCTTCAGATAAAACATCTTCATAAGAGATATGATAACCGAGGGAAGTAAGTTTTTCCACCATTAGCAGGTTTCTTTTCTCTCTATTTTTCTGTACAGTTTCATTAAATTGTTGAAAAGCTGAACTGTTTGGGTCAACAAAAAGTCCTACAATGTGGATTTCTGTTCCTTCATACTCTGCTGCTAACTCTATGCCGGCAATGGTTTCTATAGGAGACGTTTTTCCTGCCTCTAAAAAGGCAGGGATACCTAAGACAGTATCATGATCGGTTAAAGCGACAGCAGCTAGGTTTCTTTCCTGAGCTAATTGGACAATTTCCGCTGGTGTCTTTGTTCCATCGGAAAAGGTAGAATGGGTATGAAGATCGATATAATTGGGTGACATTGAACACACCTCCTGTGAGAATAGGTGTATTTTATCAAATTTTTCTGGCAGATTCAAATATTTGTTCATACTTTCCCCTGTAGAAAAGTAAACTGTAGTAAAGGGGGGAGTTTCGTGGAACAAACTGGAAAGCATGGAAAACAGGATAGAGGCCTTATGTATTTACTGAAAGGAGAGATGGCAGCCTTTGCCCTCACGGCGGCTGTTTTTATACTATTTGCTCTTCTTCTTACATATTCTAAGGTCTCTGAAAGCTCTATCTCGTTAGTTTCTTCGATCTGTACTGGTGTTTCGGGAGGGATTGCGGGATTCGATTATGCCAAAGGTATGGGTCAAAAAGGAATGATACACGGCGCAATCGCCGGCTGTATTTATGCCTTAATCATTGTAGTCATTGGTATTTTTTGTGGAAAAAATCCTGAGCTATTTACTGGTGTTATTGTTGTTGTGGTCATCGGTGCTTTGGGTGGTGCAATTGGAGGAATTTTAGGCGTCGGCAAGAAAAAATAAGAAATTTTCTTTTCAAACAGAAAAATACATGATATAATAAAATACGTATGTAATACTGCAAATTTGCAGGTTCAAAACTTTCTGCTCTGGAAGGGGGTAAATTTCAATGAAGCATGTAACAACTTTAAATACGAAGATGCTCAAAAATACAGTGGCAAAAGGCGGCTGCGGCGAATGCCAGACATCCTGTCAGTCTGCTTGTAAAACATCCTGTACAGTAGCAAATCAGTCCTGTGAAAATAAATAAGTTGGATTTGTACTGTATATTTTTCGGGCATAAACCGTATGTACGGTTTTGGAAGGTGCAGACAGACATTGTCTGCACCTTTTCATATCCCTTCCGAATTTTTGAAAGACTTGAGAGGAGCTATAATGAAGTATGATACATCAATATAAAATGAACGGCTGTAATATTATTTTAGATGTCAATAGCGGTGCGGTACATGTGGTAGACGATATTGTTTATGATCTTGCCGGCCTGTATCAAGATAAGACAGAGTTAGAACTGAAAGAAATTTTTTGTGAAAAATATTCTCTGGAATCTATCGATGAGGCGCTGGAGGAGATTCGTAAGCTAGAGAAAGAAGGCATGCTTTTTTCTGAGGATATCTATGAGGATCTTGCACCTATGGCGGATAAGAGAAATCCTGTGGTAAAGGCATTATGTCTGCATGTGGCCCATGATTGCAATCTGCGCTGCGCTTATTGTTTTGCTGAGGGTGGAGAGTACCATGGCCATAGAGCGTTGATGAGCGAGGAAGTGGGAAAGGCTGCCTTGGATTTTCTGCTGAAAAATTCAGGTTCCAGAAAAAATCTGGAAGTGGACTTTTTTGGCGGCGAGCCACTGATGAATTTTGATGTGGTGAAAAAATTGGTGCAGTATGGAAGAGAACAAGAGAAGCTGTATGGAAAGACTTTCCGTTTTACCATTACAACAAACGGCGTACTGTTAGATGAAGAAAAGCAGCAGTTTATTAACGAACATATGCATAATATGGTTTTAAGTTTAGATGGCAGAAAAGAGGTTAACGACCGTATGCGTCCAAAGGCCGGCGGGCAGGGAAGCTATGACGCCATTGTGCCGAAGTTTATTCATGCGGCAGAGAGCAGAAACCAAACAGATTATTATGTTCGGGGTACCTACACAAGATATAATCTAGATTTTTATGAGGATGTTATCCATTTGGCAGATTTGGGATTTCAACAGATTTCTGTGGAGCCGGTTGTAGCAGATGCTTCTGAACCTTATGCCTTGCGGGAAGAAGATTTGCCTGTGTTATATGAACAGTATGAAAAGCTTGCGAAGGAGTTATACAGAAGAAAAAAAGAGGGCAAGGACTTTAATTTCTTCCACTTTAACATTGATCTTACCGGTGGACCGTGTGTGTATAAAAGATTAGCTGGTTGCGGCTCAGGCACAGAGTATTTGGCCGTATCCCCAGAAGGAGATCTTTACCCATGCCATCAGTTTGTTGGAATGGATGAGTTTAAGATGGGAACGGTTACAGAAGGTGTGACAAATACAGAGAAAAGAGAAGAATTTTTGAAATGTAATGTCTATGCCAAAGAAGCATGCAAAAACTGCTGGTGTAAATTTTTCTGTAGCGGCGGCTGTGCGGCCAATGCATATCAATTCAGCGGAAGTCTTCTTACACCATATGAAATTGGATGTGATCTTCAAAGAAAGCGTGTAGAATGTGCGATTATGATAAAGGCAAAAGAATTTTTGGAAAATTCAAAGCAGGCAGAAAAATAAACCAGAACATTCAAAGTTCTATTGATTGACGCGGAATAAAAGAGATACTATAATACAGGTTATATTGATTTTTATGGAGGGAAGACAGATGAAAAGTAAAGGTCTAAGCGTCGTTTCTCTGGTTTTGATTCTGTTGGTTACATTTGGTCTTGCCTGTGCTTCTTATATGGGAATAGGCGAAAATCATGTGCTAGGCGTTCAAAATATTAAACAGGGATTGGATTTAAGCGGCGGCGTTCATATCGTTTATGAAGCAGATCAGCAGACAGTCACTGATGACGAGATGATATCGGCAATCAGTTTAATTCGTGGGCGTCTTGACCGAAAGGGATACACGGAAGCGGAAGTTTCACGACAGGGTGAAAAAAGAATCAGCGTTGATATCCCAGGCGTAGATAATCCAGAAGACGCGATCAATGAAATTGGTCAGACTGCACAGCTGACATTCCAGGATATGGAAGGAAATGTTCTGCTAAACGGTTCTGATGTAGCGGATGCGACAAAACAGGTGGGTACTGTTTCAAGCAGTGGTATTTCTGAGCCTTATGTATCACTGGAATTTACAGAAGAAGGAAAGAAAAAATTTGCCGATGCAACACAAAAGTTTATTGGTCAGCAGATAGCGATTGTTTTGGATGACTCGATTATCAGTGCTCCTACTGTAAATTCTGCCATTACAGATGGTCAGGCAATGATTACGGGAAGTTTTACACCAGAAAGTGCAGAGGAATTAGCTGCGCTGATACGTGCGGGCTCTCTTCCATTTAATTTGAATGTATTGGAGATGAACCATGTTGGCGCACTTCTTGGTGCAAATGCCCTCCAGACTAGTTTATTTGCTGGATTTATTGGCATTCTTTTGGTAATGGCGTATATGCTTTTGATGTACCGTATGTCTGGGGTGGCAGCAGATATCGCGTTGATTGTGTATGTGGCAATTGAGCTAGTAGTTCTCAGTTTCTTCCAGGTGACACTGACACTGCCTGGAATTGCTGGTATTGTGCTTTCTATTGGTATGGCGGTGGATGCAAATGTCATTATATTTGAAAGAATTCGTGAAGAATTGGCAGTGGGACGAACACTTAGAAGTGCCATTCAAGGAGGATTTAAATCTGCCCTTCCAGCGATTGTAGACGGAAATATTACAACACTGATTGCAGCTGTCATTCTCTATTGGCTAGGGACAGGAACTGTCAAAGGCTTTGCACAGACGTTAATGATTGGTATTGTTGTTTCTATGTTTACTGCGCTGGTGATTACTCGAATCATTATGAAAGCGTTAGTTGGGATTGGTATAAACTATCCGACGCTTTATGCAGCTAAGAAAAAACTGTAAGGAGGACTGAATCGATGGATATTATAAAAAATAGAGTGAAGTTTTTTACAGTCTCCCTGGTTATTATATTAGCTGGTATTTTCGCCATGGTGTATCACCAGATGCGGGGAGAGGGCATATTTAATTTTGACATTGAATTTACTGGCGGTACTAGTATGGAATTTAATATCGGCAAAGAGTTTGATGTCAATGAGGTGGAAGAGATTGTCAAGGATATTACAGGACAGCCGAGCCCACAGGTGCAGGAGGTATATGACCTGGGCGAAGCTGATACAAACAGAGTTTCCATTAAAGTACAGTCTATTGACAGCGAGATGAGGACTTCTTTGATCCAGGCTATAGAGGAAAAATATGGTTTAGACGAAAGCGCTCTGTTAAATGTGACAGACGTCAGTGGTACAATCAGTGGAGAAATGCAGCGATCCGCTATCATTGCTGTCGTTGCTGCATGTATTGCAATGCTTATTTACATTTCTATTCGTTTTAAGGATGTCAGAGCAGGGGGAAGTTCTATTTTAGCGCTCCTTCATGACGTCATGGTTATGATTGCATGCTATGCGATTTTACGGATTCCGGTCAATAACTCTTTTATTGCGGCATTGTTGACTATTCTGGGGTATTCGATTAACTCCACGATTGTCATTTTCGACCGAATTAGGGAAAATAGAAGTAAATTCCGTAAAAAGGATACTGCTGAAATGATTAATAAAAGCGTAAACCAAACATTGGCTCGTTCTATCAATACATCTCTTACAACACTATTTACCATTGGAATGATGTATGTACTAGGCGTATCTTCTATTAAAGAATTCTCTCTTCCACTGATTATCGGTATTATCAGCGGCGCATACTCTTCTGTATTCCTTTCCGGTGCCATTTGGTATATGCTGCTGCCAAAAAATCAAAAAAGCTGAGGAAAAGAAAAAACGGCGTGCCCTTTTTAGCACGCTGTTTATTTTTTATGGAGGGAACCAATGAAACGATGGATGATAAAGCAAAACAAAGCAGATATTAAAAAAATTGCGCAGCAATTGAATATTTCTGAAATCACAGCCTGTGTTATGGCTAATCGCGGCGTTGGAAATGCCCAAGCAGCACAATACTTTCTCTATGGATCGAAAGACAGTATCCGTGACCCATCAGGAATAAAAGATATGGAGAAGGCGGTTTATATGGTGCTTGAGGCCATACGCTGTGGTGAAAAGATTGCGGTGTATGGAGATTACGACGTAGATGGAGTTATGAGCACAGTTATTTTATATGAGACAATCAAGAAAAATGGCGGAGACGTGATCTTTTATGTTCCTCACAGACAGAAGGAAGGATATGGCCTCAATCCAGAAGCTGTAGAGTTTTTAGCGGACAGTGGTATCAACTTACTGGTGACTTGTGATAATGGTATTGCAGCCATGGAAGAAATCACTTTGGCGAAAAAAAGAGGATTGAAAGTTATTGTGATAGATCATCATGAGCCGGCATTTACAGAAGACGCTGATGGTAAAAAAGTGGATGTTCTGCCACCCGCAGATGCGGTAATTGATCCGAAACAGACTGCATGTACTTATCCTTTTTCTTATTTTTGTGCAGGAGGGCTTGCCTACCAGTTTTCTGCTCTTTTTCATAAAGTACAACAAAAGCCATTTCTGTTGGAAGATGAAATGTTGGTCTTTGCAGCCATTGCTACAATATGTGACATTGTTGATCTTGTGGACGAAAACCGTATTTTAGCCAAGGAAGGGCTAAAAAGGATAGAAACAGTTGAAAATATCGGGCTGAAAGCACTGATTTTTGCGACTGGTTTAGGCGGAAAACAAATCAATGAGCATCATGTTGGTTTTGTCCTTGGACCATCGATCAATGCAACGGGGCGTCTTGAGAGTGCAAGAAAAGCTATCCAGTTATTTACAACAGAAGATAAGGAAGAAGCTTATCGTTTCGCTTGTGAACTGTATGAACTGAATACAGAGAGAAAAAGCATGACCCAGGAAGCTGCTGACCGTATCGGATCAACTTTACAAGCCCAAGAAAAAATAGATCCAGTGATTGTTTTTTACGACGATCAAATTCATGAAAGTATTGCGGGGATTGTGGCAGGCAGAGTGAAAGAACGGTTTTATCATCCGACGATCATCCTCACAAAAAGCGAGCAAGGGGTAAAGGGATCTGGACGAAGCATCGAAAAGTACAATATGTTTGAGGCGCTTTTTCGCTGTAAAGATTTATTTCAGCGGTTTGGCGGGCATGCCATGGCTGCTGGGGTATCTTTGCCGCAGGAGAATATACCAGAATTGAGAAGGCGGTTGAACAGGGATTGTCGTTTAAAGGAAGAGGATTTTCAGGAGGTCATTCGTATCGAAAAAGAAGTAGATTTAGAAGAACTTTCTTTTGATCTTCTGGAGGAGTTAGATCAATTATCTCCATTTGGGAAAGAAAATCCAGCTCCTCTTTTTGCAAAGAGAAATTTAGTTGTTGAGAGGGTTTCTCTCATTGGTAAAAATCAAAATGTCCTTCGGTTTCAGTTTTTGGAAGAAGAAAGCGGATGCCGTATGAAAGGAATTTCATTTCATCTGGCAGAAAAATTTATTAATTTGACAAAAGAATTGTATGGAGAAGAAAAATATTGTAAAATAATGAATGGTAGGCTGAAAATCAGCCTTGACATTATATATAGTCCGGCTGTGAATGAATATGACGGTGAGAGGTCATTGCAGCTTTTCATTAAGGATTTCAGATTTCGGACATGAAGAAGGGTGAGTAGAATGGATTTAAAATCTAAAATAAGGTCTATTCCTGATTTTCCAGAAAAAGGGATTATCTTTCGGGATATTACAACACTGCTGAAAGATGCAGAAGGGTTGAGAGAATCAGTGGACCAGATTTGTGAGAGACTGAGGGATATTGATTTTGATCTAGTAGTAGGCCCTGAATCCAGAGGCTTTATTTTTGGTGTACCTGTTGCTTATCGTCTTGGGAAGGGTTTTGTACCAGTGAGAAAAAAAGGAAAGCTTCCGGCAGAGACTTTCAGCAAGGAGTATTCTTTAGAATATGGTACAGCTGTCATTGAAATGCATAAAGATGCTATTCAGCCTGGACAGAGGGTTGTGATTGTAGACGACTTGATTGCGACTGGAGGGACGTCGGCAGCCATGGCACAGATGATAGAGGAAGCAGGCGGCATTGTAGCAGGTTTTATGTTTGTCATTGAACTAGCCGGTTTAGAGGGACGTAAGGTTTTATCTCAATATCCGGTATATAGCTTGGTCTCATACGAAGGCAAATAAAGCTGCGGTTTTCATAAATTATTTTGTAATAGATATTGATTTTTTTTCTATGCTATGGTATAATCTTTTTCTGTGAGTACGGGCGATCCGCTGCTATGAAATTTTTAGTAAGAACGTCTATGGAAGAGAGGAGGAAACGTGATGAACCCTTTGATTAAAGAGATTGAATCAGCTCAGCTGAAAAGTGAGGTAACTCCTTTTAATGTTGGAGATACAGTTCGTGTGTACGCAAAGGTAGTAGAAGGTACAAGAGAAAGACTTCAGATGTTTGAAGGAACTGTAATCAAAAAACAAAACGGCGGTATCCGCGAAACATTTACTGTTAGAAGAATTGCTTCTGGCGTAGGTGTTGAGAGAACATGGCCTTTACATTCCCCAAGAATCGACAAGATCGAAGTAGTAAGAAAAGGTGTTGTAAGACGTGCGAAACTCTATTATCTTCGTGATAGAGTAGGTAAGGCTGCTAAAGTAAAAGAAGAAATTAGATAATTCATAAGCCTGATGAATTCGTTCATCAGGCTTTTGTCTTTTGTATAAATTAGCCGAAAAGGGGTGCGAGAGTGAGTGAAAACCGTTTGAAAGAGGAACAAAAGTGGAGAAAAGAAATAAAAGAAATAAAAGAATGGCTGATTGGCATTTTAATTTTTGTGATTGTTGTGTTTGTTGTTCGTGGGTTTATGTTTAATACATTTATTGTCAAAGGCTATTCTATGGAACCAAACTTTCATCATGGCAATATTGTTGTTGTCAATAAAATGTCCTATTTATTTTCTGCACCGGAAAAAGGGGATATTGTCGTATGCGTCTGCAATAATGGAAAAAGGGAAGAAGATATTATAAAAAGGGTCATTGGTCTGCCGGGGGATGTTATTGACATGGAGAGCAATGATGGGGAATATGTGATGTATATCAATGGAGTGGAGCAGGAAGAAGAATATATCGCTGAGGTGATGCAGCAAAAAGGCGATATTGTATATCCGTATACTGTACCTGAAAATTCTTATTTTGTTATGGGGGATAACAGAAATGCCAGCACAGACAGCCGTTTTCAAACGATAGGTTCTATAGCCAAAAAAAATGTGATTGGCAAGGTTTTTGTCCGGGTGTGGCCGCTTCAGCAATTTGAACTGTATTAAACTCGGCTATCAATGTTTGAAAAAGAATCCAGTCGTGTGCGTGTAAGTTGTGGCTTTGGACTGTTATGAAGAGAGAATTGGAAAGTGAAAATTCAATAGAAATTAGGAAGCTGCATATTTTGGGAGAATAGGCAGCTTTTTTATTTTTACCTCACAGTTGTCCATCATTTTGACTTTGAAAGGAGAATGATGGAATGAAGGGAGCTTTATATGAATCGAATATTGATGATAGATGATGATAAAGAACTTTGCATTTTGATAAAACGTAGCGTACGATCGGAAAATATAGAAGCTGATTTTTGCTATACTGGAAAAGAAGGATTGCAGAAATTAAAGGAAAAAAAGTATCAACTTGTAATACTGGACGTTATGATGCCGGGCATGGACGGATTTGAAACATTGGAAAACATCAGAAAAGAAAGCAGTCTGCCTATTTTGATGTTTACATCAAAAAATGACAGCATTTCTAAAGTGCGGGGCTTACGAGCAGGAGCTGATGATTATTTGACAAAACCCTTTGATATGGATGAATTAATCGCTCGTGTCCTTTCCTTAATCCGTCGTTACACTCGTTTTAATCAGCAGGATGGAATAACCCAACTTGAATTTGATGGATTGAAAATTGATCTTGAGAATCGTTCGATTACTACGGAAAAAGGGACGTTTGAACTGCCGCCCAAGGAATTTGATCTGCTGTTATTCTGCGCAAAACATCAAGGAAAAATCTTAACAAAACAACAGATATATGAAGAAGTATGGGGAGAAGAATATTTCTATGATGATAGTAACATTATGGCAATTATCAGCAGACTTCGCAAAAAAATGGAAGTGAATCCAGGATGCCCCAAATACATTCAGACAATGAAAGGGATCGGTTATCGTTTTAATAAGGAGGTATGATTTCTATGGAAGCAGCTATTATTTTATCAATAATAATTGCACTTTTATCTGTTCTTACTTCTTATTATGTTATTTACCGCGTGAAAAAGCAGATAAAAGAAATAACAGACGCATTAGCGGATGTAAAAGTTGGAAATGGAAATAGACGTATTCTATCAGCGCCAAATGAACTTGTGTCCTCTCTTACCTATGAGATCAACGAGATTATTGTGTCTTATGAGAATAGACTTTCCGCTTTCCGACAAACAGAGGAAACAAATCGGCAACTTATGACAAGTCTTTCTCATGATGTTCGGACGCCCCTTACAACATTGATAGGATATCTTGACGCCGCCCATAAGGGAATTGTTATCGGCAAAGACAGGGATGATTATATTGAAACTGCTCGTTGGAAAGCTCATGATTTGAAAGAATACATAGATGTTCTTTTTGACTGGTTTAAATTAAATTCGAATGAGTTTGCCATGGAAGTCAATACTGTTGAGGCCGCAGAACTGACAAGAAATATTTTGATTGACTGGATCCCCATATTTGAGGATAAGCAGATTGATTACGATATTGATATTCCCGAACAGCCTTTTAGGGTAAAACTTGATACGGATAGTTATACGAGGATATGGAACAATCTCATTCAAAATATAATTGCTCACAGTCAGGCGAGCAGAATAGAAATACTTCTGTCAAAACAAGGGAAAAATATGCGAATTCTATTAGGGGATAATGGGATAGGCATTGACAAAGAAGACTTGAAGCATATTTTTGAACGGCTCTATCAATGCGATAAGGGAAGGGCTGAAAAAGGCAGTGGTCTGGGACTTGCTATTGTCCATCAGCTTGTAGAGAAGATGAATGGTACAATAGTAGCCGAAAGTGTACAGGGAAAGGGAACGACCTTTACGTTGGCCTTCCCTTTAGCGGATGAAAAATCCCCTGCCGTTTTATGAAGGAAGCCTCAATTGTTTTTGAGCGTGGTATTTTAAATTGCAAGGTTAATGCAAGGCTGTGGCAAGGTTAATACAAGGTTGATGTGATAGAATGCCTTACAGAATAGGAGGATGAATATGAACCAAAATTATATCATTGAAACCAAAGATCTCACAAAACAATATGGCTCGCAAAAGAGTGTGTCTAGTTTAAATCTTCATGTACAGAGAGGAAGGATTTATGGTCTGCTTGGAAGAAACGGAGCTGGAAAAACTACTACGATGAAAATGCTGCTTGGACTGACAAAACCGACATCTGGTGAGGTTAAAATTTGGGGAAAATCCTTGCAGGGAAATGAGAAGAAATTATTGCCTCGTATTGGGAGTCTGATTGAGTCACCCGGTTTTTATCCAAATCTAACAGCTACGGAAAATTTGCGTATCTTTGCGACTCTGAGAGGAGTGCCAAATCGTCACGCAATGAAAGATGCTTTGGATCTGGTAGGGCTGCCTTATCAAGACAAAAAGTTATTTTCGCAATATTCTCTTGGTATGAAACAGCGGCTTGCCATTGCGCTTGCTGTTATGCATGACCCGGAACTTTTGATTTTAGATGAACCGATCAATGGACTTGATCCGATTGGAATTGCAGAGGTACGCTCTTTTATTCGTGAACTTTGTGACAGCAAAGGAAAAACAATTTTGATTTCCAGTCATATCCTTTCCGAAATTTCTCTATTGGCTGACGATATTGGCATTATCGATCATGGAGCGTTACTAGAAGAAGAAAGCCTTGCACAACTGGAACAAAAAAGCAGCAAACATATCCACTTTTTTCTTTCTGATACTGCACAGGCGGCAAGAATTTTAGAATGTGATTTCCACGAAAGTCAATTTTCTATACAGGACGATCATAATTTACGGTTATATAATCTTGATCTGCCTGTTGGAAAAATTGTGACTGCTTTTGTAGAAAATGGATTGGAAGTATCAGAAGCCCATACCTGTGAAGAAAGCCTTGAAGATTATTTTAAGCGTGTGACAGGAGGTGAGGGAATTGCTTAAACTGATTCAATGTGAATTCATAAAATTAAAGCGAAAACCTTTCGTGTTTATTTCCTTACTGTCTTCTGTTTTGATGCCATTGGCTTATGCATTCTTTCTGTCGGATGAAAAAACTAGCGTGGACGCCGTAAATGGGATGATGTCCAGTTTGTTTCAGCTCAGCGCCTATCTAATTTTAATGCCTTTTCTTGTCATATTGGCCTCCCACCTATTGTTTGAGGAATTAGATTATGATACGCTGAAAAATCTTTTGACTGTGCCAGTAAACAGAACGAAGCTGGTATTTTGTAAAATGCTGGTTTTATTCCTTTTTGCAATTGGATTTATGGCTGTTGGAGGGGTTGTAAATTTTGTAGTGCTGCTGCTTCAAGGATGGAAGCCTATAGGATTTTGGACATTGTTTTTTGTAGGCCT
>JAGZLR010000036.1 GCA_018364635.1 Clostridiales bacterium | reverse complement strand
TTTTTTCTGCTCTGGTTTTTCCTGCACCTGCCCTTGTTTTTGCGGAGCCTCTGCAGTCGTTATCGCTCCATTATAAGCATTTGTTACTTTCTGCACGTCTTCGTCACTGACGGAACTAAGATTACTTTTCGCCTCAATTCCAAGTTCTTTCAATTTTTCCAACAGTTCTTTATTTGAAACATTTAATTTTTTTGCTAATTCATGTACACGTAATTTTGCCAATATCCAGCACCTCCAGCTCTGCAGGGTATCCTTATTGCTGTTCAGTTATATTCTTTTTGATGGCTTCTTTCAGCCCTTCATCCGTTATCCCTATGACTGAGCGCATATCCCTGCCAATTGCTCTTCCTAGGTCAAATTTTGACCATTTTATCATGAAATCTATTTTATAATATTCCGAAGAATTCTTAAACTTTTTTTTCGTATTTTCTGAAGCATCCTCTGACACAATAATCAAACATACTTCATGGCTCCGAATTGCATTTTCAACAGCTACCTCACCCGAAACCAACTTTCCAGCCCGCTGACAAATACTTAGAAGAGAGAGTGACTTATGGAACATTTTTCTCTAGCTCCTCTTTTAACTGGTCATAAACTTGCACCGGTACAGCAGATTTGAAGGAACGCTCCAAACCTTTGGATTTTTTTGCCTTTTCTAAACACTCTGGCGACGGACAAATATATGCTCCTCTGCCTGGTTTTTTCCCTGTAAAATCAAGAGAAATTTCACCGGCATCATTGCGAACAATTCTAATAAGTTCCTTTTTGTTTTTCATTTCCTGGCATCCAGTGCATTTTCGAAGGGGAATTTTTCTCTGTTTCATATGTGATCCTCCCTAACGCAGAAATTATTCTTCACTTTCATTCTGTACCGTCTCTTCTGCCTCTAACTGACTATCCTGAAGCTCATCTTCACGGATAAAATCCGTTCCTGCTGCCTGAGATTCACTGCGAATATCAATTCTCCAACCGGTCAATTTTGCGGATAGTCTTGCATTTTGTCCTTCTTTACCAATTGCCAAAGACAATTGATGATCTGGAACAATAATTCTTGCACTCTGTTCTTCCTTTGATAAAGCGACCGCTACCACTTTAGATGGGCTAAGGGCTGCAGCAATAAACTTTTTCGGATCCTCATCCCAAGTGATAATATCAATCTTTTCATCTTTTAATTCGCTGACAACGATGTTTACTCTGCATCCGTTTGGGCCTACACAAGCGCCTACAGCATCTACATTTGGTATTTTAGAATATACTGCCATTTTTGTTCTGGATCCAGCTTCCCTGGCAATACTTTTAATTTCTACCGTTCCGTCAAAAACTTCTGGAACTTCCTGTTCAAACAAACGTTTTACCAATTCAGGATGAGTTCTTGACACAAAAATCTGAGGCCCCTTTGTGGTCTGTTTTACTTCTAAAACATAAACTTTTAATCGGTCCCCAAAATTGTACTCTTCCCCTGGAATCTGTTCTGCCGGCGCAAGGACAGCATCAATTTTCCCAAGCTGTATGATTACATTTTTTCTCTCTTTTCTTTGAACAATACCTGTGACAATATCTTTTTCTTTTGAAATATATTGATTATAAAGAATTTCTCTTTCAGCTTCTCTAAACTTCTGTACAACCACCTGTTTTGCAGTCTGCGCTGAGATCCTTCCAAAATTCTTCGGCGTCACTTCAATACTGCACACATCACCGATCTGATATTTTTCATCCTGCTTTTTTGCATCCTCTAAAGAAATCTGTGTAACAGGATCTTCCACATCCTCAACAACATCTTTTTGCGCGTAAACCGAAACAACACCTGATTCTCTGTCAATAACAACCTTTACATTTTGACCTGAACCATAATTTTTTTTGCAGGCAGAAACTAAGGATGTTTCAATTGCCTCAAAAATAATTTCTTTATCTATCCCTTTTTCTTTTACTATTTCATCCAGCGCCTGGATGAACTCCGCACTATCCATCTTCTTTACCTCCTCTTATCAAATCTAAATGAATCAGAAAATTACAGCGAGCCGAATACTTGCAATTTCTTTTCTGCCAAAAGATATTTCACTGCCATCTTCTTCTATAATTGTTACAATATTGTCCTCTAACCCCTTCAAAGTACCTTGCCATTCCTTCGATCCACGAAAAGGTCTATATAGTTTTAAGTCCACCAATTCACCAGCATAACGAATGAAATCAGCCTCTTTTTTTAATGGGCGGTCAAGTCCTGGGGAACTTACTTCTAAAATATACGCTTGGGAAATTGGATCCCGTTTATCCAACTCTTTCTCCAATGTGCGGCTAATCTTTTCACAATCATCAATCGTGATAGCTCCCTCTTTATCTGCGTACACTCTCAGGTACCAGTTTGGTCCTTCTTTTACAAATTCTACATCAACCAATTCACAGCTATTCTCTTCCATAATTGGTTCCAGCATCTGCGCGACAATTTGTTCAATATTTTTCTCTCCTGCCATATTTTCCACCTCAATTCTATAAGGAACACCTCTGAGTAAACAAGAAGAGTGGGTTTACACCCACTCTTCAACATTGTCTGCCATGAAACTTTACTGTTAACACTATAACACAAATAAAATCGAAATGCAAGTTATTTTTCCGTCAAAATGCCTGATTTTCCAATCCTTTCCCCCATCTTTTCTTCCAGAAAGCTGACAATCTCTTGTCGAAACCTAGATGCGCTAAACTTCTCAGCATTTTTTCTGATTTCAGTTTCCTGAAAACTCTGCCATTCATTTTCCATCTGCAAAACCGCGCTTTTCAGAGAATCCACTGTCTGTTCTGAATAAAGTATCCCTGTTTTTTGATCCACAACGGTCTCCAACACGCCACCTTTTTTATAGGCGATGACAGGTCTTCCACAGGCCTGGACCTCTACAGGCACGATTCCAAAGTCTTCATCTGCACCAAAAACAAGTGCTCGGCAGCGTTGATATAGCAAACGTATTTCCTCATCTGATGAGTTCCCTTTAAATGTGATATTGCTAAAAGCAAGCTTTTTTAGCCGCTTTTCTTCCGGTCCGCTTCCCACAATAATTAACGGCAGACTCAACTGGTTAAAAACTTGTACCGCCAAATCTACTTTCTTATAGGAGACAAGCCTGGACACAATAAGATAGTAGTTGTCAGGAGCAACATCTGATGGCTGATAAAAATCTGTCAGCACTGGCGGATAAATTGTCTTTGCCTCTTTTTGATAGTGGGCTTTAATACGCTTTGCGACATAGTTAGAGTTTGAGACAAAATAGTTCACTCTATCTGCACTCACCCTGTCCCACAGTCTTATATTTTTCATCAAAACAGCAATCAGGGTACGTTTCCAAAAACTCTTCGCTGATACATATTCTCCATACATATCCCAAGCATACCGCATCGGCGTATGACAATAACAGATATGAATGGCATCCGGCCTTGTTATAACGCCCTTCGCGCAGCTGCTGGAGGAACTAAGAACAAGATCATAAGACCTCATATCCAAATCCTCAAATGCCGCAGGCATCAATGGCAAAAAAGCACGGTAATGTTTCACACCGCCCGGCATTTTTTGGATAAATGTTGTACGAACTGTGTACTTGCCAAAATATTGATCCATTGTCTCACGACGATAAACAAGGGTATATAAATCAGCATTTGGAAAGATTTGAAGCAACTCCAACACAACCCTTTCCGCGCCGCCAAAACTGGTCAGCCAGTCATGAACAATTGCCACTTTCATCTTGTTCCCCTCCTACTCCAAAATCTCTTTATAAACATTGATGATTTGATCCGCCGACTTCTTCCACGAAAACTTTTGACTTTGCAAAAACCCTTTTCTGATACTCACCGCTCTGAGATTTTCGTCGTAAAGTCCCTTTTGAATCCCTTCCGCAATACTGTCAGCATCCTTTGCGTTCACATAAATACCAGCCTCTCCCGCAACCTCCGGCAGAGAGGAATTATCACTGACCACAACCGGCACGCCACAGCGCATTGCTTCCAGCGGAGGCAAACCAAATCCTTCATATAAACTAGGAAAGACAAAAAGTTTTGCACCGGAATAAAGGGCCGGCATGTCTTCCCGCGATACATATCCTGTCGTGATAATACTGTTTTTTTCAATATCAGCATAAAGGTCCTTCGATAGCCACCCGCGGGCTCCAACGAAAACCAAAGATAGAGAGGGGTTCTCTTTCTTCACTGTTTCAAAGGCTTGAATCAACCTTCTCAAATTTTTTCTCGGCTCCAACGTTCCTACTGCAAGAATATAGTTTTCCGGCAAATGATATTTCCTTCTCACCTGCCCCAATTCCATTTGCTCTGTAACCGGATGGTAAAACGGTGCGTCATAATAAATAACACGAATTTTGTTCTCTGCTTTTGGAAAACGCATAACGATATCTCTTTTTGTATTCTCTGATCCTGCGATAATTCTCACTGCGCGGGCGATTGTTTTCGGCGTTAGCGTCTGTTTAAAAAGTCGCTGTCCTCTAGAAAATGTTTCTGGGTAACGATAATAAGCGAAATCATGAATAGAGGCAATAAAGGGCGTTTTCATAGGCAAAAACGGTGACGCATAGTCAGTAAAATGCCACAAATCAGTCTTTCCATAGCCACCTAAAGGCAATTTGATCTGCTCTCTTAAAATTCGGCCTTTACTTGAACTAAATTCCTTTTCTGCTCTGCTGTGCTGAAACTCCTTCGCAAGAAAACTTTGTACTAAAAATTCAAATTGAAATTCATGTTTTTCGTCTAATTCCTTGCACAAATGATAGGCATAATTTCCGATTCCTGCCATTTTTCTATTGATAATCAAGGCATCAATGCTGATTTTTTTCACCAGTTTCACCTCTTTTTCTTTCTATTGTACAATGCTTCTATTTTCTTTGCAACCAAACAAATTTATTTCATTGTATAAATTAAACGCATTCTGCGGAAAATGAAATTAAATTTCATTCAGGAAGAGGTACGCTTATGAATTTGCGGCAAAAAAAATCTTTTTTACTCATCTCGTTTTTTTCACTACTTATATTGCTTTTTAGTATGCTTCATTATTCTGTTCCGTCAAATATTTATCTTGTAGCTGGGAGAGAGCAGCAGTTTTCAGGGCTTCTCCCTATTACCGCCGATCTAAGTGATGAACTGAGCACAGTCATGGCAAATGATACCCAAGCTGTAGATGGAAATATCTCCATTACGCCTGGAAAACCTGTGACAGTTCGGTGTTTTTCACCAACACGAGGGTCTGCTCAAGTCAGTCTTTTAGGAATTCTTCCCCTAAAAACTGTCAATGTTGAAGTTCTGCCTGATAAACCTCTCGTTGTCAGCGGCCAAGCTGTCGGAATTTACGTCCACACAGACGGTCTGCTTGTGCTTGGGACTGGAACAGTAGAAACAAAAAGCGGCACAGAAAATCCTGCAAACGGATATCTTCGTTCTGGAGACCGTATTCTTTCCCAAAATGGAATCCCTTTAAAAACGAAAGAAGATTTGCTAAAAGCAGTGGAAAACTGTGACGGAAAACCAATGACGATTACTTTTTTAAGAGATGGAGAAACCAAAACTGAAACAATCACACCAGTTAAGTCCATCGACGATAACCAATACCATTTAGGTGTATGGATCAGAGATTCTACCCAAGGCATCGGTACTTTAACCTTCTACGATAAACAATCAGGCGCTTTTGGCGCATTAGGCCATGGAATCTATGATGTAGATACTGGCAAACTTATGTCCATCAAAGATGGCAAAATGACAGCATCTATCATTAACTCTATCTCCCCTAGCGAGAAAGGCGAACCAGGTGAACTTACCGGCAGTTTGAAAAAAACAACAGAATTTGGCTCTGTCCATAAAAATACAGAATACGGAGTATTTGGCACACTGACAGAACCTTTAGACGGAAAAGAATATGCCATTGGCTTAAAACAGGAAGTGCATACAGGCCCTGCCACCATGATCTGCGATCTAGGCAACGGTCCAGAAGAATTTCAGGTAGAAATTAGAAACGTCAATCATTTTAATACACCAGATAAAAGTATGATTATCGAAATTACGGATAAAGATCTTCTCAGCCAAACAAACGGAATCATACAAGGGATGAGTGGCAGCCCTTTAATCCAAGACAATAAACTGATTGGCGCTGTCACGCATGTATTTGTCAATGAGCCTGAAAAAGGCTACGGAATTTTAATTGAAAATATGCTGAAAGAGGCAAATAATTAAAGCGTGGAATATCCACGCTTTTTATTTCAGTTGAGAAAACGGTATAAACTGAGGCGGGGTGTTGGAATGCATCCCAATTATTTTTTCCATCCAAATCATATCAAACCATTGGTCAAACTTATACCCGCATTGATGAAATCGCCCAACTAGCTGGTATCCCATTGCCCTGTGAAATTTCTCACTTGCATCTGTCAAATAAATGCTTTCTGTGGCAGATGATGCAATACAAGCATTTAGATTGAGAATATTTTGCTTTTTTAAGACTTCCTCCAAGTGCTGGTATAAAGTTCTGCCAATTCCCATACCTCTGGCCTTCCTATCTAGATAAATCGAAACTTCCGCCGACCATGCATAAGCAGCACGTGGATGAAATTGCGATCCATAAGCGTAACCAATGATTTTTCCATCACTTAACGCTACAAGATACGGATAACTTTTTAAGGTAGTCTCCACACGTTTATTAAATTCAGAAACTGTCGGAATCTCATATTCAAATGTGATTGCTGTATTCTTTACATAAGGACCATAAATACGTAGTAACTCCTGCGCATCTTCAGGATGCGCATATCGGAAGGACAGTTGGCTCAATTTATCTCATCTCTTTCACTCTTACTTTGTGTCCTAAGTATACCAAATTTATCCTTATTGTTCCATAGGATATTGATATTTTAGACAACACAAAAAGATAGTATATTCCCTTCCCCCTATTGAATTTCTCCAAAACCTGATTTATTTCTTCCAACGCTTTCATGTTTAAAGTAAATATCACCAAATTCATTTCTAAAAAATATGTGCTTATACCGCAAATCATATAATTGTGATACTTAACTGAATTTGTACTATTTTTTTCAGAAATATCGTCAAATTATGCTATTGAAGCGTGAAGAAATTTTAGATATGATATTGCTATAATGACCTTAATTGTCAGTTAATTTATTGGTTTTCACATAGGAGGATATTATGGAAAAACTTGAAATGATTTACGAAGGCAAAGCAAAAAAGGTATTTAAAACAGAGGATCCAGAGCAGTTTATCGTTCAGTACAAAGACGACGCTACCGCATTTAACGGCCTGATAAAAGGAACAATTACAGGAAAAGGCGTTATCAATAACCGAATGACAAATATCGTTTTTAAATATTTGGAAGAAAACGGAATCCCTACTCATCTGATTCAAGAACTTAGCGACAGAGAAACTCTCGTAAAAAAAGTTACAATTGTGCCATTGGAAGTTATCTTACGCAATATTGCAGCCGGCAGTTTTTCTAAAAAATATGGTGTTGAAGAAGGTACACCTTTAAAACAGCCTGTGTTAGAATTTTCATATAAATGTGATGAATTAGGAGATCCAATGCTTTCAGAAAGTCACGCTCTTGCCCTTGGAATCGCTACCAAAGAAGAGCTTGATCGAATCTCCACATTGGCATTAAAAATCAATGATTTGATGAAGTCCTATTTTTTAGCTGCCGGTATCACATTGGTTGACTTCAAAATTGAGTTTGGCAGAACAAGTGATGGCACAATTATTCTTGCTGATGAAGTTTCCCCAGATACTTGCCGCCTATGGGACGCAAAGACCAATGAAAAGTTGGACAAGGATCGTTTCCGCAGAGATATGGGCGGTGTAGAGGAAGCTTACGAGGAAGTATGGAGAAGAATCACTGACAAATAATTTTTTTCAGAAAGAGGTATGCAGATGATTTCTAATCAATCAGAAAATTGCAGCACAGAGATTGACGAAAACTTAAAAGAAGAATGCGGTGTATTTGGCATCTATAATAATGGATGCAGCGAGGATACCGGTCGTATTATCTATTTTGGCCTTTATGCCCTGCAACATAGAGGGCAGGAAAGCTGTGGGATCGCTGTCACAGACGATACAACAATCAAGCAGTACAAAGACATGGGACTGGTCAACGAAGTTTTCAGCGATGATGTGGTATCAAAACTAACAGGTCAAATCGGCGTCGGCCATGTGCGCTACTCTACAACCGGCGGAAGTATGCGAGTTAATGCTCAGCCTTTGGTCTCAAGATATGCCAAAGGTGCTTTGACCATATCCCATAACGGAAACTTAGTCAATGCTGCTCAATTAAGAGAAGAATTTGAAAATCGCGGTATGATTTTTCAGACAACCATTGACTCTGAAGTAATCGCTTATGTCATTGCTCAGGAGCGTGTCAAAAATTCCTCTATTGAAGAGGCTGTCAGCAATATGATGGACATTGTAAAGGGCTCCTATTCCCTTCTTGTTATGAGCCCAAAAAAATTGATTGGCTGTCGTGATCCCCTTGGAATTCGACCTCTTGTCATCGGGAAATTAGATGATAGTTATGTTTTAGCCTCTGAAACCTGTGCATTAGATGGTATCGGCGCAGAATTTATCCGTGATGTTGATCCTGGAGAAATCGTTGTGATTGACCAAAATGGTCTTCGTTCTATCCGAAAACATTGCGGTAAAAAATCCGCTCTCTGTATTTTCGAGATGATTTATTTTGCCCGCTCTGATTCAATTGTAGAAGGTGCCAGCATTTATGAAGCGCGAAAAGAAGCAGGCAGAATTCTTGCGAAGGAACATCCAGTAGATGGAGATCTTGTCATCGGTGTACCGGATTCTGGATTAGATGCCGCCATCGGCTACGCAGAGGAAAGCGGTATTCCTTATGGGTTTGGCCTCATAAAAAATCGGTATATTGGCCGTACTTTCATCAGTCCAACACAGTCTGCCCGTGAAATTGGTGTGAAAATCAAGTTAAACGCATTGAGAAAAAGCGTAGAAGGCAAACGTATTATCATGATTGATGACTCTATTGTACGTGGAACAACTGTCGCACGTCTGGTAAAAACTTTGCGAAATGCTGGCGCGAAAGAGGTTCACATGCGTGTCAGTGCCCCACCTTTTATGTGGCCATGTTACTATGGCACAGACGTACCAAGCAAAGATAAATTAATTGCCTGCCAATATCCAATTGATAAAATTGCAGAAGTAGTAGGCTTAGATTCTT
The DNA here is from genome assembly GCA_018364635.1 of Clostridiales bacterium. Taxonomy (GTDB): domain Bacteria; phylum Bacillota; class Clostridia; order Lachnospirales; family Anaerotignaceae; genus JAGZLR01. Next base: position 10,720 of record JAGZLR010000036.1, on the reverse strand, counting down.
TAGGGTATCTCAGTGTAGAGGGCGCTCACAAAATGGCAAAGGATGCCCGTTGCCAATTCTGTGACGCTTGCTTTACCGGCAACTATCCAACCGAAATACCAAAGTGTGAACAGGAGGATAAATTAAATGAAACCGAAATACGAAAGTCCGTTAAATTCACGTTATGCTAGTAAAGAGATGAGCTATCTCTTCTCCCCTGATTACAAATTCAAAACATGGAGGAAACTTTGGATAGCTTTGGCAGAGACTGAAAAAGAACTAGGATTAAACATCACCCAAGAACAAATCGATGAAATGAAAGCCCATGCTGATGATATTAACTATGAGGTGGCAGAAGCACGTGAAAAAATTGTACGCCACGATGTTATGAGTCATGTTTACGCCTATGGAAAACAGGCTCCAAAGGCAGAAGCAATCATTCATTTAGGTGCAACTAGCTGTTATGTTGGCGATAACACAGATATCATCATTATGACAGAGGCATTAAGGCTGGTTCGAAAGAAACTCATCAATGTCATCAATGAGCTTGCAAAATTTGCTCTGGAGTACAAAGATATGCCTACTTTAGGCTTTACTCATTTTCAGCCTGCTCAAACGACGACAGTAGGAAAACGCGCCACGTTATGGCTTCAAGATTTATGCATGGATTTAGAGGATGTAGATCATCAGCTTTCCAAAGCAAAACTTTTGGGTTCTAAAGGAACGACCGGCACCCAAGCTTCTTTTTTAGAGCTGTTTGACGGCGACCATGAGAAGGTTAAAAAAATAGATGGCATGATTGCAGAGAAAATGGGATTCAAAAAGTGTTTCCATGTCTCTGGACAGACCTATCCACGAAAACTGGATAGCCAGATGCTTTCTGTTCTTTCAGGGATTGCCCAGTCTGCATTTAAATTCAGCAATGATATTCGTCTTTTGCAGCACTTGAAAGAAATAGAAGAACCATTTGAGAAAAGTCAGATCGGTTCCTCTGCTATGGCATATAAAAGAAATCCTATGCGTTCTGAGAGAATCGGTTCCCTCGCCCGCTATGTAATTGCTGACAGTATTAATCCGGCTATCACTGCCTCTACACAATGGTTTGAAAGAACACTAGATGATTCCGCAAATAAGAGAATCTCCGTTCCAGAAGCTTTCCTCAGCATCGATGCAATTCTTACATTATATCGAAATGTGGTTGACGGACTTGTTGTATATCCAAAAGTTATTTATCAACATCTAATGAATGAGCTTCCTTTTATGGCAACAGAAAACATTATGATGGATGCTGTCAAGCGTGGTGGAAATCGTCAGGAGCTTCATGAACGTATTCGTGTTCATTCCATGGAAGCTGGCAAGGTTGTCAAAACTGAAGGAAAACCGAACGACTTGTTGGAAAGAATCGCTAACGACTCTATGTTTGGAATGTCATTAGAAGAATTGAAAAACATTATGGACCCAAAAAACTTTGTTGGACGTGCTCCACAGCAGACAGAAGAATACGTGCAAGGTTATGTCATGCCGTTAATTGAAGCGAATAAAGATTCTCTTGAAAATGAAGGCGACGAAATAAGGGTATAAATAAAAAAAGCTTGCCATATTTATCTCAAAATGGCAAGCTTTTTTGTATTACTCCAATTGTTATTCTATCTATTTAATAATCTTCTTCAAACTCTTGATGCCTTACTCTCTTTGCAGAAAATTTATTAACTTTTTACTCTTCTCCCCTACTCCTTCGTCAAATCTCCTGTATAAGCGCTGGTATATTGAATTAGCTTTTCTGGATCTATTATAATTTGAACCCCTCTTTGGCCGCCACTAACTGCAATCCTATCAAAAAGTATTGCTGTCTCATCTATAAATGTTGGGTACTTCTTCTTCATCCCAATAGGTGAACAACCACCACGGATATAACCTGTATATCCTAGAAGTTCTTTGACATGAATCATTTCAACTTTTTTATTCTTACTGACAGATGCTGCTTTCTTTAAATCCAGTTCTTCCAGCACAGGAATACAAAATACATTAATCCCTGTTTTATCACCATGAGCAACTAATGTTTTAAAAACTTGTTCCCCAGGAAGATCAATCTGATTAAGAATATGCTCTCCTGAAAGATGCTCTTCATCAAAAGAGTATTCCTCTGTTTCATAAGAAAGTCCAGCTGCGTCTAAAAGACGCATTGCATTTGTCTTTATCATCTTCTATCGCTCTTTCTTTTCTACATACTCATGGATCAATAAACAAAGTCATACCAATCCCAATCTTCTCCCATAATTGCTTCTGCAGTCATTTCGTCTGGTTTATGTAGTAACCCAAAAGCAACTTTAAAATCATGATAAGTTTCACCTTCCACAACAGCAGAACCCGTGATAACAAACTCGTCTCCCTCATCGTTTACTTCCAGATATTCACCAGTTAAAGTCACATCATCCTCTTCCAAATAAATTTTATTTCGTTCTTGATCAAAATCATCTTGTGTAAAATCAATCCTCATACTAAGTCCTCCTTACCAGATCTCACCGATTGTTGTTCCTTTTCTAAAGGCGGCAAATCTTTTACAGATTGAAATCCAAAATATCGCAGAAATTCCTGTGTTGTGCCAAAAAGTACAGGTTTTCCAGGCCCATCCATTCGCCCTTTCTCACAGACCAACCCTCGCTCTATCAACTTATTTACCGCATGTTCCGCACTTACCCCTCTGATTTCTTCAATCTGGGCTTTTGTAATTGGCTGGCGGTACGCAATAATCGCAAGAGTCTCCAATAAAGTTTGTGATAAATTTGGAGCTGACTTTGCCTTATATCGTTCTCGCAAATAAGAAAAGCAATCTGGTGCTGTACACATCTGCCATGAATTTTCGAACTCCGTTAATCTAATGCCCCTCATTTCTGAGTTGTATTTCTCACGAAGAGATTTTAATATAGCCTTTGTGGTTGCTTTATCTAATTCCACCGTGTCAGCAATTGTTTGTAAAGGCACTGCATCACCGGAAAGAAAAAGCAACGCTTCCACAACCGATTCCAGTTCCTTTAAATTCATTCTGACTTCCCTCCCATGAGTACGATTTCACCAAACGCTTTTTCCTGACTAATTTTTATTTCTTTTAATTTAATTAGCTCCAAAAGTGCTAAAAATGTCACAACAATTTCTATTTTACTTGTATCTTCACGAAAAATTTCAGAAAAACGTACCACCGGAGACAGAAGTAAAAGATCCCGCAGCAATTCTGTTTTATCCTCAATCGTAAATAAATCTTTTTCAACAGAACGGAAACTGCTGCGTATTTTATCCCTTTTGGCCTCTTTACGCCGCATCACTTCCTCAAAAGCCTGGAACAAAGCGTCTACAGTGAGATCGCCCAAAAATTCCTCAAGATCAATTTTTTTCTCTGGTTTTAAGATTTCCAGTATCGTTTTGTCAGATACACGATAAAGAACTTGACCAGCATATGCCTCTCTCTCCCGCAAGACATCCGTCACTTCTTTAAACTTTTTATACTCCACTAATCTTTCAACTAATGAAGCCCTAGGGTCTTCCTCGTCTTCCTTCTTTTCTTTTTGCGGCAGCAGCATTTTTGACTTAATTTCCAACAATTCACTTGCCATCAAAATAAAAGCACTCATGTGCTCCAAATCCACATTTTGCATTCGTTGTAAATACTCCAAATATTGCTCTGTCAAAGCGGCAATGGGAATATCATAAATGTCAATCTCATTTTTTTCGATCAAATGATACAATAAATCCATCGGCCCTTCAAAAATTGGGAGATGGAACATCAAATCCTCCGCCATAGCTTTGCCTTAAAATACCGCAAGCAAAGTCAATAACGACTTCACACCCTGAATGAGTGGTTGAAAAATAATATTTGTATAGCCAAAAAACAAAAAGATCAAAAAAAGTAATTGAATCATTTTTTCATACTGTATATATTTGAAATAAGTATTTGCCGGCAAGATAGAGGATAAAACTTTGAGCCCATCCATCGGTGTAATTGGTACTAAGTTATAGACAGCAAGCGTTACATTATAATGTACAATATTTACTAATAATCCTGTGATAATGTAGTATCCATTGATATGTTTTGATATAATAATAAAGATAAACGCCAAAAGAAGATTGGCAATTGTTGGTAAAATTGCTGTTAACAAAGCTCCACTTTTTCTATTTTTATAATATAGCGAGCTTGTCTCCACAGGTTTTCCCCATCCGAATCCACAATACAGCATCATAATAAATCCAACAGGTTCAAAGTGTTTCATCGGGTTTAAAGTCAGACGCCCTTTTTCCCTTGGAACGGTATCGCCTAATACAGTGGAAACTGCAGCTCTTGTAAATTCGTGTATCGTGATTGCAATCAAAATCCCTGGTATTGATAAGAGCAATTGAATAAGTATAATCATCCTTTAAATTCCTTTCATGAAAAATTCTGTCCTTTATCATGCTTTGTTTTCTATTGTATCAGATTTTTTATATGAAGTAAATTATTAAATTCAACGACTTATGTTGAGTTTTATCTTATTTTATGCTAAAATTCATTTATTAACGATTGGAGGCATAAAAAATGTGTTTAACAAATCTTTTTCAGCAATATACAGGAGGCGGACCAGATTCCTTGGTTACAGCAATGGTGGCCATTATAATGACGCTCATTATTGTATACAGTTTTAAAATTTTTGTTCTGAAAAGTCAAGATAGTTTTCAAAAGAATTTTGAAAAAGCTGGTTATCGCTTTTCTATAGAATGGGATTTTCCAGAAGGAGTCATCAAAATTGATCCTGTCAAAGAAGTTTTATGGGTCAGCACTCACGGGAATAAGTTGATACCTGTCAAAGAAATCGACGAACTGCTTATGATTCGAGGCACCTTTGAGATGATATCAATTTATATAAAGACCAAAAAAGGAGAAGTCTTGAAATATCCAATGGCTTCCAGCAGAAAAAAATCGAAACGAATGAGTACAGATCTTATGAATGAAATCACTAATAAATTTGAGGACATTAAAAAATATATTCTGGAAGGAAAAGAACCTGAACTAGCGGTTTATCCTTTGCAGGATGAAACGTTACAGATGGAAACATCCAGTGAAACTTCATCTGCATCAAATGAATTAAATAAGACCACCTCTATACCGACAAAGGAGCCAGTAAAGGAAGAAGAATAGAAAGCCATGCTTTCCAGAAAAATTCTTAAATAATAAGCCCAGATGTAAATTACATCTGGGCTTATTATTAGTCTTCTGTTTTTTCCTCTACAGAGACTTCAGAACTATCGGACTCCTCCGACTTCTCTTCTAATTTCTCTTTCTCGTCTTCTGTTTTTAATTCTGGCTGTACAGTTATTTCTGTATAGGAAACCTCTTTCACTTCCTCATCAGAATCTTCTTCTGCCAAATCACTTGTTGCTGCTTTAATTTCTGCTATCTTATCATTTAACTGAGAGATTTCTTCATACAACTGATAAATCTCGTCCAAAAAGTCTTTTACATCCTCTGGCGCCTCTTCTATGCAATCAGCATACTTCTCATACATATAGCGGCCTAATCGTTCGCTGTTTGCTTTAATCTCAGATTTATCTTCCATAATTTTAAATCTAAGTTTTGTAATTTCCATTACCTCTTTTGATTTTTTTGCTGCGGATTGCGCAAACTCACCTGATGCTTCTGCTATTGTCTGCGCAACAGTACCTGTTTTCTTTGTTGTCATCTTTGCAAAATTTTTAATGTCATCGCGAAGACTCATTGAGCTACCTCCCTAATTTCAAGACAGTTTTAAGTTAAGAATCACTCTATTCTAACACAAACACCTTAATAAATATATACTAATTTAAAATTTTTTATAACTTTCTGAAATTTATTTATCTCTCAGTTTTGCACCAAATTTTTCTTCCAGCCCCTTCACAATCCTTTCCATCACTGGATTTACATCATCATCTGTCAATGTACGCTCTGCCGCGCGGAATGAAATGGAGTAAGAAACAGATTTATGACCTGCAAGTACCTGGTTCCCCTTATAAACATCAAATAACTTTAAGTTTTCCATAAGTCTGCCCGCATTTTCGCGAATCGTTTGCTCAATCTCTTTTACAATTACTTTTTCATTAATTAACATAGAAATATCCCTTGTGACAGCAGGAAATTTAGGAAGCGCTTGATAGGTTCTTACCATATTTGCTTCCTGACAAAGCATATTCATATCGATAACAGCAAGGTACACCCTCGTTCCAATCTCATAATTTTTTGCAATGGATGGATGAAGCTCACCAAAATAACCCAAATTCTGGTGATTAACAGCTACAGAAGCTGTGCGGCCTGGATGCATCCATGGAATCTCTTTTTCCGGAGAATATTCCACTTTAAGATTCATGCCTAGAATCTCAAATAAATGCTCTAGCGTTCCCTTTAAATGATAGAAATCAATATTTTCTCCGTACATACCAATCGTCAGTTTTTTGTACTCGTTTGGCAGTTCTGACAAAGGCAATGACTTTGGTATAAAAACTTTTCCTATCTCAAAAATCCCCGCAGATTCATTTCGTCTGTTGTAATTGGTGGAAAGAGAGGTCAAAATGCCATGTAACGTCAGTGTACGCATAATACTGAAATCTTCCCCTAAAGGATTTGAGATCATCACTGTGTTGCGAAGGTATGAATCTTTTGGCACATTTAGTTTGTCAAATACTTTTGGACTCTCAAAAGTGAAAGTTAAAGCTTCACAAAGTCCTGTAGCAATCATCGCATCTTTTACTACAGATTCAATTTTTTGTTCATATGTCATTTTTCCAACTGTTGGTGTCCCTGCGGCCAAAGTCGGTACGATTTTATCATATCCATGAAGACGAGCTACTTCTTCCGCCAAATCTGCCATACACTGCAAATCTGGACGATATGTTGGGATTGTTAGTAGTCTTTCCGATTTATTTACAATAATACCAAGACGTTCAAAAATTTCAATCATTTCTTCTTCCTCTATCTGTGTTCCCAACAAATGATTGATTTTTTCCGGAGAATAAGGTAATTCCCATGTAGTTCTTTTGTTTGGATAGCAATCGACAGTACCTTTTACAACTTCTCCCGCGCCTAAAAGCTCTACTAACTGTACCGCTCTATTAATTGCATCTAAGCAAAGATTAGGGTCCAACCCTTTTTCATACTTACTGGATGCATCTGTTCTCATTCCTAGTTTTTTCGCAGTAATTCTTACATTCGGCCCATCAAAATTTGCAGATTCAAATAAAACTGCTTGCGCATGTCCACTAATCATAGAGTTCTGCCCTCCCATGACTCCAGCAATAGCAACAGCTTTTTTCGGGTCAGAGATCACAAGCATCGATGGGTCTAAAACATGATCTTGTCCGTCAAGTGTAGTAAACTGCTCTCCTTCTTTTGCGTTTCTTACAATAATATGTCTGTCTTCAATAGTATCAATATCAAACGCATGCATTGGTTGTCCTAACTCTAGCATAACATAGTTTGTGATATCTACCATGTTATTGATTGGACGCACGCCTGCTGCTTTTAAACGTTTTCTCATCCAACGCGGTGAAGGCTCTATCTTTACATTTTTTACAGCTCTTGCAATATATCTTGGGCAAAGATCAGGATTTTCAATGGAAACAGAAATCATTTCATTGATATCTCCTTCCGCCTCTTCTTTTACAGCAATCTTCGGATAACGGAACTCTTTTTTCCAAGTAGCAGCGGCTTCCCGCGCAATTCCAACCATACTGAAACAGTCTGGACGATTTGATGTAATTTCATACTCAACAACATCGTCCCTTAACTCCATAACATCTACCACATCCGCACCTAAGGCCGGCAACTGATCTTCTGGAAAAATATAGATGCCGTGATCTGGAGCTTCTGGAAAATCATGTTGGTCACATCCCAATTCTTCTACAGAACACATCATACCGTTTGATACAACGCCTCGAAGCTTCCCTTTTTTAATTTTGACGCCATTTGGCAGCGTTGCTCCGTCCAAAGCTACTGGAACAACAGCCCCCACATATAGGTTTTTTGCTCCTGTAACAATCTGAATCGGCTCCTCTTTTGCAACATCTACCTGACAGATCACCAACTTATCTGCGTCAGGATGTTTTTCAATGGAGAGAACTTTACCTGTCACAACATTTGAAATATCCTTTCCTAAATAGGTACAGCCTTCTACCTTAGACCCTGACAATGTGATTTTATCCATATACTCTTTTGTATCGCAATCTATATCAACATATTCTCTTAACCATGAAAGTGGCGTATCCATTTCTTTCTCTCCTTTTCTATCTATAAAATATTAGAACTGTTTTAAAAATTTCACATCATTTTCAAACAACAGTCTTAAATCTGTAATGCCATAACGCTGCATGGCAACTCGTTCCAGCCCCATACCAAAAGCGAAACCACTGTATTTTTCAGGATCAATTCCTGACATTTGAAGAACTCTAGGATGTACCATACCACAGCCCAATAACTCAATGTACCCCTCGCCTTTACACACTCTGCAACCCTTTCCACCACATGCAAAACATGTGACATCCATCTCCGCACTTGGCTCAGTAAATGGAAAATGGTGAGGACGAAATCTGACTTTAACGTTTTCTCCAAATAACTCTTTCGCAAAAACAGCTAAAGCTCCTTTTAAATCGCCCATCGTGATGCCTTCATCCACCACAAGCCCCTCTAATTGATGAAACAGAGGAGAATGTGTAGCATCTACTTCATCTGAGCGGTATACAGCTCCAGGTGCAATTACTCTGATTGGAAGCTTTTCTTTTTCCATCACTCTGACTTGCACAGGAGAAGTCTGTGTTCTCAGCACAATATCCCCTGGTGTTGTGCATTTTACATAAAAGGTATCCTGTTCATCCTTTGCCGGATGATTTGCCGGTATATTTAGTGCTTCAAAATTATAATAGTCCTTTTCCACTTCTGGGCCTTCTGCCACTTCATAGCCCATTCCTCTAAAGATTTCTGAAATCTCATCAATAACAATATCTAGCGGATGTTTGTGACCACAAGTAGTATGCGCGCCCGGCATTGTGACGTCAATGGTTTCTGCCTCCAAACGAGCTTCCAATTCTTTCTTGTGAAGAAGCTGTTTTAATTCCTCTAATTTTAGCTCAATTTCTTGTCTGACATCGTTAGCCAATTGGCCGATCACTGGGCGCTCTTCTGATGAAAGCTTGCCCATTCCCTTTAAAATTGCTGTCAATTCTCCTTTTTTTCCTAAAAACTGTACTTTTATCTCTTCAATTTCTTTTAATTCTTTTACGCCTTTTAAAGCCTCCAACGCTTTTTTTCGTATTTCATTCAACTGTTCTTTCATTTCATTTTAACTCCTTCCATCAGATGTGCATTGAGAAATAAAAAAATCTCCGTCCCAAACTAGGGACGAAGACATAATGTTTACGCGGTACCACCCTAAGTCCCGTTTCCTCTATGTATATGTATAAACGAAACGGACACTCAGATGCATAACGGGCATTTCCGGATTTCCCTACTATTAGTTCAGGAAACCAGCTCTAGTGGGAACTTCAGAAAAAAGCTTCTCTGGAAATGATTACAGCCAGACATACATCAGACATTTCCTCTCTGTAGGCAGCTTTTAACCTACTTTACACCTTCAACGCTGTTTACTTATGTTTAACTATTTTACTCATATGTTATCGAAAAGTCAAGTGTTTTAAAGACAGATTTTGCCTTTGTATTCCTACAAAATATGTCGCAATCCCATTTACCGTGAATATTTCCTTTGCATTTTATCAAATTGATGATATAATAAAAACTATGACTTTTTATGAGGAAATTATATATTGAAAGGAAATAACTAGATGGATACAATGAAATTTGAAGAAATGAACTTATCCCCTGAAATACTGAAAGCAGTGCTTGATATGGGGTTTGAGGAAGCAACACCAATCCAATCTCAGGCAATCCCTATTGAATTGCAGGGGAAAGATATTATTGGTCAGTCTCAGACTGGAACTGGAAAAACAGCCTCTTTTGCCATTCCATGTATTGAAAGACTGGATCCAGAAGACAAAAGACTACAGGCAATTATTCTCTGCCCTACAAGAGAATTAGCGATTCAAGTCAGCGAAGAATTCAGAAAACTACTGAAATATAAAGAAAATGTCCGTGTTTTACCTGTCTATGGTGGTCAGCCAATTGATCGGCAGATTATGTCCTTGAAAAAAGGAGCGCAGGTAGTCATTGGTACTCCAGGGCGCATTATAGATCACATGCGTAGAAGAACATTAAAAATGGAATCTGTGCAGATGCTGGTCCTGGATGAAGCCGATGAAATGCTTGATATGGGATTTCGTGAAGATATCGAGACTATTTTGTCTAAAATGCCGCAAGAGCGTCAGACAATTCTCTTTTCCGCTACCATGTCCCCAGAAATTTTGGATATCACAAAACGGTTTCAAAAAGATCCTGTTATGGTTAAAATTGTGCGGAAAGAGCTCACTGTTCCAAGTATTGAGCAGGTTTATTTTGATGTGAAAGAGAAGTCAAAACTAGAGGCTCTCTGCCGTATTATGGATATGTACAGCCCGAAGCTCTCTCTCGTATTTTGCAATACAAAAAAACGGGTAGATGAAGTTGTAGAACTGCTTCAGGGACGTGGTTATTTTGCAGAAGGCCTTCACGGCGACTTAAAGCAGCAGCAGAGAGATAACGTCATGCAGAAATTCCGGAATGGAACCATCGAAATTCTTGTAGCTACTGACGTAGCAGCTC
>JAGZLR010000035.1 GCA_018364635.1 Clostridiales bacterium | reverse complement strand
AAAACTGGTATTCTGGATATCGTGGAGCACAGACAGTTCGTGCTGGTGTCAGAGATTCTCTAAACATTTTAGCTGCAAAGACATTACAAAAAGTTGGTATTGATAATGCATTCCAGTATATGCTTGATTTTGGATTTACTACGTTAGTGGATCAACCAGATGAAAACGGCCATACAGACCGTGTCGGCCCACTTTGCTTAGGAGGTATTACCCGTGGTGTTTCTGTTTTAGAGCTAACAGCAGCTTACGGTGCAATTGCCAATGAAGGAGAATATTTAAAACCTACTCTCTATTCCAAAGTGCTTGATCACGATGGTAACGTACTGTTAGAGTATACCCCTGAACCAAAACGTGTCCTAAAAGAAACCACTGCATGGTTATTAACAGATATGATGGAAGATGTCATCACAAGCGGGACAGGACGGTTAGCACGATTTAGCAATGTAAAAATGCCAATCGCAGGAAAAACTGGTACTACAACAGATGATAAGGATTTAACTTTTGCTGGATATACTCCTTATTATGTAGGAGGCATTTGGCTTGGATATGATAACCCTAAAAAAATATCTTATGATAAAAGCTATCATCTCCTGCTTTGGAGCGATGTTATGGAAAAAATTCATCAGGCACAAAATCTTGAGTATGTTCAGTTTGAACGCCCAGATGGCATTGTAACAAAGACCTGCTGCTCTGAAAGCGGCAAACAAGCAATTCCAGGACTATGCGATGCGGATTATTATGGTGCTGGTGCTGTCTCTGATTATTGTGCAAGCGATTTTAACAGCGATAATGCGCCATGTAATGTCCATAAATCTTTCACTATCTGTTCTAAAACAGGGAAACTAACCAATGAATTTTGCCCTGAGGAAGATCATATCAGCGTCATTTTGGCAGTTGATCCTGAAACAGGAGATATTATGAATAAGCCTTCAGAAATCCCTAGCGGAAAGATGGATATTGATATTAAATCGACCTGTAGCCTGCATAACGCAAACAACACAACAGATTCTTCGGAAAGTGAGTTTGATCCTTTAGGCTCTGAAACTGATAATGAAGAAAATAAGGATAAACCGCCTGTAAATAATGGTACTCCAGCGAAAAAACCAGATAATGGTACTCCAATTGAGTCACTTAGAGATCCTGATAAAACAGAAACACAAAATTCTGATAATACGCCGGAAAATCCTCCTGAAACAGAATTGCCTTTCGATGAGGAGGAGTCTACCCTCCCTCCAATTGGGGAGTCAGAAGAAGATCCTTTTTTACCGCTCGACTCAGACTAAAAAAAGACCTGCATAAGCAGGTCTTTTTTTAAAACTCTAAATTATTCACTGTTCTTGGATATGGAATCACATCACGAATATTCCCTATTCCTGTCAAATACATAACAAGACGTTCAAATCCTAAACCATAACCTGAATGGCGGACACTGCCATACTTTCTTAAATTTAAGTACCACCAATAATCATCTTTCTTTAATCCTAGTTCATCCATCCTTTTTTCAAGCTTAATCAAAGAATCTTCCCTTTGACTTCCTCCTATAATTTCTCCAATCCCAGGCACCAACAGATCCATTGCCGCAACCGTTTTGCCATCCTCATTCATTTTCATATAAAATGCTTTAATCTCTTTTGGATAATCTGTGACAAACACAGGCTTTTTAAATATTTGTTCTGTCAAGTAACGTTCATGCTCCGTCTGCAGATCAATGCCCCAACAAACTGGATATTGGAACTTTTCTCCAGATTTTTGCAATAGTTCAATAGCCTCTGTATAAGTCACATGCCCAAACTCAGATGTTATAATATGATTCAAACGGTCCAGTAATCCCCGATCAATAAATTGATTGAAAAAATCCATTTCCTCCGGTGCATGTTCCAGCACATAGGAGATAGCATATTTTAACATTGCCTCAGCAATTTCCATATTATTTTCTAAATCAGCAAAAGCCATCTCTGGTTCAATCATCCAAAACTCTGCCGCGTGTCTTGTTGTATTGGAGTTTTCTGCTCGAAACGTTGGTCCAAAGGTATAGACATTGCCGAAGGCCAATGCATAGGTTTCTGCAGATAGTTGTCCACTTACAGTTAAATTGGCGGCTTTCCCAAAAAAATCTTTAGCGTAATCTACCATTCCATCTGTTGTTTTTGGCACTTGATCCAAGTCCAATGTTGTCACGCGAAACATTTCCCCTGCTCCTTCACAGTCACTTGCAGTAATGATTGGCGTATGAATATATACAAATCCCTGTTCCTGAAAAAATTGGTGAATGGCATACGCAAGGAGGCTTCGAACACGAAAAACTGCAGAAAATGTATTTGTTCTTGGCCTCAAATAAGCAATTGATCGGAGAAATTCCATGGAATGTCTCTTTTTCTGCATTGGATAGTCTGGCAGAGAACTACCTTCCACTACAATGGATGCCGCTTTGATCTCAAATGGTTGCTTTGCCTCTGGTGTCGCCTCTACCCTACCGGAAATTATGAGAGATGCACCAATATTCTGTTTTGCTATTTCTGTAAAATTTGAACTTTGTGCTTCCTCAAAAACAATTTGTGTATTCTTAAAAAAGCTTCCGTCATTTAATTCAATAAATCCAAAACTTTTCGACACACGCATTGTCCTAATCCAGCCCCCTATGGTGACTGTCTTTCCATCATAATTACAAAGATTTTTATGAATCTCTTTCAAACGAAGTATTTTCATTTGCTTCTGCACTCCTTTTAACATAGCATTATTTTCTTTATTATACCAGATATTGAAAAAAACGATCAGTTTTATTTTTGAGGATCTGTTATCACAAAAAGATATATGTATATACACTTATATATATAATTATATTGACAAAACTTAGGATTCGTGCCATATTATTAAGGAAACTATTGTCAGGAGGATTTGAAGATGGAGATCTTATTGGATAAAATCAAACGGTTAAAAGAGGAGAAAGACGCCATCATATTAGCCCATTTTTATGTCAATGATGAAGTTCAGGCAATCGCTGACTATGTTGGTGATTCCTATGATTTAAGTAAACGTGCTTCTGCCACAGATAAAAAAGTCATTGTATTTTGCGGCGTTAAATTTATGGGCGAAAGTGCCAAAATTATGAACCCTGAAAAGACAGTCCTAATGCCGGATAAAGATGCTGACTGTCCTATGGCTCATATGATTGAAATTTCTGAAATAGAAGAAATGAAGAGAAAATACGGTGATGATCTTGCTGTCGCTTGTTACATCAATTCCACAGCAGAAATTAAAGCCCATGCAGATATTTGTGTCACAAGCTCCAATGCTCTCAGTATTATTCGCGCTTTGCCACAGCATTATATATTTTTCATACCTGACCAAAATTTAGGCAGATATATTGCATCTCAGCTTCCAGAAAAACAGTTCTTATTTCACAACGGATATTGTCCAATCCATAAAAAAGCTACACCAGAGGAAATTCAAACGGCAAAGCAGAACCATCCTCATGCCCTTGTTTTAGTGCATCCTGAATGTACGCCCGAGGTGGTTGCACTCGCAGATTATGCAGGCTCTACCTCAGGAATTATAAATTTTGCCACTTCCAGCGATGCCAAAGAATTTATCATTGGTACCGAAACCGGCGTATTTTATCAACTGCAAAAGAAAAACCCTGGGAAAGCTTTCTACTCTGTCGGCCGCGACTTTATCTGCCCTGATATGAAACGAATCACGCTAGAGAAAATCGCTAATGCATTGGAAAACTGTGAAAATGAAGTGATACTGGATGAGGCGCTTCAGCACCATGCCCTAAATGCCCTAACCCGTATGCACGAGATTGCAAAATAAGAGGTGATCCTATGTCTCAACAATACGATGTAATCATCGCTGGTGCAGGAGTGTCTGGACTATTCTGTGCATTAAGCCTTCCGAAAAATTGTAATATATTGGTATTAAGCAAAGACAGACTGGACCACAGTGATTCCTATTTGGCTCAAGGCGGAATTAGCGTGTTGCTGGATGCTTCTGATTATGATACATATTTTGAGGATACCCTAAAAGCCGGACACTACGAAAACAACAGAGAAGCTGTAGATATTATGATCCGCACCTCCAGAGAAATTATCGATGACCTAATCGCTTATGGTGTTACCTTTGATAAAAAAGGCAATCAATATGATTATACCCGCGAAGGAGCTCATTCCAGTTTTCGTATTCTTCATCATGATGATTTGACGGGGAAAGAAATCACAAGCAAACTATTAGCACAGGCGCAGAAAAGAAAAAATATTACAATACTGGAATACGCGGAAATGCTTGATATCATTGCCTCAAATAACCATTGTTATGGCGTTGTATATCAGCAAAATCAGCAGCTTAAGAAAGCATTTTCAAAATTTACGGTATTTGCTACCGGCGGTCTCGGCGGTTTATTCAAAAATTCAACAAACTTTCCTGTCCTTACTGCTGATGGCGTAGCTATTGCTTTAAAACATCATATAAAAACAGAAAATATCAATTATATCCAAATTCATCCCACAACTTTCTACAGCAAAAAACCAGGCCGTAGATTTTTAATCTCAGAGTCTGTCCGCGGAGAGGGAGCTTATTTATTGAACAAAGATGGGAAACGGTTTACAGATGAACTTCAGCCACGGGATGTTGTCAGCGACGCAATCCTAAAAGAGATGGAGAAAGACAATACAGACTATGTCTATCTCAGTGTTACCCATCTTCCGGCTGAAAAGATAAAAGAACGGTTTCCTAATATCTATGAGCACTGCCTGGAAGAAGGCTATGACATGACAAAAGAACCAATTCCCGTTACTCCCGCACAGCATTACTTCATGGGTGGCGTAAAAGTTGACTGCAATAGTTATACCTCTATGGAAAATCTTTATACTGTAGGAGAATGTGCTTGTAATGGTGTTCATGGTCGTAACCGTCTTGCCAGCAATTCCTTATTAGAGAGCATTGTATTTGCCAAACGGGCCGCTCTTGACATGGCGCAGAGATTAGATCAAACTCAAATCGAAACCAAAGATATTGATTTATCTCCCTACAAAAATGCTGCTGTATTAGAAGAAGAGTATAAAAAAATTGTATTAAATGAAATCAAACGAAAGGACGAAAAGTTTTATGATAAATGGTGTAAATCTGCCGATTAATATCGATAAATATATAATTTCTGCTTTACAAGAAGATATCACAGGAGAGGATGTGACAACCAATGCTGTGATGCCACAGCCAAAACAAGGCTGTGCTCAGTTGATCTGTAAGCAGGATGGCGTAATCTGCGGCCTTGATGTATTCCAGCGTGTCTTTCAACTGCTAGACAAAACTTTTCAGTTCCAAACAGCTTTAAAAGATGGAGATACAGTAAAAAACGGAACAATTGTAGGAACACTGCAAGGAGATATCCGCGCTCTACTCTCAGGAGAACGCACTGCGCTAAATTACTTGCAGCGTATGAGCGGGATTGCCACATTAACTCATGAATTAGCGGAAGTATTGTCCGGTACAAAGACTAAATTATTGGATACCAGAAAAACGACGCCAAACATGCGTGTATTTGAAAAATATGCTGTGAAATGCGGCGGCGGTAGCAATCATCGTTATAACCTGTCTGATGGTATACTGATTAAAGATAATCATATAGGAGCAGCAGGAAATATCGAAAAAGCAGTTGCATTGTGCAGAGCCTATGCACCTTTTGTGAGAAAAATTGAAGTAGAAACAGAATCTTTGGAACAAGTTCAGCAAGCAATTGATGCAAAAGCGGATATTATCATGCTGGACAATATGTCTATTGACTTAATGAGAGAAGCTGTTCTTTTGATTGATGGCAGAGCTCAGACAGAATGCTCTGGTAATGTAACAAAGGAGAGATTAAAAGAAATTGCGTCTTGCGGCATTGATTTTGTCTCCTGCGGTGCTTTGACTCACTCTGCTCCAATTATGGATCTGTCCTTAAAAAATCTAAAACCAATCGATGATTAAAAAAACGCATATCTCTTTGAAGAGATATGCGTTTTTATAACATCTTTTTTCGATGAAGCCAAAAAAGGACCATCCCACAAATCAACACTGTGCCAAGACAAATCAAGCCAAATCCATATGCCGAATGTGCTAAAGGCATACCTGCAGAATCCACATTCATTCCATACAACCCAGAAATAATTGTAGGGATGGCTAAAACTAAGGTCAGAGAAGTCAAATACTTCATGACATTATTCAGACGATTATTAATCATTGTAGACACCAATTCTCGTGTACCATCTATAATATCACGATAAATCGCAGTCATTTCTATCGCCTGTTTATGCTCAATGAAAACATCTTCTAGAATCTCAACATCCTCAACATACTGAGGCAGACGCTTATATTTTTGCAACCGTTCCATTACCATGCCATTGGCACGCAGAGATGTAGCAAAATAAACTAACGTAGACTCCAAGTCATGTAACTCCACCAAATCGATATCTTGCTCAGAGTTTTGTCCGATTCTATCCTCTATCTCATTTCTTTTTTTATCAATAATACGAAGATCTGTTTGGTATAAAATTGAAGCATTGAGCAAAATTTGATAGACAAACCGAATTTTTTTCTTTGTACTGAAATCTCTTACTTTGGTATGAATAAAACTGCGCAGTATCTGAGTGTCCTCTGCACAGATGGTAAAAACATAGTCCTGTTTTAAAATAATGCCTAGAGGTATTGTTGTATACATAAGCTTTCTATGTCGAACCTCGCTGGCCGGAATATCTACCAGGATAACAGTATATCCATCTTCCAATGTAATACGAGAGCGTTCCTCGTCATCTAATGCAGCAGTTACATCTGCCTCATCAATCTCATATAATTCTGCTATTCTGTGGCATTCTTCTTTTGTTGGCGAAGTCAGTTTAATCCAGCACCCAGGTTCAGCTTCAATCAGTGAATGAATTTTTTGGTCGTCGGTACGATAAATATTAATCATTTCGCAAACCCGCTTTCCTTTGATGTACTTTGCCCCTGACTTTTATTATACATTATTTTCGGAAAAAGTCACCCTTAATCTTAAAGAAATTTAAAGATTACTCAATAAAAAAGCAGATTCCGCTTGTAATATAAAAATATTTTCCTTTTGGAATCTGCTTTTTCACTTATTTTATTCTATTTCACCTAATATACTTTAATTTATTTTACTCTTCCGTCTCACCCAAAGAGATCCGCAAAATATTTGGTATTTCCAGATCTTTTTTGCCACAGCCACAACCAACTTTTTTCACATTCATCTCTGGCATCATTCCAAAGCTTTCCGCTAATTCTGCAATAATTGCAGCTCCGGTCGGTGTCACCAATTCTGTCGGCACATCAATCTGTTTTGAGATCACATTAGAATTTGCAATAATTTCCTGGGTTGCTGGTACCGGCACTGGTATTTTTCCATGCTGACACATAATAAAACCATGTCCGTCATTGACAACAGAGGAGACAATTTTATCCGGACGAATCATATCAATTAGAATTGCGGTTCCAATAATATCTACAATAGAATCTAACGCGCCGACTTCATGAAAATGTACGTTTTCAAGTGTCTCATGATGCACTTTCGCTTCTGCCTCTGCGACACGCTGGAAAATTCTTTTTGCTAAATCCTTTGCACTTTCACTGATTGTGCTGTCCTCAATAATTTTTGTAACATCAAATAAATTTCGGTGACTGTGATGATGTTCATGATGGTGATGGTGGCCCTCTTCCCCATGATGATGGTGATGCCCTTCCGCTCCATGGTGGTGATGTTCATGTTCCTCTTCTTTATGAGACTCTTGCGGATGCTCCTGATGCTCTTCTGGTAAAATTACATCAAAATCAAATCCACTGATCCCATTTTTTTTGCCTCTGCCAAATGTCAATTGATACCCGTCAACGTTAATTTTCGCTAGCTCTTTTTCAAAGACCTCTTGATCGATCCCCAAATCTAAAAGCGCGCCAATGGTCATATCTCCGCTAATGCCAGAAAAACAATCAAAATATAATACCTTTTTCATTCTTACCTCTCCTTTAACTATAAAAAAAGCCACGAAAAGAAAAGGGAACTTTTCCCCAAACCTTCATGGTCTTTTACTTTCAGCTTCTTGCTGATAAAAACTAATTTATGGTTTTATACTACTATATTTTTTATTTTGTGTCAACCAGGTAATTCTCTAGAATTCTTGCTACACCTTCCTCATTGTTGGATTCGGTAACAATATGTGCCGCTTTTTTTGCCTCTTCTTCTCCGTTTTTCATGGCAACAGAAAATCCGGCTTTTAAAAACATAGAGATATCATTATGGTTGTCGCCAAAAGCTATTGTTTGATTCATAGGAACCGAAAGTTTCTCAGCCAAAATTGTAAGCGCCTCTCCTTTATTTACCCCTTTGGCGCCAATTTCAATATTATTTCCATAAGAAGATGTGACTTCAAACGCTGTTTCTGTTTTTAAATATGTAAGGATCTCTTCCTGTACCATTTGGGATCGAAATATGATGTTTAAATTTTCCAGTCCATGCTCTGTATGGGAAATAAAATCTCTATAGCTGTCGATTGGATGTCTGCTGCTTAAAACATAAGGAATAAAAAATTCGCTCGTCTTAAACTCCTCTAGCCTGCGAAAATTTTTTTCTTCTGTGTACGCTTTGCCATCCACAAATATTTCGATCATAACATCCAAAGACTCTAAAAACGACAAAATTCTTCGTACCGACAACTTATCCATTGTCTTCTGATACATCACAGTACCTTCTTTATCATAAATCATAGCGCCGTTGGAAGTGATAAAATACTGAAATATATGATTCTTTCTCACAAACTCCGGCACAGCCATCAATACTCTTCCTGTACATGGAACAAGAACCATTTGCTTTTCAAAACACTGATTTAATACTTTTATTGTCCACGGTGTAATCTTTTTTTCATCATTAAAAAGCGTTCCATCCAAATCAAAAGCTGCCAAACGATATGGTAAACTCAAAACATTCCCCTCCATTTCACCAACTCTACTGTACTATATTTTCGCCTAAAATACAAATAAAATGCCCTTCCCATCGGAAAGGCATTTTGTTATTGATCGGCCCAATCAGCCGGATATGTTACATAATAAAACCTTGCTTTAGTATCAGAAGAAAAGTGAATTTTGCTTCCCTTTGGAATATATATAATTTCACCTTTTTCTGCCGTCAGCTGCTCGCCACCCATAGACACTGTCAGTCTTCCTTCCATAACAATATCCACTTCATCATAGTTTAACGTCCATGGAAAATCGGTGTGATCCACTTCCATAACACCGCACCCTAACCGAGGACTTTCTGATAAGGAAAAGAAATCCTTTGTGTATACTTTATCAGAGGGATTTCCTGTATTCAGTTTGTCTTTTTCCTGAAAGCAATAGCAAGGGCCCAATGCTTTTATCAGTCCACCAGAAGTTTTTTGTATCAACCTCTGCTCTGAAAGGGAAAGCTTTTCTCTTAATACTTCCATCACCATCTGCTCAATGTGTTCCCGATCCATCTTTCTTCTCCTTTCCTGCAATCATCTGCGCAGCAAATATAGCTGTAATTCCGCCTACCAACTTTCCAACAATCATTGGAAAAATTAATTCAGGCATAAAGCCTGCTGTAAATCCCAGATGATCTCCGAAAACAAAGGCTGCCGATACAGCAAAAGCTACATTGATAATCTTTCCTCTTTTATCCATGTCCTTCATCATCCCAAACATGGGAATACTGTTGGCTAAACTTGCAACAAGACCAGCCGCTGCTACGTCATTCATACCTAGTAGTTTTCCTACTTGCATCAGTGGTTTATTTAGAACTTTCGTGATAAATAAAACTAAAGGAAAAGCGCCTGCAAGGACAATGGCAATCTCAGCTACTGTGGAAAAGCCTTCCGAAATAGGGTTCATTCCTGGAATTAAGGTAATGCCTGTAAGATGTTCCAAAATTCCAGCCGCAAGTCCAATCGTTACAACAATGACAACGAATTTCCCAAAAATGATAAACCCTTGAATCATAATATCCTGTATTTTCCATAAACCTAATGCTAAAAGTGCAGCAAAAATGATAATTGGTATTAGATTACGCAAAACCATCATCAAAGGAAACCCCGCACAGAGCCCTCCGACAAAAGATCCAATAGGAATTGTAATGACTCCCGCCAACACTCCTGTGGCAAGAAATGGACGATCTTTTTCTTCTATAATTCCCAAAGCAACTGGAATGGTAAAAACAATTGTTGGTCCAAGCATGGCGCCTACAATGAGACCACCAAATTGCCCTGCCTCAGTGCTATTGGCTAACTCCATAGCCAAAGGAGCACCACCCATATCATTGGCCAAAATAGATCCTGCAAACATCGCTGGATCAGCACCTAACAATCCGTATATTGGCACAATCATCGGGCGTAGAAGAGAGGCGATGACAGGTGCTAGAGCAATAATACCGACCATTGACATCGCAAGTGCGCCAATGGCCATAATTCCTTCCTCAAACTTTTCTCCCAGTCCTATTCTGTTGCCAAAGATGCGGTCCAGTCCTCCCAGCACCGCAAAAACAGCCATAATACTGATAATAATCTCATTAATACCCATGAAAACCTCCTTTTGCCGCGTCCTGTGAATCATCGATGATACCAATAATTGCAGCATCTATCGGCAATTCTTTTGCTCCGGCAGTAATCATTGCCGCTTTTCCTAAACATACCAGCACTTTATCTCCTATGCCAGCACCTGTCAGGTCTGCGGCAACAATTTTTTTCTGATCCCCCTGAACAATTAAAAGCTTCAGCCCTTCCAGCCGGCTGTCTTTTTTGGTTGCCCAAATACTACCTGTGACTACGCCCATCTCCATCAGAGAAACCTCAATGTAATGCCTCGACGAACAGATTCTTCCCGCGCTAAAGGCGTTAGGATACAGTCTCTATTTAATACTAACTCTGTATGACGGCCAAGATGCTGGATATCTCTACCCGTCAATAATTTTTTGTGGGCTAAATTAAATTGTTCTTTTTCTATAGAAAAGTCTTTCTTTTGTCCCAAGTATTCTGGTATTTGATCGACATTGTCAATACAGATAAATCCCAATTTTTTCAATGTTTCGTCTCTTTCCAGCAAAAAATTTCTAAGTCCTGGTAAGTGCTGCGTTTTCTTCTGATAGTTGCTGTATACAAAAACTTTCTTTCCATCCAAAAGGGCTTCACAGGCCAGTCTCGTCTCTGCATCCATTGGAATCAACTGGGATAGAGATGAGATTACAACAGGATTGTCTGCCTTCAACAAAATTAGATTAGAACCCATTTGATTCAGCGTAAAAAATCTTTGAAGAAAAGCCTCTTCTTCTTGCTTCAAAGAGCCTAATACACGTAAAAACGGGAGCGTACTTTTTTCTGAAACCTCCTCCGTCCCTATCATTCTTTTCACAATTTGGTCAGCGGCCGAATAAAAATCCATTGTCTCACCTCATTTTTTTTAAAATCATACAATAGATTCCTGTCTGAAATCCGCAGGCATTGGCCTCATCGTAATCAATATGAAGTACTGTAGAGGACGCTTCACTGACACGAATCGGTGTATCACAAAGAATCAGCGGACGACTGCCAAAAATTCTTACATCTACCAGTTCACCGTCTGAGACACAAAATCTCTGTGCATCTTCTGGTGTACAGTGGATATGCCGTTTTGCTACAATAATACCTTCTGATAGACCGACAGCACCTTTTGGCCCTTCCAGCACCCCTCCAGCAGATCCCAAAACATCGCCGCTGAGCCGCACAGGTGCTTTTACTCCAAGTTTTACCGCGTCTGTCAAACTAATTTCTACCTGTGTTTTGCTTCGTTCCGGTCCTAAAATTGTGATACCACTCATCGCATTTTTAGAACATTTCAGTGTTACTTTTTCTTTGCAGGCATATTGTCCAGGCTGAGATAAATCTTTGACAGGTGTGAAACTATAGTTATTGCCAAAAAGGGTTTTTGCATCGTCTCTACTCAGATGGATATGTCGACCGGACGCTTCCACCGGAATAAATAAAGAGGAAAGTATTTTTTCTGTCAGCTCAGTCACAAAGTCATTCTGAATCATTGTTTTGTCTCCTTTCCATAGACGCCTTTTTGCAGGCGGAACATCATAATCCAAAAAAGGGATGACAGTCGGTTTAACGCCTGCATAATATCATTTCTCACAGGCGCCCCATAGGGGTCTGTAAACGCCTCATAAGCAGATAATTCCGCTTCACGTGCTAAAGTGCGCAGACGATTTAAAAGAGCGCAGACAAACCCATATTTTCTATCAGGGACAAAGTGTTTGATTCCAAAAAACTGTGATGGGTGATGGGACTGACTTCTCAACGCTTCCTCGTCAAGACCTGTGATAAAAAAATGACCTAATTCTTCTCCTGAAACCTCACATCGAATCAGATTTTGAAGGAAACTCATCACTTCTTGCAATTCGTCACTCAATAAGTTTAATCCTAACTTTTCTACTTCCAATTGGACTAAAATAATTTCTGACTGTAAGGAGTCGATCACGCCTCGAAACCGAATCCGCGGATGATTTTTAAATACCAAGACATTCCCGCGCAGGTGTGTCATATGCTCCGGTTTTTCCTGAAGATTTGCTCCAAAAAGTGTTTTATAGCCCTCTTGTTCATTGGTACCAGCATGTCTGATTTCAATTTTTTTCTCATGAAGAAAACTTCTGCCGGACGGTGTAATCTTATCGTCCGACAGTAAATGCAGCGTATTCCCTGCCTTTAGTTTACCTTCATGAAACATCTGTTTTAGCACTTCTTCTGTATAAAGGGGCATAGAGATTCCCCCTTATACCAGATCCTGCCTTCCGCTTGGAAGGATTACATCTACTTCTGTGTGGGGGCGAGGAATGACATGAACACTGACAAGCTCTCCAACTCTTTCAGCAGCAGCAGCTCCAGCATCTGTAGCAGCCTTTACGGCCCCTACATCGCCTCGCACCATAACAGTCACAAGACCAGCGCCAATTTGTTCTTTTCCTACTAAAGATACGTTTGCCGCTTTCACCATTGCATCTGCCGCTTCAATTGCAGCCACCAGTCCTTTTGTCTCAATCATTCCTAATGAATTTGTATTTGCCATACGAATATCCTCCTTTAATTATCAAAGATTTAATCTGTTAAAGATCTTTTCTGCAATCATTTCAACCATCTCTTTTGTACAACTGTCAGTTTCACTAATAGTATTGGATGAAACAGTTTCATTTAAAGCATCCTTTGTCTGCCAAGCGATCCTTTTTATGTTAATTAAATCTAAAGGGCCAATGTTATTGGAAGAGGAACTTCCTCCCACTGCGCCACAGCCAAGGGTAAGCGCTGGAAACAATCCTGTAGTATATCCAATGCCGCCTAAAGCTGACGGCGTGTTGACAAGAACTCTGGAAACCGGCATTCGTTGTGCAATTGATGTTACTAATTCCTTGTCCTCGCAGTGGATGGAAAACGTGTGGCCGGCACCTTCAAACATCAATATCTCAGCACATCTGTCAATGGCCTTTTCCATGGTCTCCTCAACGTAAAAAGCGAGAATCGGTGCTAATTTTTCATGAGAATAGACTGCTTTCATACCAACCTTCGTTTCTCTTGCAATCAGCACCCGAGCAGAAAAAGGTACACTGGATAACCCTGCTTTTTGGGCAATAAAAGAAGCACTCTTTCCAACAATTTCAGGATTCATTGTGCCGTTAGCCCGCAGAATAAATTTACCTAGCTTTACTGATTCCTCCTCAGAAAGAAAATAGGCTCCTTGTCTGGTAAGTTCTTCTGTGACAGCCTGTTCCATCCTCTGTTCCACTACAATGGATTGCTCCGAAGCGCAGATAGTACCGTTATCGAATGTCTTAGAAAACAGAATTTTTCTTACTGCTTCTTTTACATTGGCTGATCGATCAATGTAGGCTGGGCCGTTACCAGCGCCTACGCCTATGGCTGGTATGCCTGATGAGTACGCTGCTCGCACCATAGCGCCTCCGCCTGTAGCTAAAATCAATCTAGTTTTACGGTTTGTCATCAATTCTTTTGTCGCTTCCATCGTCGGAGTTGTAATGGATAAAATACAATTTGGTGGACAACCGGCTCGTTCCGCAGCACACCGGACTATTTCTACTGCTTTGAGAGTACATTTTGCCGCATTGGGATGAGGAGAAAAAACAATCGCGTTTCCGCTTTTTATAGCAATCATGGACTTATAAATAACGGTGGAAGTTGGATTGGTAGAGGGAACAATACCTGCCACAACACCTACAGGCACACCAATGTCAATTGTTTTATATTCTGGATTTTCTCTCAAAACCCCAATGGTTTTTTGGTCCTTAATTCCAGCATAGACACCCTGCGCAGCAAATAAATTTTTCTTTTTCTTATCTTTCCAATTGCCAAAGCCGGTTTCCTCCTGCGCCATTTTCGCCAATAACTCCGCATAGTCCGCACCAGCTTTCGATATCGCTTCTGTAATGGCGTCTATTTTTTCCTGCGTAAAGGTTCGCAGTTGTTTTTGTCCCTCTTCTGCCTTTGAGAGAAGGTCTCTCACTTCCTGAATACTCATCAGGTCTCTGTCTTTTACAATCATTTGTCTTCTCCTCTCGAATCAATATCTTTAAACGGCCACGAAGCAACATCTTCTACTGCCCTTGCAAACGCTTCACAAGCCGCCTCACAGGCAGATTGAGTGCCTGTCAGAAGTCCACCGCCAAAATTTGTCTCTGAAGGTGGGCCATAAAAAGCACACAACTGTACATCAGATGCTTTTAATGCTTCATCCAAGCCATAAACAGCTTCCAATGGTGGTGCAATTAAATAAGCAAGAGCCTCTCCTTCCTTAATCCCTGCAATTTCTGAAAGATAACTTCCTGTGCGAGAAACGGTATAGGCGTAATAGACAACACTGTCATCCTCATTGGCGCTGATAAATGCTGGTCCTGACTGAAAAAAATTTTTCACAGCATTTAGTCCGCTTGTCACTTCTGACGGATTTTTTCCGCCTAAAATTCCGATCACTTCCCCAGCAAACTTTGTTGAAGCATTGCCCGCACCTGCATACATACTTTTTGCATAGACAACCTCAACTGCGGCTGTTTTTGTCGCTTCATCCAAAGCCGTATACATCACATCATCACTGTCGGCAGTCAGTATGCCAATGCTTGAAATTTCATCACTTAATTCCAGTTTTTTCGCTAACTCCTGAGAGATATTGGGAATTAACCGCACACTTAAAAGATTTGGGATCATTCTATCATGCTTCAACGCGCTTCTCCTCCCGTTGTTTTAAATCAATACCAGAGGCTTTTTTGTCCAGCATTTTCTTAATTAGTTCTGCAATATGAGCACCTGCTTCTACTGCCGGCGTTCCGCCTTTATGAATATTGGAAATTACCGTTCGTTTTGCCTCTTCTATTCCTTTATGAGGCTTGTAACAAATATAAGCGGACATAGATTGTGCGGTCACTAACCCTGGACGTTCTCCAATAAAAATACAAACAACTTCTGCGCCTGTGGCATCTCCAATATCATCCATCACGCCCACTCTTGAATGTTTGACAAAAATTACTTTGCCGGCGTCAATACCATAAAGACTTAGCCCCTGGCGCACAGCTGGGATAATATCTTGAGCATTGGCTGTAATGGCGGAGGAAGATAAACCATCCCCAACAACCAACACAACCTTTGGATTTGGGCCTACAGCGTTTTTTATTTTATCCAACATTTCCTGAGAAAATCTGCGGCCAAGGTCGGGGCGTGTGATAAACTCATCTTTGTCCTTACACAGCGTTTCTACTGCCACATAGCCATTTTTCTCAACAAATTCTTCCGGCACATAAGAAAAAACAGCATCCTGGGCCGCTGCATGGTCTGCACGCATCCGCAGCATCGTAATTGTTTTATATCGGGCACCGGCTTTTCCCATTCCCAACCTTGCAGGCGTTCTGCTTTTCATATCTAAATAACCGTCTTTATCTTTCGCATCTTCAACTAAAAATTGTTTTTTTAAATCAATCTTTGTAATATCCTCAATAGTACCTTCCTCTCTGGTGGCTGACTGTAAATAATGCTCTTTTTCAGCTGATATGCAAGATGCATTATGATCTTGACTACATTGATTCCGTTCAGTTCTGCTGGAAGCTATACTGTCCGACGGTATTTTTTTCAAATATTGCTCAATGAGAAATTCAATTTTATCTTTTAAGTCTGTCTCATTCATCTTTCTGCCCTCCTATATAAAAATTTTGACTGCAATTTTTATTGTTAGCAATCAGGCGCTTCTTCCTTTAAAATAATCGGGAGGCGTCTCCGGCAATCTTCGTCAAATGTCCTCTCTCGTCGATAAATCCTTTTTTTAATAGCCATTCATGGAATGGTTTAATGGCAGTCAAGCCAAAAATCTCTCTTAAAGCTGCTGTTTCGTGAAAACCAGTAGTCTGATAGTTCAACATAACATCATCTCCATGCGGAATGCCCATGAAGTAGTTACAGCCTGCTGCGGTCAATAAAACAGATAAGTCCTCAATACTATTCTGATCTGCTTTCATATGATTGGTATAACATGCATCACATCCCATAGAGATACCAGTCAATTTACCCATAAAGTGATCTTCAAGACCTGCTCTTAATACTTGTCTGCCATCATATAAATACTCTGGACCTATAAAACCTACAACAGTGTTGACGATAAAAGGATTAAAATGCCGTGCAAATCCATAACAACGAGCTTCCATCGTCACCTGATCTGTATCAAAATGGGCTTCCGAAGAGAGTTCCGATCCTTGTCCTGTCTCAAAATACATGACATTAGGGCCCTCTGCTGTTCCTTCTTTTAGCGCCAATGTCTGAGCTTCTGCCAAAGTAGATGCATCAAAACCAAAAGCCTGGTTTCCTTTTTGTGACCCTGCAATAGACTGGAAAATTAAGTCTGTTGGAGCCCCCTGGCGAATGGCCTCCATCTGTGTGGTGACATGGGCTAAAACACAAATCTGTGTAGGTATTTCATGCTTGTGTTTGATTTCGTCAAATCGTTTTAATACTCTTGTCACACTTTCTACGGAATCATCTACAGGATTTAATCCTAACAGTGCGTCCCCTGCGCCGTAAGTCAATCCTTCCAATAAAGATGCCATAATTCCATCTGGGTCATCTGTCGGGTGGTTTGGCTGTAATCTGGAAGAAAGTGTTCCAGGCAAGCCAATTGTCGTATTGCAATGCGCGGAAACCCGAATTTTTGAGGCGCCATAAACTAAATCCATATTACTCATTAGTTTTGCTACAGAAGCTACCATTTCAGAGGTAAGCCCGCGGGAAACGCGGCGTATCATCTCCCCTGTTGTCTTTTCTGATAAAATCCATTCTCTCAACTGCGCAACTGTCCAGTCTTTAATCTCTTGATAAATTGGTTCATTTATATCATCTTGTATAATACGTGTCACTTCATCAGACTCATATGGTACTGCTGGATTTTCTCTCAGATCTTTTAATGTCACTTCCGACAAAGTCACTTTTGCAGCAACTCGTTCCTCCGCGCTTTCTGCGGCCAATCCGGCAAGGCGGTCGCCGCTTTTTTCTTCATTTGCCTTTGCCATAACTTCTTTTAGACTTTTAAATTCGTATTTATGTCCAAATAACATACAGTTTAGCTTCATCTTTACCCTCCAAATGCCAATGTTTTTACAACTACCGGCAAAACTGTCCCGCCGGCCGCAGGAATGCCAAGGTCAATGTAATCTCCGTTTTCCAATCCGATTCCGTCTAGGCAAACCACTTCTCGATTTTTTACGCGACTTGCCAAAGATTGTCCTAACACCTTTGCCATATCCTCTTCCATTACTAATAAAAGAGGTTTTCCATCCGGCAATTTTTTATCCGCAAAATCAGCAATATTTTTTGCCAAATGGGCTACTTGGAAAAAAGACGGTGAGGAGATTCCCTGGAAAGCAATGACAGGATTTTGGTCTTTTTCCTGAAACCAATCATACTTTTTGGAAAGCACCGTAGCTGCATGGATCTCCTCTTCCTGTGAAAGTTTTAAAACAGGAACATTTTTCATCGGAAAAATATTTTTTGTATAGCTAATTGTACTTCCGCTTAATTTTGTGGTATAACTTCCAGCGCCAATGACTGTAGCGCGAATTGTTTCTGAGGGATGTATCAATTGAAATTCTTTGTCTCTCCCAAAATTTTCTTTAAGATATCGTCCAAAATAGATACCAATATCCCCATAGGCAAAAGAATTTGTTTGTGGTGTATGGTAGAATATGTCTGCCACACCGCCGGAAAAAGAAATACATTTAGGCTTGGGAAACGGTTGAAAGGCTTTTGTAGCAAAATAGTGGAAATTCTCTGTTACAGGCCGTAGTCCGACCGCTTCTTCCAAAACTGAGACAAAAAGCTGTAAAATTGGCTGTAATTTCGTTTCTGTTA
This sequence comes from Clostridiales bacterium, assembly GCA_018364635.1. GTDB lineage: Bacteria > Bacillota > Clostridia > Lachnospirales > Anaerotignaceae > JAGZLR01. The sequence goes on along the minus strand of JAGZLR010000035.1, from coordinate 1,541 downwards.
ATTCCTCGCCTAGAGACATTGAAATTCCATGAGACTGCATATATCTTTGCAGTTTTTCTGAAATATAGCTCACACGATTTTTCCTATCAACTTTAATTAACCTTCCTCCAATATCCAGGCATCCTGTATCCTGAATATGTCCTAGATGAAAGTAAGAAAGATTGGTAGTTCCTCCGCCGATATCCAGATTGATGACATCTGTTTTGTGTTCTTTTGAGTAGTTCTCCGCACCAGCCCCTTTTCCAGAGATCATACTCTCTAAATCTGGTCCAGCCGCTGCTACGACAAAATCCCCTGCCAAATCACTGAGCGCTAAAGTTACTGTCTCCGCATTGTCCTTACGGGCAGTCTCACCTGTAATGATAACTGCCCCCGTATCCACATCGCTTCTTTGAATTCCTGCTGCTTCATATTCTTTTTTTAATAGTTTTCCTACCGCTGGATAGTCGATCCTTTTATCATCTAAAAGCGGCGTCAAATAAATTTCACTGCGATAAATTACTTCTTTCTCTGTAATGACCATCTTAGGAACTGAATAGGCATTGGACATATTTTCTAACTTTAATTTAGAAAGAATCATCTGGGTAGTTGTTGTGCCAATATCGATGCCTATGCTCAGCAGTGTTTCTGACATGTTTCTTCCTCCATTTTTAAAAATTCTATCAATGTATCAAGTCCTTCTCCTGTCACAGAGTCAACAGAATAAACAGATTTTACCCCTGCTTGTTTTAACTTTCTCTTGGTTAACTCTATCCTCGATTCGTTCGCCATCGAAATTTTTGTGACAATACCAATGACAGGTTTTGTAAAGTAAGATGCAATACCAGGCGGAAAAAAGGTTTCTGTTTTTTGCGGATCCGCTAAAAAAGCGATTACATCTGCTTCCGCTGCGGAAACAAAAAGCGCTGAATAGAAGTGTCGATTTTCAAGATATTCTCCTGGTGTGTCAATAGCATCGGCATAAAAAGCTACTGCCTGCGTTTTTTGGTAGGATATTTCTTCATGATGCAGTCTCTGACAAAGCGTTGTTTTTCCACAGCCGCTTCGGCCGATCAGCAATATTTTTTTCATATTATGTCCTCGTAATTTCTGCAGGAGCAAACCCCAGTAATTGCCCTAACGTGCGAATAATCATCTCTACTGCACTTTCTACCGCACTCACATCCCCTGTTAGGACCAAAGCTCCGTTAAACCGGTCAATAAAACCAATGGAAACAGACGATGTCTTTTCTGCTATATCCGCAGCGACAATTGCTCCCTCGCTTGGTGTAATTGTCATAATACCGATAGCGCCGCCATTTTGATTTAATCCTAATTTTTCATACAGAGCATCTGATGGTCCTGCAATAATGTGGGCAAGTGTAATTTGTTTTCCAGGTACAAATTCCTGTATGATTCGCTGTTTTTCCACCCAATTACACCGCCCGTTCCAAAATCAATCTGATATCATCGGAAGAGACAGGCACTGGATTTGTTTTCAAACAGCCATCTTCCAACGCCCCTGAAATAATTGACTGCATTTCTTCCTGCAATTTTTCTCT
>JAGZLR010000034.1 GCA_018364635.1 Clostridiales bacterium | reverse complement strand
AGAATTTTCAACATGTCCATCAGGAGCGAAAGGCGGAGACCTTGGAGAATTCGGACGAGGACAGATGGTAAAAGAATTCGAAGATGCGGCATTTGCAGCAGAAATTGGTCATGTAGTGGGACCTGTAAAGACACAGTTTGGATACCATTTGATTAAAGTTGAAAAGAAAAATGAAGCTACGGTTGCGTCATTGGAAGAGGTGAAAGAGACGATCAGAAGAACTTTGCTTCAGCAGAAACAAAATGAGACATATAATGCAAAAGTAGAAGAAATGAAAAAAGAATATTTGCAAAAATAAATTTGTGGGAAATTGATTTGGGATTGAGAAGATATGAAAAAGAATGACATGGTAGTTGTAACAATAGAAGATATTGGAATAAATGGAGAAGGAATTGGCAAAGTTGATGGTTACACGTTATTTATCAAAGATGCTGTGATTGGAGATAAGATAGAGGCAAAAATTACAAAGGCGAAAAAAAATTACGGATATGCAAGATTAATGAAAGTGTTAGAACCTTCTCACAATCGTGTGGAAGCAAAATGTCTAGTGGCAAGACAGTGTGGCGGATGCCAGATTCAAGAACTTTCATATGAAAAACAGCTGTCATTTAAAGATAAGAAAGTGCGTGATAACTTAAAGCGGATTGGTGGATTTTCACCAGAAGAATTAGATGAGGTGATGGAGCCAATTTGTGGAATGGAAGAGCCGTTCTATTATCGCAACAAGGCGCAGTTTCCGTTTGGAACAGACAAAGAAGGGCATATTGTGACAGGATTCTATGCAGGACGGACACATCAGATTATTCCAAACACAGAGTGTGCTCTTGGAGTAAAACAGAACAAAGAAATTTTGGAAATGATTGTGGATTTCATGAATACACATCACATTACAACATATGACGAGACTACTGGAAAAGGACTTCTTCGCCATGTGCTGATCCGCTATGGATTTCGGACTGGGGAAATTATGGTCTGTCTTGTTATTAATGGGGATAGCATTCCAAATTCTGAAAAGCTTGTGGATAGCTTATGCCAGATTTTAGGTATGACAAGTATTACTCTGAATGTGAATCGAGAACGCACAAATGTCATTCTCGGACGAGAAGTGAAAGTGCTTTGGGGACAAGGATATATTACGGACTACATTGGAAATATAAGATATCAGATATCTCCGCTGTCATTCTATCAAGTGAATCCAGTGCAGACAGAAAATCTATATAGACTAGCCTTGGAATATGCAGGTCTTCATGGAAATGAGATTGTGTGGGATTTATATTGTGGAATCGGCACGATTTCCCTCTTCCTTGCGCAGAAAGCAAAACAGGTGTATGGCGTGGAGATTATCCCACAGGCAATAGAGGATGCGAAGAAAAATGCTGCATTGAATGAAATCGAAAATGCAGAGTTTTTCGTCGGAAAGGCAGAAGAAGTGCTCCCGCAATATTATGAAAATTATAAACAAGAGCACGGTGGAGAAAAAGCTTATGCCGATGTGATTGTTGTGGATCCGCCTCGGAAAGGCTGTGATGAGACTTTGCTTGCAACGATGGTGCAGATGCAGCCGGAAAGAATTGTGTATGTGAGCTGCGATTCGGCGACATTGGCGAGAGATTTAAAATATTTGTGTGAAAATGGATATGAGTTAAAAAAGGTAAGGGCGGTGGATATGTTTCCCAATACAGTGCATGTGGAGACGGTTGTCAAGCTGGTTAGAAAAAATCCCGACGCATATATCGACATTACGGTTGATATGGACGAGCTGGATTTGACTGCTTCTGAAGCAAAAGCAACTTATCAGGAAATTAAGGATTATATCTTTGAGAAACACGGAGTGAAGGTTTCGTCCTTATACATTGCACGGATAAAAGAGAAATACGGGATTATCGAAAGAGAAAATTACAACAAAACAAAGTCAGAGGATGCAAGGCAACCGCAATGTCCTATGGAAAAAGAAAAATTGATTGAGGAAGCGTTGCGGCATTTTAAGATGATCTCATAAAGTCTAAAACTGTAATCGGCACATTGGTAAAATTAAAAATCCTTCTGTAAAATGATAATACAATCAAATTACAGGAGGATTTTTTATGATGACATTATTTGAACAACAGGATGGTATATATTACAATCAGGGCGATTATTTTATCCCGTGTGTGACAACAAAAAAGCAAGGAGATTTACATATCGGTGTGTGGGCAAATCGTCATCGGCAGTATCTCAAACAGTTTCATCGAGTGCGATATTACAATCTTTTGACCTCGGAAAAGCTATATGATTATCTTGCAGACATCGAAGAACAAGCCGAGAAAATGTTTGAAGGAATTGTAAAATCACTTGCTGAAAAAGAAAACATTACAGAAAAATCCGTTGGTTGTGCCTTATTTTTGCGAGAATAATAAAATTACTGTGTAATCTTAGCGAGCAGACCATTTGGATATCCAAACGGTAAATCTCGTTAGGGACACCCTAAGACCTGTTTGACAATATAAAAAGCATCAAACTATTTTTTCTTTCTAATCTGATTTTTTGCTTCTTTTTCAAGATTATGAATGGTGTCAAGATACGCTTGTTCAACAGGGGCAATTGTTTTCTCTTGATATTTGAGATATTCTTTTTTTGCCTTTTCCATTGCCTGCGCGTGGCTGATTGTGCCGCTGCTTTGCAAAAGTTTTCTGTTACCCGAAGATAAGACGGTATCAAGTTGATTTATATAATCACTCATATACATCGGTTTATGCTCAATGGCGTTGATTTCGGCAAAGTCAAAATATCCGGAAACAAGGTTATTGAGCACCTTAAGTTCTGTTTCAGTCAAATAATTTTTTGCAACGCTAATGTCTTTAAGCGCCGGTATTTCACCTGAAAATGAAGTTAATCCCATAAACGGTTTTTCAGCGTCTGCACGCTCATAAATAATTTCAGCCGCGGTATGTCCGTGAGCCGCAAAATGCAATTTATTTTGAACAATCTTGAAGAACTTAACAGACTCGGCGGCTTTCGGATCGTAATCAATGCTGGTTGCATATAAATCAAGAACCTGTCTGTAAAGAACTTTTTCAGAGGAACGAATATCTCTGATTCGGTCAAGTAATTCTTTCCAATAAGAACCGCCGCCGTTTCCTTTCAATCGTTCATCATCAAGTGCAAACCCTTTTTGCATATATTCTTTTAAGATTCCCGTAGCCCAGATTCTGAACTGTGTACCGCGAAGTGATTTTACACGGTAGCCAACGGAAATAATAACATCAAGATTATAAAATCTTGTAATGTTGCTCTGCGTTTTTCCTTCCATTGCACCGTGAGGACTGGTTGTTGCAATTTCTGCAACAACCACTTTCTCATCTAGCTCGCCTTCGGTAAAAATATTTCTGATATGTCGGGAAATCGTGGATTTATCTCTTTGGAATAATTCCGCCATTTGTTCCTGCGACAGCCAAACGGTGTCACCGTCAAAGGTTGCTTTTACCTTTGTAATACCATCATCAGTGGTATAAATAATGAAGTCTGTATTCGGGTTCATAATATCCCTCCTAATTCAGAAACTGTTTTCTGACTGGTAACTACTTTCGTTGCTTTAATCTTTCTGTCAGCATACTGCACAACATCTTTAATTACGAGCTTTTGAATGGCAGATATAAGCAATTCCATAACATCATAATTTGGTCTATCGTCTTTCATTGGTAAAGAAATCTTATCGTTTTTAATTTTGGTTTTGCTAATACTGTTACCCCAAGAATATCTGTGATTTAGACTCTTAAATAAGCAAGTAGCAATATAAAAATGTTTTGATTTGCTTTTATCGCAAGTTTTGAGATATAATGCCAAATTATGACTATCATTTGAAAAGAAATCATTTTCTTGATAGCTCACAACAAATGTTTTGCCACCTATAAAAATACAATCGCCTTTTTCTAAATAATGGTCATCATATGTAATATATGAACTAACACCATTGTTTTCAGAACTTGCACATAAATAAGGAATATTACCACTATTCTCTACAATTTCAGAGGATAATATATTTGAAGTATTTTTTACATCAAATATGTCGGTTATATCAAATTCTGCAAAATCCAATGATTCATAATCTTGAAGTGCTTGCACTTCCTCGCCGGATAATTTGCAATTATCCAGACCGCTTACTTTTAAGTAAGCGGTCAGCTCAGCTATACGCTGAGCTTCCAGCTCAGCTATAAAGGATTCCATAAAATCAAAGTCTGGTTTTCCATTCTTTGTCGGAAGTTTAATAACTGTTTTTTTCAATTCTATCTTTGTAGCTTTATGATTGTATGCAAATTTTTCTTTTATTACTTTATCTATTGCAGCAATAATAAACATTTGATTTGTACGGTTTAAGTTTTCACATTGCAGAACGCTTGTCGCACCGTGACCGTCTTTTAAATAAAATGGCGTTTCTAAATACACAATATTTTGATTGTTTGAGTGAATCAGAATAGTTGGTTTTCCATTTGGATTATTTAAAACATTATGTGTTAATCTATTATACGAAATAATGCCATTGTTTAATGTTGATTGTCCATAAAACGGATAATATTTTTCATTTATATCCTCTAATGCAGAGAGATGTAAAGGATTTATTTCTTTTTGCGACTGCCATTTTAATATATCAATCAATTTATATTCGCCCCACTTAACCTTGCTCAACTTTTCGTTAAGTGAGGCATTTATTTTCCCAGGCGGTCATCCTCCATATTTTGATTTTTTAGAAGGTTAGATACTTCCCAAGCAAGATAATCACTAACCGTTTTCTTAAAATCTTCTAAAGTCGGTTTTGTATCAATTGGTGCAGATTGATTCCAATCGGCTCCGTTTTGTGGATCAATATTTCCTTCGTAATATTCTTCCTCTGTAAAAATATTCAGCTTACTTTTGCCGAAACGCACAAGGTCAATGACCTCTTGATAGCGTTCCTTTGCATGGTCTGTATCTTTGAGATTGTTGTTTGATTTTCTACGATTTGTTCTTGTATATCCGTCGTTTGAAAAATCGATAAATTTTACAATATCGTCTTTTTGGTGCGCTTCGCCTACACGGAATACATAAATATTCGTCTGAACGCTTGATTTCCCTACAAACAAATCAATAGGCATTTTGATACTTGCCAAAAGCGTACTGTGCTTTAAAATTTTTTTATTATATTCTACCGCTTTTCCGCTGCCTGCGGAATTTTGAATAATGATTGCGGCATAGCCCTTGTCCATCATTGAAAGTGCTTTCTCAACAAATATCATACCGTTTCCCTGTGCCGAATATGGAGGGTTCAACACAAATGCGTCAGCAGGGAATTTTTCGTTTGTCTTGCCGAAACCGTAATTACCGTTAAAATCCTTTAATGAGTCTTTATTTAAAATGTTTGAGCTTCCGTCTCCCATTAAAATCATATTGAGAATTGCAAGCATATAAACGCTTGAAAGTATTTCAAGACCAAGCAGTTGATTTGCCTTTATTTCTGCCGATTTTAGCGCAAGCTCATCAGGAGATTTGATTTTATTTTTCGCGTCAATCAGCATTTCATTCATTGCCGCAACGAGCAATCCCGCTGAACCTGTTGCAAAATCCCAAACATAAGAATCCTTGTTCACTCTGGCAAGCTTAACAAGTAAGGTCGCAACATAAGCCGGAGTAAGTACAACATCGTTGAGCTTATCCTGTGAAAAGCCGAGCCAACTATACATCTCGTTAAACAATTTTCCTGTAAAATCAGTTGTTAAACCGATTTTATAATAAATACCCAAATCGTCAACAATTTTTGTGAATACACGCTTTAACTGACTTTCACCGTTTTCAACCTTGTTGATGTTATCGGTAGTAAGCGTGTTTTGCAAGGTTCTGATGATTAAATCTCGCTTTTCCTGCGGCAAATTCTTTTCATTTAAGAATGCTCTTATTTTACGAAGAATAATATCGCCGTCACGATTGCCGTCCTCAGTTAAAGATTTTAATTCCGATTTTTCTAACGGAGCCACTCTATTCGGCACGCCTAAAGTAGCAATAATAGAAGCCGCAACAAGATAAACGCGGTCGCTTTCACCGAGTCCTTTTTCGTTCTGATAAATATCATTATTCAACTTGACAAGGCTTGCATTAATTTCCTGCTCGCGCTGTTCTTTTAATTTTTCAATTTCTTCCTGTGATAATTGAAGATTTTTAACCTTTTCGATAAACTTATCAAAATTTTCTTTTTTTAAAAAAGAAAAGTCGGTATAGTCATCAATCTTTTGCCCTATACCAAAATTACTTTTGGAAACATAGTAAACGCCTATCTCATACTCTATATCACCGGTGGCGTTTTTAAATCCCGTCATACCGATAGCAATAATTTCTGTGTAACCGGTGTAATGTAAAAGTGCATTGGCATAATGAACGGCACCGTTTACAGCATAGGAATTTATGTTTTTAAAATCGGGTTGATTCTTTGCATTTCTGTTTGCTACCTTGCCGTCGGCATTGAGTTTTACAAGTCTGTCTTTATAGCCTTTATATTCAATCAAAATGGGATAGTTATTCAAATTTTTATCCTGTAATAAAAGCTTAGCGTCAGGTCGGTTGCCGCCTACTCCGCCGTTTTTTGAATAGTAATCGTTAAGGGCGGTATCAATTTCAGTATTTAAAGATTCTTGTTCTAATTTGTAATCTAATTTATATGATTTCAGCCAACCGTTTGCCAAATCGGCAATATTCGGTTCGGCGGATTGTATTTTAGCCATTATTTTTCCTCCTCAAAGCAGTGAGCCATTTTTCTTCTATAATTTTATAGTCCATCTCGTTTTCTTTACAAAAAGATTTTATTTCTTTCATTGCTTTTACATTTGGGCAGGCTTTATCAAGTTCCCAACGATTTACTGTAGAAAGTGCTACACCGATTTTTTGAGCAAATTCTTCTTGTGTAAAAAAAGCTTTTTGTCTTGTTTCACGAATAATTTCTCCTAAGTCCATATAAGAACCTCCTTGCACCGATTGGTCGTTATTTTATCATTTATTAGGCGTTTTGTCAATTCGCTAGTAACTTGTCACATTTTATAAATCTTCTGAAATTCACTTTTATTCCCTTCCGGTTAAACAAACAGAGAGGGTATTTTTTAAAATTTCTTTTCAAAAATACCCTGACTTTTCGTGTTCCCAGTTCAAACAAGTGAAAGACTAACTATTAAAAGTCAAGTCTAAAATGAAAGGTTTTTGAATGAATTGCAAAAATGCATTTCAGATATAGTTGAACCTTGAAAACTGCATGACAAACAGAGTGTCGTTGCTGGCACTCTAAAAGGAGATAGTTACAGAAAAAATTAAGCGCACAAGCTTCTTAGTGGCATGAGATAATGCGACATTATAATGCTTGCCTTCCGAGCGTTTCTTTTCAAGATATGCACCAAAAGATTTATCCCAGTGACAGACATATTTTGTGGCATTATAAAGGGCGTACCGGAGGTATCTGGAACCTCGTTTCTCCATATGAGAATACAGAATATGATTCCACCGGTATTGGGAGAGGTAGAAGTTGTAGATTATAGTAATTTAGAGAAGGAGATTTTAGATGCATCAGAATTGGATCTTACAAAGTATACAGAAGAGACAGTAAAAGTATTCAAAGAAGCATTGGAAAAAGCACAAGCAGTTATGGAGAATTCAGATGCAACACAGGCTGAAGCAGATGCTGCAGTTGCTGAGCTTAGAAGTGCGATCGATGCGTTAGAGATCTTGAATGAAAAGCCTGAGAAATCGGAAAAACCTGAGAAACCAGAAGTGCCAGAAAGACCGTCTAAACCATCTGATAATAAACCAGTAGATGATTCTGTTAAGACTGGTGATGCTAGTTCATTTACTTATTGGATAATTGTTATGGTGGGGGTAGCTGTAGTAGGTATAGTTGTCATTTGCAGAAGAAAATATCGATAGAAGTACAATAAGCCAGTATTGATATCAAAGAAAAATGTCTTTAAAGGATATTCTATTACTAGATGTATGGAAACGCAGATGAAGAAATATGAAAAATTCTTCAAAGCAGCAGATATTTATTAAAAAAAATAGATATCTACTGCTTTTTCTGTGATAAACAGAAAATGTTATATCTTGTGGCGAAAAAGGGTGAGTTTTTCTTGAAAATACTGTTGGATTTTGAGAATAATAAATAATTTTAGAACTGAGGTTATACATTGGAAATTCTATTTTTACTTGCACATTAAAAGATTTTATGCTATATATAAAATATAAATAATAATAACTGTTATTAATATATTGAAATACTAAGGAGGATTATTTATGTTAGATCAAAAAACAATAGAAATAGTTAAGAGTACAGTACCAGCGCTAAAGGAACACGGGGTAGAAATCACAAAAACATTTTATAAAAATATGTTTGCTAATAATCCGGAGGTTAAGCCATTATTTAATATGGACAGACAAGTTTCAGGAGAGCAACCCAAAGCGTTAGCTATGGTAGTATTAGCAGCTGCTCAAAATATAGATAACTTAGAATCTTTATTACCAGCGGTAAGAAAAATAGGAGAAAAACATTGTGATGCAAAAATTAAAGAAGAGCATTATCCAATTGTTGGAGCAAATCTTCTAGGTGCAATTAAAGAGGTTTTGGGTGATGTGGCTACAGACGAGGTTATTGATGCATGGGGAAAAGCTTATGAGGTTATAGCTAAGATATTTATAGATATAGAAAAAGAAATTTACGAAACAAGAAGCAAATAATAATTATATTTAGCCATATTCATGATAGGAGTGAGTATGGCGTTTTCTTTTTTCGTTTATTATGAAATACATAAAACCCACAGGTACAGTTATATTATTGTATATGCGGCGGAATGGAGGTTATTTATGGATATTAATAAAGTTGCGAAAAGTATATTGAAGCATGTCGGTGGCGAAGAGAATATAAAAGATGTCAGCCATTGTTTTACAAGACTCCGTTTGGTGTTAAAGGATGAGACGAAAGCGGACAAACAGGCAGTAGAGCGTTTGGAAGGAGTAATTCAAGTTGTGATTTCTGGCGGACAATTTCAGATTGTACTTGGTTCAAAAGTAAATAAAGTATATGATGAGATATTGCCTATGTTGACAATGAAAAATGATCCGATGGGAGAGAATGTAAAGGTAAATCTGGCAAACTCAATTTTGCAGACGATTTCCAAGGTGTTTACCCCATTGATTCCAGCCATTGCAGCTTCAGGATTGATTAAAGGAATTTTGACGGCGGCAAGACTTTTGTCTGCTAAAAATGGCATTGATATTTCTTCCAATGATACTTATGTGCTGCTTTTTGCGGCCAGCCAGATTATTTTTTACTTCATGCCAGTTTTTCTTGGCTATACGGCGGCAAAGGCGCTTAAGTGCAATGAGATCGTAGCAATGACAATTGGTGGCTTTTTGTGCTATCCGCAGTTGGATATTCTAATTCAAGATGTTACTACGATAACAACATTTTTTGGAATTCCTGTGACTAAAGGGGTATGGACTATTGGCGATTCTACGAAAGTGTTCAGTTATACAGAATCGGTCATTCCGATTTTACTTGCAGTATTTGTTTTGGTGTACCTAGAAAAATTTCTGTATAAGATTATTCCACAAATAATACAGATTATTATGGTGCCGGGATTATCGATTATTATTATGGTGCCATTAACGCTTACACTCCTCGGACCAATTGGCATCTGGGTAGGAAATAGTATTCAGACTTTATATTATGTGTTGATGGACTTTAACACTGCTATTGGTGGAGCAGTAATCGGTGGTTTGTGGGGAGTATTTGTGATTTTCGGCGCACATCGGGCATTGCTTCCGGTGGGACTCAATGATGTTGCAATGAGTGGAAAACAGAATTTATTAGCATTTGCAGGTGCGGCAAATTTTTCGCAAGGTGGTGCAGCACTTGGGGTGATGCTCAAGTCTAAGAATAAGGAATTAAAAAGTGTGGCGGCGTCTGCCGCTATTTCAGCAGCATTGGTAGGGATTACAGAACCAGCGATTTACGGTTGTAATCTTCGTTTGAAAAAGCCGATGATTTGTGCAATTGTCTGTGGTGCTATTGGTGGTGGTATTATGGGAGTAGGAGGCGTTTATGGAGATTCTTTTGCCAACAATGGAGTGCTTACTATTTTTTCCTATGCTGCTTTTGGAATGAAACCATTTTTGTTTTATTTGGCTGGTTGTATCGTGGCTTTCTTTGGAACAGCTGTTTTCACTTACATTATTGGTTTTGAAGATATTGTGGAGAAGAAAGAGGCGATTTTAGATAACGAAACGAATAGAATCGCAGTAAAAGATGCAGAGAAAGTATGGTATGTAACTGCTCCTGTCGAAGGAAAAGCAATCGAGCTGAATCAGATTCATGATAAAGTGTTTGCGGAAGAAAGATTAGGAAAAGGAATTGCGATCATTCCGTCGAAAGGAGAAGTTGTGGCTCCGGTGGACTGTACGGTAAATGTAATTTACCCAACGCTTCATGCAATGGGGGTGACTCTGGATAATGGTGTGGAACTTTTGATTCATGTTGGAATAGATACAGTAAAACTGGAAAGAAAATACTTTAAACAATATGCACAAGAGGGAACACATGTAAAAAAGGGAACAAAAATAATATCCTTTGACTTAGAAAAAATTGAAGAAGCTGGATATGATACAACAGTCTCGGTAGTAGTCGTAAATACTTTTGACTATAAAGAGGTAGTTGGATTACAGACACAGCATGCAGATATAGATACTACAGTAATCGAGATCATGTAATAAAGATAGGAGAGAAAAATAATGTCAGCAAGATTTTCGAAAAATTTTTTATGGGGGGCGTCTTCCTCGGCATTTCAGATTGAAGGAGCATGGGACAAAGATGGAAAAGGAATGACAGTGGCGGATTATAATTCATTCAAGCGTTCAAAAAAGCAGGCGGATAGCAAGGTTGCCAGCGACTTTTATCATCATTGGAAGGAAGATATTGCATTGATGAAGGAATTAGGAATGCAGATGTATCGCTTTTCTTTGTCGTGGGCAAGAATTATTCCAGATGGAGATGGAGAGGTAAACCGGGCGGGAATTGAATTTTACAGTAAGGTGATTGACTGTCTTTTGGAGAATGGGATACAGCCTTTTGTCACCTTGTATCATTTTGATCTGCCGTATGCATTGGTGGAAAAGTACAATGGATGGGAGGACAGGCGATGCGTATATGCATTTGAGCGTTATGCAAAATTATGTTTTACAGAGTTTGGGGAAAGAGTGAAATACTGGCAGGTTATCAACGAGCAAAATCTTATGATTCGTGTAGATGAGCGTATGAATATTAACGAGTCGGATGCATGGAAAGCAGATAAGATTCGGGCTCAGATGGATTATCATATGTTCCTTGCCCATGCGCTTGCAACGAGAGCGTGCCATGAAATGATACAAGATGGGAAAATTGGTCCGGCGATTTCTTCTACTTGCACATATCCTTTGACAAATAAACCGCAGGATGTATGGGCAGCAAAGATGAATGACTGTATGAAGACAAACTACTGTTTGGATATGTATCACTATGGAAAATATCCGGGGTATTATATGCGTTATTTAAAAGAGCGCAATATTGTGCCGGATATGCTTGAGGGAGATGAAGAAATTCTAGGGGCTGGAAAAATGGATTATATTGCTGTTAATTATTATCGGACACTATGTGCAAGTTATTTGCCGGCGGATGAGGAGCACCTGATTGGAATGCGCGTATTTCGTGGTAATGAGGTGGATTTTGATCAATATGGATATTTTCGCGATGAAAAGAATGAGAATCTACAGGCAAGCGAATATGGAGCACAGATCGATCCTATGGGCTTGAGAATTGTGTTAAATGATTATTATAGCAGGTATCGTCTGCCGATGCTTATTACGGAAAATGGACTCGGAGCAGCAGATGAATTGACAGAATCTGGAGAGATACACGATTCATATCGGATTAACTATATAAAAGAACATTTGAAAGCGTGTGCAATGGCGTTGGAGGATGGCGTGGAACTAATCGGATATTCGGCGTGGTCATTTATGGATCTTTTGAGTTCTCACCAAGGCTTTCGGAAACGTTATGGTTTTGTGTATGTGAATCGTGAGGATCAAGATTTAAAAGATATGAAAAGAATCAAGAAAGATAGCTTTTATTGGTATCAGAATGTTATCCATACCAATGGAGCAGAGTTGCTCTAAAATACCACAGCCTACCATAATGAAAATAGGGTTAAGTTTTGTTTTTCTCAGGCAAAAAAGTGCAATTGCAAAGAAAATGATACCGCGAATATTAAGATTGGACAAACTCAGTTCCAATGTTCCGGATTCAAAGAATATGGAGAATATAATACTGAGTCCTGCGACGGCGATCATAGATACAACGACTGGGCGAAGTGTACCTAGAATATCCTGCATGATTTTTACATTTTGATATTGAATGTAGATTTTTGCCAACAACGTAACGATGATACAGGATGGGAGAATACATCCGAGTGTTGCGGCGAGTGCGCCTGGTATTCCGGCTACCTGTGCCCCAACAAAAGTCGCAGAGTTTACAGCGATTGGTCCAGGCGTCATCTCGGCGATAGTTACAAGGTCGCCGAATTCTGCCATACTAAGCCAGTGGTATTTCTCAACAACCTGTGCCTGAATGAGAGCCATAGCGGCATAACCTCCACCAAAACTGAATGCTCCAATTTGCAGATAACTGAAAAATAATTGTAAATAAATCATCAGTGTTTTGCCTCCTGTTTTGTGATAATAGCTTTTATGATTGCGAATGCAATACATATTAAGATAATGAAAACGACATTAATTTTTAGATAATAGTTTGCAATGAAGGCGCAGAGCATAATGAGAATTGGACCTGCTTTTTTTTGACGGATAATTCCAGAACCCATATCCCATACGACAGATACGATCACCGCACCTACGCCGACCCGCATTCCATTCAGTAAAGCCAGCACGGCAGTGTTTTCTTGAAACAGTGTATAAAATCCGGAAATAATTGAAATGACAAAAAATGGTGGAATGATTGCACCCAGTATGGAAAAAATCACACCGGGAACGCCACATAATTTGTATCCTATCACAATAGCTCCATTGACAGCAACTGCACCAGGAGATGATTGGGCGATTGCAATCAGATCCAGCATCTCGTTTTCGTCGATCCAATGCAGATTATCTACAAATTTCGTTTTCATTAGAGAGACGATAACATATCCACCACCGAATGTAAAAGCGCTGAGATAAAGAGTAGAAAAGAATAATTTTTTTAAAAGTAGTGTTTTATTGATGTTCTGTTTCATGAATTACATTCTCCGATCCTCAAAGGCCCCTTCTGCCATCGCTTTGATGGAGGAGGCGTACTCTGAAGGTGTCATATCTGTGATTTTTTTGAACTGCCTTGAAAAATAGTGTATGGATGTATAGCCAAGCTGCTCAGAAATCTGTGTGAAATTCATGTGCCCGGTACGAATCATTTCTTTTGCAGTCTCGATTTTCATATTAGAGAAATATTCAATAATTCCAAGTCCGGTCTTTTGTTGGAATAGTTTTTGTAACTGCGACCGCCCAATCATATTGTCTTTGCAGATTTGTTCGATTGTAATGCGAGAATTCAGGTGCATCTCCATATAGTGAATAATTCGGTTCAATACCTCCGTATCGCTTTTCATTTTGGTCACTTTCAAAGAAGAAAGTGTGTTGTCAGTGTGTGTGATAGAGGAATGGTTATATCTTCTCATCAGGTGGATTAGGAAATATTCCAAATGAATCCGAATTAACTGTTCAGCGTCTGGTGCGGCTGAAGCGGTGCGAAGCATTTCGGTCTGATAAGGATCATCGAGCCTTCCTTTAAACACAGTCTTTGCCTCGGCAATAATATCGGCTAAGATATTCCGTTCCAATTCATCAATTTTTAAAATGCGATCTTCAAAAAATGCCATTGCAGCACTCTTGCAGTGAAAAGAAATTACAACTAGATTCGGAGCGGATGTTCCGGTAGCATCTACAGTATGGAATTCATTTGGTTTGTGAAAAGCTACTTGTCCTTTTTTTAAAATTATATCAGAATCGCCCATCCGAATCTTCACATCGCCTTTGTCTACACAAACGAATTCCCAAAAATTATGTGCTTCTCCAGGGAAAGAAAAGTCGCTCATATATTCAAAGTAATGTATTGTAACTAACTCGGTTATAGAGATAGATTCTCTCAGACTTATACTTTTGTATCGCATAAGATTACCTGCTTTCTCTTGTGATAGTTTTAAGTATAAATGCTTTTTTTTGAGAATGCAATAATAAAAGATGTTAGTTATATTGTTGTGAGATAGTGTGAAAAGTGCAAAGTTAGCGCGAAGGCATTGGTGAGGAGATGCTGTCAAAAATAAAAACAAGGTTGTTTTGGATAAAGGGAAAAATCTTTTCATTAAAAAAATGTAGAAAATATATGAAAAAGAGAAACTAGTATAAAAAGTAGGTTGGAAATTTTGTACAATACTTATGTTGTTTTGAATAGCAAGATATATAAAAAAATGAGCAAAATAACTCTTGAAAAGGAATTGGAGATGGAGTATGATTTTTCTATACCAAAAGAACGGAGTGTTCCGTTTTAAAATAAGAAGGAGGAAGAGGTATGAAAATGAAAAAGTTACTTTGTCTAGTACTTGCAGGTGTAATGACATTGAGTGTTGCAGCTTGTGGGTCGAAAGACGATGGAGGAAAAGACAAAGCAGAAGATGGAAAGACGTTAAAAGTAGCAGCAGTAGAAACTGCATATGGTAAAGATATGTGGGAAAAAGTAGCAGATGCTTTTGAAGCTGCTAATGAAGGTGTGACTGTAGAGCTTACAATTGATAAAAAATTGGAAGATGTAATTACACCAGATATGAAAGCAGGTAACTATCCAGATGTTATCATGCGTGCGGTAGGTGCAGAGTCAGGTATGACAGAGACATTTATCAGAGATAACAACTTAGTTGATTTGACAGATGTGTTAGAGATGACAGTACCAGGTGAAGAAGTGACAGTAGGAGAAAAGATTCTTCCAGGATTTACAGAGAACACAATTACAAATCCTTATGGAGACGGAAAGACATATTTGATGCCAATGTTCTACGGACCATGTGGATTGTTCTACAATCAAGGGCTTTTTGAAGAAAAAGGTTGGACAGTTCCAACAACTTGGGATGAGATGTGGGAATTAGGAGAAAAAGCAAAGGCTGAAGGAATTGCTTTATTTACATATCCAACAACAGGATACTTTGATGCATTTTTCTATGCATTACTTCACGAAGCAATGGGAGAAGAAGCATTTACAAAAGCACTTCAGTATGAAGAAGGAATCTGGGATACTCCAGAAGCGCAGAAAGTATTTGATATCATTGGAAAATTAGCTTCTTACACAGAAAAGACAACACCGGCAAATGCTAATGACAATGATTTCCAGAAAAATCAGCAATTAATTTTAGACAACAAAGCGCTCTTTATGCCAAACGGTAATTGGGTAATCGGTGAAATGAAAGAGGCTCCACGTGCAGAGGGATTTGAGTGGGGATTCACAGCTCTTCCAGCAGTAGAACAAGGTGGAGAAAGAGCTTCTTACTCATTCTTTGAGCAGACATGGATGCCAAAAGAAGCAAAGAATCAGGATCTTGGAAAAGAGTTTATCGCATTCTTATATTCAGATGAAGCAGCAGAGATTTTTGCAAATGAAGGCGGAGCTGTACAGCCAATCGCTGGAATGTCAGACAAGTTAAAAGATGATGCAAAAACATACTACAGCATCTACGATACAGGTGCAGTAGCAGTATTAGATGCATTTGCTACAACAGAACCAGTAGAAGGTCTTACTGTAAGAGGTGCATTCTTTGATCCTGTAAACTCTTTAGTATCTGGAGACAAGACACAAGAAGATTGGGTTAAACAGTTTAAAGAAGCTAGCGATACTTTCAGAGGTGCGTTAAAAAAATAAACTTGAAATGACTATAAATAGTCAGAAAAGAAACAGCCGGCTATGAGTTTTTTATGAGCCGGCTGTTTTTATGAAATCAGTAAGATTTGACTTGAGATTAAGATTAGGAGATGACTAAATGAGAAAAGAGAAAGGTAGAGGGAGATTTATATTCTTTTGTTTGGCTCCCGCTGTAATTTTATTTGTAGTATTTATGATCATTCCTACTATTGATGTATTTCGCATGTCTATGTTCAAATGGGGAGGATATACGGCAGATAAAACATTTGTAGGGTTGCAAAATTTTCAGACGTTGTTCAAAAGTGAAAAGTTTTATCAAGCATTTCAAAATACAGTTTTGCTAATTGTTGTTGTAACGTTGTTTACATTTGCATTTTCACTTATATTTGCAGCAATTCTGACAAGGGAGAAAATCAAAGGACAGAATTTCTTTAGGGTTATTTTTTACATTCCAAATATTTTATCTGTTGTAGTAATTAGTGCGATTTTCTCAGCCATCTATGATCCAAATCAGGGATTGTTGAACTCCTTCTTGAATCTGTTTAGAGGGGCAAAAGGAGCTGAGAATCCGGTTTTATGGCTTGGTGATCAAAAGCTTGTTATCTATAGTATTGTAATTGCAATGGTTTGGCAGGCGATTGGATATTATATGGTTATGTATATGGCAAGTATGGCAAATGTTCCAGAAAGTCTTTATGAATCAGCAGGGCTTGAGGGAGCAGGAAAGATTAAGCAATTCTTCTCCATTACTCTTCCACTGATTTGGACAAATATCAGAACAACATTGACATTCTTTATTATCAGTACGATCAATATGAGTTTCTTGTTTGTAAAAGCAATGACTAATGGTGGTCCGGACGGAGCATCAAACGTATTCTTAAGTTACATGTATCAAGAAGCATATACGAACTCTTCCTATGGTTATGGTATGGCAATTGGTTCAGTTGTATTTATTTTCTCATTTGCATTAGCTGGTATTTTGAATTTTGTAACAAAACGTGAAGAGATTGAATTCTAGGGGAGGTAAAAAGATGAGCAGAAAAAGTAAAGGAACAATTCATGAGACATCGAAACTTGCTAAGTTTTTTATTTATATCCCATTGGTTCTTTTGACAATCACAATTATTGTGCCAGTATTTTGGGTGTTTATGGCATCTATCAAAGAGAATTCTGAGTTCTATAGAAATCCATGGGCACTGCCAGCAGGAGTGTATTTCCAGAATTTTGTAGACGCATGGGAAAGTGCAAATATGGGTTCTTACATGTTGAACTCGGTTATTGTAACAGCAGTGGCAATCTTTTTGCTTGTTATTATTGCGTTGCCAGCATCGTATGTATTGGCAAGATTTAAATTTAAAACAAGTAAGTTTTGGAATGTTTTATTCATGGCAGGTTTGTTTATTAATGTAAACTATATTGTAGTACCTATTTTCCTTATGTTGAATAATGGTGATACATTCCTATACAAAACATTTGGAAGTACATTTTTTATGAATAATTTATTTGTACTTGCAGTTGTGTATGCGGCTACAGCGCTTCCGTTTACAATCTATCTTTTATCAGGATATTTCAAATCATTGGCAAAAGACTACGAGGAAGCGGCTTACGTGGATGGAGCAGGCTATTTTAGAACAATGGTTCAGATTATTATTCCGATGGCGAAACCAAGTATTGTAACAATTATTTTGTTCAACTTCCTCGCTTTTTGGAATGAATATATTATTTCTATGACATTGTTGACAGATCCGAAATTAAAGACACTTCCGGTAGGTTTGATGAATTTGATGGCTGCACAGAGATCGGCTGTACAGTACGGAAAAATGTATGCGGGACTTGTCATTGTAATGCTTCCAACACTTATCCTTTATATGTGTGTTCAGAAGAAACTGACGCAGGGAATGACAGTTGGCGGATTGAAAGGCTAAGGAGGAAATACTATGAGCGAAAACGCAAAAAAAATATTGATTGGCATTATCGTAGCAGTTATATTTGTTGCAAGTGTTGCCTTAGTTGTAGTAGGACAAAAACATATAGGACCGAAAGGTCTTGGAATGATGATGGTTGGCTTGCTTGGTCTGGTATCTTTACTTGGACTATATAACAGGCAGTATAAGTAATCG
Source organism: Clostridiales bacterium (assembly GCA_018364635.1). Lineage (GTDB taxonomy): Bacteria > Bacillota > Clostridia > Lachnospirales > Anaerotignaceae > JAGZLR01. The sequence continues at coordinate 2,528 of JAGZLR010000034.1, read as the reverse complement.
TATGGAACATAAATTGATTTTTAAAGAAAATATTAAAAGGTGGGATGAAGCCATTCCACTGGGAAATGGCCGAATCGGTTCTCTTATTTGGGGGGAACCGACGGCGTTAAGGTTTAGTTTGGACAGAACAGATATTTGGGATTTGTCAGTTCCTATGAATACAGAGCGAAAAGAGTTCTGCTATAAAAATCTAGTGAGGCTTGCAAAAGAAAAAAAGACGCAAGAGATCCGGGAGCTGTTCGATGCCCCATACAACTATCCGACTCCAACGAAATTACCGGCAGGAAAACTAATTTTTGATTTTAAAAATATGAGCAAAGTGAAGTCTGTTTTGGATTTACAGATAGCAGAGGCTGAGTTAGATGTAACAGGTCCATCTGAATGCTATAAAGTATATTCTTTTTGCCATGCAGTTTCAAACACTGGTATGATAAAGATAGGAACAACAAGGGATAAATTTTCTGTTAAATTGTTAAGTCCACAATTTGGAAGTCAAAATGAAAAAGAAGAGGTGTATTATAATCCGAAAGAAAGAGAGATATCTCAGGGAGGTTTGGAAAAACTTCATTATTCTGAAGCAGTCAGAGGAGAGGCGAATGGTGCTCCTTCTTTTTTATGGTTTACACAGGAAGTGGATGAAAGATTTTCATATGGGATAGTGGCAGGAGTGCTTGAAAAAGAGCAGGAGACGTTAGTGTTTTATCGGATTATCACTTCCAATGATGGCGAAAATTGGCTGGAAGATGCAAAGAGGCAATTAAAAGAAGAATTATTGGCAGGATACGAGATAAGTCAAAGAGAACATCGTATTTGGTGGAAGAGATATTGGGAAAAAAGCAAAGTTATGCTTCCGGATTCATTGTTTGAAAAACAGTGGTATGTGACAAATTATTTATTTGCCTCATGTTCAAGAAAAGGCTCTTATCCAATGCCACTCCAAGGAGTGTGGACTGCAGATGATGGAAATCTGCCACCGTGGAAGGGAGACTATCATCATGATCTGAATACACAGTTTAGCTATACACATTTTTATAAGGCAAATCATTTGGAAGAAGGAGAGAGTTTCATTGATTTTCTCTGGGATTCTATGGGTGCCGCAAGAAAATTTGCAAAAGTTTTTTATGAGACAGATGGAATCTGCCTGCCAGGTGTTATGACAATAGACGGAAAACCACTCGGAGGATGGCCAATGTATTCTTTGTCTCCAGTACATCAGATTTGGCTGTGTCAGTCATTCGAACTTTATTATCGTTATACTGGGGATGAGACATTTCTTCGAGAGCGTGCGTGGATATATTTTGAGGAAACAGCCAAATGTATTACCAGTCTTTTGGAAGAAGGCGAGGATGGATATTACTATCTTCCCGTCTCTAGTTCTCCTGAGATACATGATGATGAAGCAGAAGCATGGGTGACCCCGAACAGTAACTATGATTTAGCTCTTTTAAGATATCTATATGCCATGTTGATAGAATTTTCTGACAGGCTTGAGAATGGGCAAAAAGAAAAATGGGAAAATGTAATGAAAAAACTTCCGCACTTGGCAGTAAATGAAAAAAATGTATTGATGATTTCACCAGATGAAAGTCTGGAAGAATCACATAGACATTTATCAAACGCGATGGCAATATGTCCATTGTATTTGTATCGTTATGACAACGAGGAAGAAAAGGAAATTATTGACGCGGTAGTAGAAGATTATGAGCGCCTCGGAACAGGAATGTGGGTTGGTTTTAGCTTTGCATGGATGGCGCATTTGTATGCGATTCAAAAGAATGGTGAGGGAGCATTTGACAGGCTGAGAATCTTTTGGGAAAGCTTTTGCTCTGTGAATGGTTTCCATCTGAATGGAGATTATAAAAAGCGCGGTTATACAACTTTCCATTATCGTCCATTTACATTAGAAGCGAATATGTATGCAGCAGATGCATTACAGGAGATGTTGATGCAAATGTATGATGGTGTGATTGAGCTATTTCCAGCAGTACCGCAAAAATGGAAAGATGAGCAGGTTGGGTTTGAAGGATTCCGTGGAGAAAAAGGTATTTTGATTTCTGCAAAGATGAAGAATAGTGATATATGCGAAGTTCAACTGAAGGCTCAGCATGAGCAGAGCGTTTTAGTAAAAAGTGGAAAAGAAAAGAAAGCGGAAGTTTATTTGAAAGCAGGAGAAACAAAATATATAACATTGTAAGCAAGAATCAAATAGATTTCATTTCTAAAGTTCATTATACTATTGAGAAGAAAAAGACTATGATTGAACGTAAGAGAGGAGAAGTATTAGAATGAGCGAAAAGTTAAGAGGAAGAGTCACAATTCCTACAGATGTGGACGTAGTTCCTGAGACATTGGAACTGGTAAAACGTTGGGGAGCAGATGCGATCCGTGACTGTGATGGAACAGACTATCCGGCAGAATTGAGAGATGTAGATGCGAAAGTGTATTCTACATATTACACAACAAGAAAAGATAATGCATGGGCAAAGGCGAATCCAGATGAGATTCAGCAGATGTACATTATGACATCT
>JAGZLR010000005.1 GCA_018364635.1 Clostridiales bacterium | reverse complement strand
GACATGTCGTACCCTTCCTCAGAGCTTTTTATTGTAGCCAATCGCTCAAACTTCCGCCGAAGAATCACGTCTCTGCACTGGTCAAACCCCTGCCGGCAGCTATGTTCTATCTCCTCCAGCAAAGCCATATCGCTGAGGACAGCAGGCGCATATTTTTTCGGGCCGTCCGGCTGACTGGTCAGTTTCTGCATTTGGGCACACAGCTGTTTTAGCCCTGCGATTTTTTCCTGCACCGTTTCCATCAGCACTTTTCCCCAAATTGTCTCCTCCAATAAAGTTCCTTCCGGCAGAAAAAATTTCTCCGTCTGTTCTCTAATCCAGTCTTCCGCATAGGGATTACTTTGGGCAAACTCATAGATTTGCAGCACAAGCTCTTTTAACCTGCTGTCTTTTTTATCTTCGCCGAATCTTTCTACAAGATCAAAAAAATTTTGGTCTTCCCCACTATATTTCTCTTCAAAAAGCTCGTCCAACAACTCGCTTTTCATCAACTTTGTCTCAATTTCATCTGCCACGCGAAAAGCGGGATCAATGTCCGCTCCATTGTAATGACTGCGCATAACCTCCATACAAAAGGAATGGATCGTCATAATTTTTGCATGGTTCATAAACAGCATTTGTCTGGATAAGTGCTCATCCTGCGGATTTTTTTCCAGCGCTTCCAAAATAGCCGCGCTAATTCTCTCCCGCATTTCCGCTGCAGCCGCACTTGTGAACGTGACGACCAAAAGTCTGTCAATATCAATTTTTTCTACTGTAATCATACGGATAATCCGCTCTACCAATACTGCTGTCTTACCGCTTCCAGCCGCAGCCGCTACGAGAAGATTACAATTTCTGTATTCAATTGCTTTTTTTTGTTGCTCTGTCCACTGGCGGCCTGCCATTTTGTCATCACCTTCTGTCCTTATTCCGCAGTCTTTTCCAGCCTCCTGTCAATGGAGATATATCTTGTAAAGGAAGCCATGAAACTGTTAAATGAATTATAGCAAAAATTTTCCATAAACGCTATGGAAAATACGCCCCATTCTTCCTTGTTTAAAATAAATCTGCCGGCCGCTCGACTAAAAAGTTCCAGAAACTGGTGAGGAAAGCGGTTTTGCCCTTGTTGCAGTAAATAAAAAAGTTTTTGCTCCCCCTCAGAAAGTTCAAACACTTCAAAAAATGACAGCGGCATTTCCACCCGTTTCCAAAATCTTTTTCGTTCTGCCAAAAAGCGGATTAAAAAAAGCATGGTGTACATTTTATAAAAACGACTGATCTGTTCCTCTTTCATCTGAAACAGAGACTGTCTAAAAATATTACTTTCCGCAGCGTTTTCAAAAAATACCTCGAAAGCATCTGCATACAAAGAATCTACGCTGTGTTCAAAAAACGCGGAAAAAAAGGAATCTGATTCCCTGCGGCACCGGCTGATGAGATACTCTTTTTCTTCCTCCAATAACCGTACCATATCATGTTTCTTATATAAAAATGCTGTTTCCATTTCTATCAACCTCCCGCTACCATTGTAACCGATTTTGTGTTGCTTTCGGGAATTTTCGTATACAAAAAACCCCGTAAAAACGGGGTTTTCTGACACAATGTAAGTATTAGCATCCACAGCCGGAAGAAATGGATTTGTTGTTTCCGCAGCACAAAAGCAGAAGCAAAATAATCCAGATGCAGGAATTATCCTCTGTACCTAACATACCGTTTCCATTACCGCAGCAGCAGAACAGAAGTAAAATAATAATCCAGAAATCTCCCTGACAACCACCAAAACAATTCATAACATACCTCCTAAAGGATCATTTTTTGTTACATCCTTATCTTATGAAGTGTTTTGTAAAAACTTGCCTGTCCCGATAATTCTTTGAAAAAAAAATCCAAATTTTGTTTGGACATGCTGTAAAAAGTCAGGAAAAATGCCACTTTTTATATGCCCAAAAACAATTGATTCTCTTTCCGTGCAGAACAGACTTTTTCCATCTTTTTGGATAACTGTTCAACCAGTGCCTCGTCGATTTTTCGGGCGTTACTCGGGCAGACTGCTACGCAGCGCATACAGGAAATACACCGATTGGAGTCTGTCTCCATAGGATGATTTTTGTCTATCGCCTCTACTGGACATAGACGGGCACACAACCCGCATTTGCCACAAAATTCAGTTGCCTTTGGCACAACAGGAAATACACCATATGCTTTATAGGGATCGTTTCCAGGCAATCGAAGACTGCTGATCTTTTTTCCCTCACTGAAACGGCATTGAATCTGTTTGCCGAAAGAAACTAACTGCTCCATATCTTTCTCATCAGGTCTGCCTGCTGCGAACTGTCGCATAATAGAGTGTTCTGCCACTGCAGCAATCGCTGCGCCACAGACAAAACCTTGTTTTGTCACAATATCTTTTAACTCCAACAGTGCATCCTCATAAGCTCTATTGCCGTACACAGCAATCAGGACAGCCTGCGCGCCGTGACCGTTTTGTTTCTCCAGTCTGTCTTTTACTATGGAAGGAACACGCCCGCCAAAAACAGGCACTGCCACAATACATACATCCTCTTGCTCAATCGCAGTCTCCTCTTGGGGCTTAGATAGGTCAATCTCCACTTTCTCCCTGTCCCATACCTTTCCTACTATGTCCGCAACTTTTTTCGTGCCCCCTGTTGGACTAAAATAAATTTGTACCAATCTCATAAAAGCTCGTCCTTTCCTTTAATTTCTATAAAAAAACGCGGCAAAGCCGCGCAAATCATCAAATCCCTGTTCTGGTGTTCTGCTTTTTTAAATTTCCTTCTTTTAACTCTCGTCTTGCAAGCTCGCCAAACACATCATCCCAGTCTACGCCTTTGATAGCCATCAATACAGAAATGTGATACAGAAGGTCACTCAGTTCATAAACCAGTTCTTCTTTCCCCTCGTTTTTGGCTGCAATAATACTTTCTGCCGTCTCTTCCCCAACCTTTTTCAGAACTTTATCCAAGCCCTTCTCCAAAAGATAGTTGGTATAAGATCCCTCTTTGGGATGTGTTTTTCTCTCCTGAATCACTTGATAAATTTCATACAATACTTGTGCATGATCCATCACAATACCTCCTCGCCTTTCCAATTGCGGTAAAAACAGGAATACTTTCCTGTATGACAGGCCGCGCCGTCCTGTTTAACTTTGATGAGCACCGCGTCTTGATCGCAGTCAAACAGGATATCCTGAACGTGTTGAAAATGCCCTGAGGTTTCCCCCTTATGCCATAACTCCTTTCGGCTTCTGGAGTAATAGTAGACCGTTTTTTCCTCCAACGTCCGCGCCATCGCCTCTTGATTGGCATAGGCAAGCATCAGCACCTGTCCTGTATCCGCGTCCTGAGCAATGACAGGGATCAAACCTTTTTCATCAAATTTCAGTTGACTTAAAAAATCAAACGCCATTTTTTTCCCTCCTTACAGCCGCACAGCAACATCCCTTTTGGCAAGATATTCCTTTAAATCTCGAATCTCTAACTCTCTAAAATGAAACAGAGATGCTGCCAATGCCGCGTCTGCACCACCTTCTGTCAGCGCGTCGTAAAAGTGTTCCATGGTGCCTGCACCGCCGGAGGCAATGACAGGAATCCGCACCGCATCTGTAATGGCTTTTGTCAGGCCAATATCATACCCCTGTTTCACGCCGTCACGATCCATACTGGTTAAAAGAATCTCTCCGGCACCTAAGCGTTCCGCCTCTTTTGCCCATAAAACTGCATCCTTTCCAGTATTCACCCGCCCGCCGTTTAGGTAGACATCATACCCGCCGCCGGCTCTCTGTTTTGCGTCAATGGCCACAACGACACATTGACTGCCGAACTTTTCCGCCGCTTCCGTAATCAGCTGCGGTCGTTTCAGCGCTGCAGAATTGACAGAAATTTTATCTGCACCAGCGCTTAAAATTCGTCTGAAATCCTCAATTGTACGGATTCCGCCGCCCACAGTCAGCGGAATAAACACCTGCTCTGCTGTGCGTCTGACTACATCCTCCATAATGCCGCGGGCGTCACTGCTGGCTGTGATATCCAAAAAAACCAGCTCATCTGCCATAGACTGATTATAAAAAGATGCAATCTCCACCGGATCGCCGGCATCTCGTAAATTGACAAAATTAACGCCTTTGACCACCCTGCCGCAGTTTACATCCAAACATGGTATGATTCGTTTTGTATGCATAGCTTCACCGCCTGTCGATCATAATGAACTCTTTTTCTCAAACCTCTGGATAATATTAGTCAGTTTTAAGACGCCCTGATAAAGTGCCTTGCCGATAATCGCGCCCTGAGCGCCGATAGCCTCCACATTTTCCAAATCTGCAATGGTAGAAATACCGCCGGAAGCAATAATATTGATCCCTGTGGCGTCAACAATCTCTTTTGTAGACTGGACATTTGGTCCGATCAACATACCATCCTTTGAAATGTCTGTGTAAATAATTGTCTGAACACCCATATCACACATCCTGCGGCATAGCTCAAGGGCAGTCACCTTGCTGACTTCTTCCCAGCCATTGACAGCCACCCAGCCATTGACAGCGTCGATTCCAACTGCTATTTTATCGCCATAGTTTTTCACCGCTTCACTGACAATTTCAGGGTCTTTGACTGCTACTGTGCCTAAAATAACCCGGGAAACCCCCAAAGATATCTTTTCTTCAATATCCCGCATGGAACGAACGCCGCCCCCTGTCTGAACCGGCACACCATACTCTTTTACAATATTTCGGATCACTTCATTGTTGTAGCTAGTACCTTCTCTTGCCCCGTCCAGATCTACAACATGTAAATAGGTAGCGCCGTTACGCACCCACTCTCCGGCTGCGTTCAACGGGTCATCGCCATAAACCGTCACATTATCAAACCGACCCTGACTTAGCCTAACACACTGACCATTTTTAATATCTATCGCTGGATAAATCTGCATGAATTATAAACCCCCAAAATTTTTTAATATCTCTAATCCCACATCGCCGCTTTTTTCTGGATGAAATTGCAGAGCATAAACATTTTTCTGCTGCGCTGCCACTTGAATTTCTTTGCCGTAAAAAACAGTTGCGCTTACAATCGGCGCCTCGGTCTTTAAATGATAGGAATGGACAAAATACACATAGGGACTTTCCGGTAAATTGGAAAATAACGGTTCTCTTTTGGTAATATTCAGGTTATTCCAGCCAATCTGCGGAATTTTTACTGTATCAGGCAGACGCTCAATCACGCCAGGCAAAATACCAAGCCCTGTGTACTCCCCATTTTCATAACTTTTTTCAAACATCATCTGCATTCCTAAGCAGATTCCCAAGAACGGTTTTTCCTCTTTGACTACCTGCATAATTTCTTTGTCAATACCTTTTTGCCGGATGGTCTTCATCGCATCGCAAAAAGCGCCCACCCCTGGCAGCACTACTTTATCCGCACGTCTCATCTCTTTGGGATCATCTGTAATAACAGCGGTTTGTCCCACAAACTCCAGCGCTTTTTGCACGCTTCTCAAATTTCCCATTCCATAATCAATTATCGCAATCATCGTCTGTCACGCCTCCAGCATTCCTTTTGTAGACAGCACGCCATGAATCCTCTCGTCTATCCCTGTAGCCTGGTCCAAGGCACGTCCAAAAGCCTTAAACAGTCCTTCCGCCATATGATGGTTATTTTTTCCAGCCAACACTTTCACATGAAGATTCATGGCACAGTTGGTGCAGACAGCCCGAAAAAATTCCTCTACCATCTCCGTATCCATACCACCAATATGGTCCGTCGTAAACTGACAGTCGAAATTTAGATAGGCTCTGCCTGAAATATCCATAGCGCATAACACCAGCGTTTCATCCATAGGAACAATGGCACTGCCATATCGACGAATCTGCTTGCGCTCGCCCAGCGCTTGAGACAAACACTTGCCAAACACAATTCCTACATCCTCAATGGTGTGGTGACAGTCCACTTCCGTGTCGCCTTTGGCCTGTAAAGAGAGATCGAAAAAGCCATGCCGTGCCACATGGGTTAACATATGGTCAAAAAAACCAATCCCTGTAGAGATATCATGCTTTCCCTCCCCATCCAGTTCCAAACGCATATGGATCGCTGTCTCTTTTGTCGTCCGTTCCAATTCAGCAAAACGCATAATTTTTTCCCTCCGAATTGTTCAATCTACCTATTATTGTACTCTATCACTGGAAAAAAGCAATAGAAATAAGCCTACCTTTCTGATTTTTCCAGCACCTGTTTCATTTTCTCTATGAGCTGGATAATTCTTTCATGCTGCATCTGCATACTGACACGATTGACAATCACCCTTGCAGAAAGAGGACAGACATCCTCCAGTACCACCAGCCCATTTTCTTTTAACGTAGAGCCTGTCTCCACAATATCTACAATCACATCGCTTAGTCCTACAATCGGCGCTAGTTCCACAGAACCGTTGAGCTTAATGATCTCCACAGTCTGATGTTTTTGCTGATAAAAATAATCTGTTGCAATTTTAGGATACTTTGTCGCCACACGCAGGCAATAGCTGTGATCCAATTTTTCTTTCATTTCCGGCCGGCCGGCTACTGCCATTTTACAAGCACCAAAACCTAAATCCAACATTTCATAGAGGTTTCTTCCCTCCTCCAAAATAGTGTCTTTGCCTACAATGCCAATATCCGCTGCCCCATGTTCTACATAGGTTGGCACATCCGAAGGTTTTGAGAGAAAAAATTTTAGCCCTAGCGCTTCGTTTGTAAATATAAGTTTTCTTGTCTTTTCCTTCATCTCTTCACAAGTAATTCCTATGTTTGCCAAAAGGTCCATTGTCTGGTCAGCAAGCCTTCCTTTCGCTAGCGCCACAGTCAAATATCTCATGCTTTCTCCTCCTTTGCCGGAAATTTCAGGTCATTGATTGTAAGATCTACAGTAAACCCGCCCATCTCGTCTTTGAGGCTAACCATTGTCAAATGGACGCCATCCCGAAAATAGAGGACATGACTTAGATTCATTTTTTTTGCATAGGCGATGTTTTCTTCCAAATTTTCACCTAAAAAACTGGTCAGCATATATTTGCCGGTACGGCGGTATTTTTCAGCAATCCGCAGTGCAGTCTTTTTTGCACAGGGCTGATAGGCAATCAGCGCCTCTGGACGTTTTACATCGACGTGGATATTTTGGTTTGCCACTGCGTTCATAATCGACGTAATCCGAAGCGCAAATCCTACAGACGGGCAGTCTTTTCCGAATTCTCCAACCAAGTTATCATACCGCCCGCCGTCTACAATAGAAAATCCTACGCCGTAAGTATATCCGCGGAAAATAATACCAGTATAGTAGTTTAATTTATTCACCATTCCCAAATCATAGCTGATATAGGATGAGATATGATAATTTCCAATGGAAGTATGAAGCTCTTTCAGCCGCTCCAGTGCTGCAAGGGCCACAGGGTTATCCGTCATCTTCGCTGCCTGATCCAAAACCTCACTGCCGCCTACCAGTTTGGGAAGAGCAAGAAAAAGTTCTTTCACCTTTTCCTCTATTGGTCTATTTTGGATCAGATGTTCCAAATCAGCATAATTTCGTTTGCTGATTAAAAATTTCACTTCCTCCTGATCTTCTTGATTCAAACCGCTGGAGGCCAAAATGCCTTTGAAAAAGCCAACCTCCCCAATATTGATTTTAAACTCCGTCAAACCAATGGCTAACAGCGCTTTTACTGCCACAGCGATCACCTCAGCATCGGCGTCAGGGCCGGAAGCGCCCATGAACTCAACACCCGCTTCTGGATATTCCCGCAGTTTCCCCTGATAGTTTTTGTTCATCCGAAAGGCATTGCCGTGGTAGGAAAACTTTAAAGGTCCCTCCCAATTGGCATAGGCAGTCGCAGCAATTCTTGCAATTGGCGGCGTCATATCTGCTCTTAGAGCAAGAGAAGCACCATCCTGATCGAAAAATTTATACAACTGTGCAGGGTCTGTGCTGCCTTTTTCCGCGTCTGCAAAGACTTCCTGAAACTCGAACATAGGACTTTCCACATCCTCATATCCATAGCGATGAAACACTTCTGATATTTGGGCAGTAATGGCATTTTTTACGGCACATTCTCCTGCAAGAACATCTCTAACTCCAATCGGCGTATGTAATTTATCATTTTGCATAGATCGACGCCCCCTAACACTTTATTATAGTAGCATGATGAAGTAAATATCTGTTATTATACCTTTTAGGTTAGACTTTGTCAATGTACTTCCTTCCTGCGATGAAAATTTCTGGTTGACCTAAACCATGGAAAAAATCAAAAAACAGGAACCAATGTCCCTGTTTTTTTCAAAGGCTTATCTTCTATTTTGAGGATTCTTTTCTGTCAAAAGTTTTTCCAACTCATCCATGAAAGTATTGATATCTTTAAACTGACGGTACACCGACGCAAAGCGCACATAGGCCACCTCATCAATATCTTTGAGCCGGTCCATCACCATGTTGCCGATCTCTTTGCTTTCCACTTCTCTTTTCATAGAATTCATAATGACATTTTCTATGTCATCGACCAATCTTTCCATCTGGTCTACAGAGACATTTCTTTTATTGCAGCTTTTCATAATCCCACGCAGAAGTTTCTCTTTGTCGAACACCTCCCTTGTGCCGTCACGTTTGATCACTGTCATAGGGATGGTGTCGATTCTTTCATAGGTGGTAAAACGCTTGCCGCATTTTTCACACAACCGCCTTCTGCGGATAGATGTATTGTCATCTTGACTTCTGGAATCTATCACTTTGGTATCTTCATAATTGCAAAAAGGACACTTCATTTTTGGACCTCCGACTGATACATATTCAAAGAAAAGTATAAATCACAAAATCGCAAATTGTCAAGAAAAATGGCGATTTTTCGTTCATTTGCTCTTTCTACTTTTTTAGGTCCAAATCAAGTACCACAGCTTTTCCAATTTTGAAGCTTTTTCTCACATCAATAATTCTCTGATTTCGGCTTCCTCTAAAATTCAGTTCATAGCTTTTCTGCCCTTGTTCAAATCTTCCATCCACCAAAATGTCCGTTTCCTGCAAAAGAGCCATTCGGTCTTTTTGATTTTCACGCAACAGATCCTCATACACAAACCCTGTATACACCCACACATTTTTACCACACTCATGGGTCAAAGCGGCAATCTCGCGGCAAGGCGCTGGCTGGAGAAAGGGTTCCCCGCCGGAAATGGTGATCCCATCGATCAGCGGGTCGTCCAAAAACGGTGAAAGAAGTTCTGACACTTCTACTTCTCTGCCGCCATCTAGCGGGTGTGTCTGCGGATTATGGCAGCCTGGACAGTGGTGGGTGCATCCTTGGACAAAAATTACAGACCGGAATCCTTTTCCGTCCACAATGGATTCTCCCTCCACCCCTGAAATTCTAATTTTCATATAACTTTTCCCCCTGCCATCAGGAAATCTGATGTTTTACCCGATCGTGCTCTTCTGCGCGCTTTGCATCGTTAAACCGGTCCAGCGTGCCTACTAGGTATCCAGTAATTCTGCGGATTCGCTCAAACGCCGGTCCATCTGATTCTTTTCGGCCGCATTTTGGACAGGTGTCCCCGATGATGCCGCTGTAGCCGCATACCGGATCGCGGTCTACTGGATGGTTGACAGAGCCGTACCCAATGCCGGCTTTTGCCATATACCGGATTACTTTTTCAAAAGCTTCCACATTTCTAGTAGGGTCACCGTCCAGCTCAATATAAGAGATATGACCGCCATTGGTCAGAGCATGATACGGCGCTTCCAGCTGAATTTTTTTAAACGCATTGATTGGGAAATAGACAGGGATATGGAAGCTATTGGTATAATACTCCCTGTCAGTCACGCCCTCAATCTCGCCGAATTTCTTTCGGTCAATGCGCACAAAACGACCGGATAACCCTTCGGCCGGTGTGGCAAGCAGAGAAAAATTCAGTCCCGTTTTTTGGGACATCTCGTCCACTCTAGCCCGCATATGGCTGATAATATCAATACCTAAATTTTGAGCCGTCTCGCTTTCTCCGTGATGAACGCCAATAAGAGCCTTGAGGGTCTCTGCCAAACCGATAAATCCAATGGATAAGGTGCCATGCTTGAGCACTTCTCCCACCTCATCATCGACACCAAGTTTTTCGCTGTCAATCCATACACCTTCCCCCATTAAAAATGGGAAGTTGCGTACTTTCTTGTGGCACTGAATCCGAAAGCGCTCCAAAAGCTGATCTCTGACAAGATCCATCCGCCGGTCCAGCTCTCTGAAAAACCACTCAATATTTTTATTGGCCATAATGGCAATTCTAGGAAGGTTAATGCTGGTAAAACTAAGATTTCCACGGCCATTGGAAATTTCTCTTTCAGGGTCATAGACATTGCCGATGACTCTTGTTCGACATCCCATATAGGCAATCTCTGTCTCTGGTGTTCCTTTGTAATACTGTAAGTTAAACGGTGCGTCCTGGAAAGAAAAATTTGGAAAGAGCCGTTTTGCACTGACTCTGCATGCCAGCTGGAACAGATCATAGTTTACGTCTCCTGGATTAAAATTGATCCCCTCTTTTACCCGAAAAATCTGGATTGGGAAAATTGGCGTTTCCCCACCGCCGAGTCCCGCTTCTGTGGCAAGGAGAATGTTTTTCATAATCAGTCTGCCCTCAGGCGAAGTGTCCATGCCATAATTGATGGAGGAAAAAGGCGTCTGCGCCCCTGCTCTGGAATGCATAGTGTTCAAATTATGGATAAAAGCCTCCATTGCCTGATAAGTCGCCTGATCCGTCTCCTTTAGGGCATATTTTCTTGCAAAGTCGTGGATTTTTTTCGTGTCTGTCCCCTCTGGACAAACTTGTGCCAGCTCTTTTTGTTCCTCTTTCACAAAGGCTTCTTTTAAGTCCATCTGTGCCGGAAGGCCCATCTGATTCATGTGCAGCCGAATCTCTGCGGCTTTCTTCTCTGCATCTTCCACGCCTGCGATAAGCTCCATCGCTTTTGCCAAATTAGACTGATACCGCTTCCCATAAGTTTTTCTGACCCCGTCTGCCAAACCGTAATCAAAATTTACAATAGACTGTCCGCCATGCTGGTCATTTTGGTTGGACTGGATGGCAATACAGGCTAAAGCTGAGTAACTAGCAATATCATTTGGCTCCCGCAGCACCCCATGGCCGGTGGAAAATCCATTACGAAACAGCTTAATTAAATCAATCTGACAGCAGGTCGTTGTCAATGTATAAAAGTCCAAATCATGAATATGGATATCGCCATTGCGGTGAGCCTGAGAGTGTTCCGGCTTTAATACTGCCATCTCATAAAAATGTTTCGCCCCTTCAGAGCCATATTTCAGCATCGTACCCATGGCAGTATTCCCGTCAATATTGGCGTTTTCACGCTTAATATCGCTTTCTGTTGCATCAGAGAAAGTAATATCCTCATAAGTTTTCATCAATCTGTTATTCATATCCCGCACACGGGAGCGCTCTGCTCGGTAAAGGATATAGGCTTTTGCAGTGCTGACATAACCGTGATCGATTAAAATTTTTTCCACCGCATCCTGGATTTGTTCTACCGTAGGCGCTTTAAGTTCCATAAAATCGCAATTTTCCCGTACCTCTTCCGCTAACGCCAGACATTTCTCATATGCTTTTTCTCCTGTTGTTGCCTGGAACGCTTTTTGGATTGCGCCTGCAATTTTTTCTAGATCAAAGTCCATTTTTCTGCCGTCCCGCTTGATGATTGCCTCAATCATTTTGAACCCTCCTGATTTTCAGAAAACATGAAATTACACTATATCTTGTTGTATATTTTTAGCATAAAACACATATATTGTATTATACTTCTGTTTTTTCGTCAACAATTTCAGCAAAACTTTTTTCTGTCAGAGAGGTGATAACCCTATGGAACTCATTGATACCTTTGAATCCCTGCGAAGAAAAGACGTCATTAATTTGTGTGACGGCACCCGTTTTGGTCACGCGACAAACTTGGAAATTCAGCTACAGACAGGAAGAATCTGTAAATTGATTATTCCTGTCAGCTGCGGATGTATTTCTTTTATCCCGCCTAGACGGGAATACCGCATCCCCTGGGACTGCATCCGCAAAATCGGCGACGACACCATCCTGGTGGAGGTAGATCCGGAACAGGTTCTTTTTGAAAAATAACCTCTTTACGACTATGACAAAAAAATGTATAATGAATTGACCAAAAAAGTACAAAGGAGTAACTTTCATGACAAATATAGGAAAAATTTTGATCTTTGCTATCATCTATATCGCCGCGCTGCTGGCTTCCCAGCATGGGTTCCTCACACCAAAGGCGCCGTATATGATTTTGGCTCTATTAGCAAGCATCTACTGTCTCATTGACGCTTTTACCTACTATAAAAAAGGCGAAAAAAATAAATCAGTCAAATTTGTGTTGGCTTCCTTCTTCATCACCATCGCCGCTTACTTTGTCTTTGACAGGTAACTAGCCCTATGAAAAAACTGATGCTTCTATTTCAAAAGGATGCCGTCTGCACCGTTTCTCTTCTTTTGGCGGTTGTGTCGGCTTTTTTTGTTGCGCCTGGAAAAGAATACATCACTTACATAGACTTTCGTGTGCTGGCGATTCTATTTTGCCTTATGACAGTCGTAGGTAAAACGAAAAAATTAGGTGTATTTAACCAGCTCTCTTTTATGGTAGCGAAAAGATCTCAAAATCGTCGGACATTGTCCTTTTTTTTGGTAATGCTCTGCTTTTTTTCTTCTATGCTGATTACAAATGACGTTGCTTTAATTACCTTTGTCCCCTTTGCCATTACTGTTTTGGGGACAAAAAGGAACAAAGAACTGATTTTTGTCATCGTTATGCAGACCATAGCCGCTAATCTTGGCAGTATGATGACCCCTGTAGGAAATCCGCAAAATTTATATCTTTATTCCTACTATGATTTTTCGGCAAAGGACTTTTTTCTTCTCATGCTGCCCACTGTCGTTTTCAGCTTTCTCTTGATTGCGGCTTGTATGATTTTTGTCAAAAAAGGGACCTTGGAACCAGTTTTGCAGGAACAAAATTTATCTCATGGATCAAAAAAAGAATATCTCTTGACAGGGCTTGCCTTTTTGCTATGTCTTTTCAGTGTATTTCGCTTTCTGCCATGGCAAGCTTTGCTGTGCCTGATTCTTTTTTGGATTTTTTTGTTTGACCGCCGTCTTTTATTCAGTGTAGACTATCATTTGCTTCTTACCTTTGTGGGCTTTTTTATTTTTGTCGGCAATTTAGGGCGAATGGAATTTTTTCATCAGCTTCTCGCCCAGTTTATCACGGGGCGGGAATATCTCTGTGCTGTTCTCACCAGTCAAGTGTTCAGCAATGTCCCTACAGCAGTTTTATTATCCGGTTTTACAGCGGAGGGTAAGGCGTTGTTGTTAGGCACGAACGTGGGAGGGTTAGGAAGCCTGATTGCCTCAATGGCCAGTCTCATCAGCTGGAAACTCTACCAAAATACATCCCTTGCAGATATGAAAACTTACTTTTGTGTTTTTACACTTTTTAATGTTCTATTTTTATTCCTTCTTTTTCCTTTTGCTAGCTTCTGCATATAAAAAAACGTTTGGCGGAAAAAAGCCAAACGTTTTTTACTTATTTTTTCATTTCATCCCATAATGGTTCTGGAATAAGGCCCAAACGCCATACCGATGTCCCATCAATGTCAAACAGACGGGCAAGACGAATTTTTTCCTCCATACTCTTTGCGTTTTCATACCAAATAACCGTCTGTTTCTCTCCTTCAGAAAGGATCATATAAGGGTTTTTATATTTTTCTGAATACTTTACTTCCGCGCCATTGGAAATCAACTGTTCCAGCTTATCATAGCTGTAGGAAAGACCTCTGCTATTGATGACTTTTCCGTCTACAGTACTCCATCCCACATTGGTCAGTCCCAAGCCCAACACAAGCTTCCCTCTGTCTTTTACCCCTGTCTTCGGGTCCGTCACCGCTTTCAGACCAAAGTACACTTCGTCAAAGGGCGTTACAGGTGTTGTAGTAAAGCCGCTGTCCATCACCTCCAAAGGAATGGTCGACGGAAAATAGTCATAAGCCATCACAATCACCTTATCCGCGATCTGACCAATTGTCTCATAGTCATAGCCGTCAAAAGACTCGCCGCTTTTTAGGCGCGGCTGAACACAGACATATAGGCTTTTGCCCAGTTCGTCCAATTTTTCTTTAAGACTAGACAAAAATAAATTGAAGTTTTCTGCCATGGCCTGGCCTTTTAAGTTTTCAAAATCAATGGTTACGCCATCGTAAGGGTTACAGCCCAATTTTTGGTAGGAGACGCTTACTTCTTCCACAATGCGTTCCACCGCTTTTTCCCGCGTCTCAGCATTATTTAGCAACCTCTTTCCTGTGCCGTCACCGTCGGACAAAAATATATTCAGGTTCGTTTTGACCCCTCTTTCTTTTAGATAAGAGATAATCTCCTCGTACCCATCAGGCACATACCATTCGTTTCCATTTTTAGAAAGGGTATTGACCGTCACTTCTCCCTGATCGGTGCATTCCATCCGGCTCCAGCCAAGGCTGACCGCATCCATCGTTCCGGCCAATTCTTTTTGGCTATAGGAGGAAAAGGCATAAAATCCATGAAGAAATTCTGTTTTTGATTCTAATTTCTCCTGGCATAAACGAAACGCTGTGTCGACTTCTTCCGGGGTCAGTTCCTTTTGGGGCGCAAATGTGTCGGCGTCCTCCTCTTTGATCAGCCCCAAATCATTGGCAATCAAAAGATACCCCTTGTTTTGTGAAACGTCGTCATAGGGCAGCCTTACGTTTTGAAACTCTTCCGCCAACGCCTCATAGCCCAAAGCGCGTACCAGCTGAACTGCTAAGGCTTCTTTTGTAATGGTCTCCGTCATCTTTTCTTCTCTTTCATAAACCGGAAGGCTTTCTCTTTCTTCCCCTCCCAGCGCCGTCATATTTAGTCCTGCCGCAATTGCCCCTGTGATAAGTACCAAGATCCATCGTTTCATTTTGCTTCCTCCTTATAGCATAACTTTCCATCCCGAAACAAAAACACTTTCTCTCTCGGCCGATTTTCTTCATCATAACATAGAAAATGAATGCTGTCATCTTCCGGCTTTAACAAAATACTGACGTAAATTCTACCCAAAAACTCGTCTGAAGGGTCGGTACAGTAGACTGCCGACATGGAAGATCCATCACGCCAAAAAGACCAGCGCTGCTGCCGAAACTTTACCGCACCAAAAGAATGATACACATCGGCGTCATTTCCTACACTGTCCATAGAAAAAGACACGCTTTCAAAAGTGTTTTGAGAAAGCCGAAAGGCTGAAACATATTGGGTTCGTGGGTAACGGCTGCACCGTTCTCCACTGACAAAAAGAGTAAGGCCATCCCCGTCATTGACTGCCATAGCATCCAGAAGACTATAATGAGACCTTTCATAAAGTACATGGAAATAAAACTCCTTGTCGTTCCACATCTGCACATAGATATTTTTGTTCTCCATAGCAAGATCTGTCAGGCTCTGCACGTAAAAGTCTGCGCCGTATCCAATGACCCGCATAGTGTAGTCTTTTCCTTTGTACTCCAGCGGAAACTCCATGCTTTTCAAATCGTTTTGTCCTAGGCGCCATGCCAGCTCTTTGATGGGAACTTGAAGGCTTACAGGATCGGCCAAGTATTCTTTCAACCCCAAATAAAAGGTTGACTGATAGAAGCTGTCTGTGGGGTCGGTCTCGTTGTGCTTTCTGTGGGTAAAATCCTCCCATGCCTGCGCTAACGCAGAAATCCGTTCATCGGCCGGTTTTCCTTTCTCTTCCTCCGCAGAAATTGTCTTTTCTTCCACACTTTTCATGGCTGTCTTCTCCTGTTCTGACACTTCCGGTTTCTCTAAATGCATCTGGCATCCTGTCAGAAACAGTATCAAAAGCAAAAACCAGCTCTTACTCTTTCTCCATTTCATCTCTTTTTTCTCCTTTTTCGTCCAAATAGGTCTGGATAATTTCCTTTGCAATGCGGATTGCCGGGCCTTCCTTTCCCTCTCCAAAAGGAATCTGGACCACCACAGCAATCTGAGGCGATTCATAAGGCGCAAACCCTGCAAACCAGGAATGGCTTGCTCTAGATTTATCTTCCTCCGCCGTTCCGGTTTTGGCTGCCACCGTGTAAGGAAAATCCTGAAAATGAGTTCGAAGGGTACCTCTTTCACCGTTAACTACCCGCCGCATCCCTCGATGGATGCAAGCTACATTTTCTTTGGAAAGATTCAGATACTCTTCCACCACAGGGCTGTGCCATACCTCTTTCCCCTCCTGTACTGTCTTTTTCCACAGGGTCAGACGGTATCTTTTCTCGCCATTGGCAAGAGACGCCATATACTTGGCCATATGAATGGGGGCAAAGTTATTGTAAGACTGCCCAATGGCACAGCGCACAGAGTCCCCATCGGTCCATACCTGAAGCCCTTCCGGCGCCTCTGGATCGTAGGCTTTCACGCTGGTTCGCTTTTGCTCCGGCGTAGCTGGTCTTGGCTCATATTCCTCAATCTCAATTCCACTTTTACTGTATAAGCCAAAGCGGTACATATATTCGTCCATCAATGTAATGGAGTCCACGGCGCTGGAGGACTGGTCATTGCCAAACCGCCGTGCCAACTCATAAAAAAAGTAATTACAGCTGACTTCAATGGCTTTTTCCACAGTCACCGGGCCATGGGTTGACCCGTAATTGGAATAGATCAGACAACTTGGATAAGGTTTTCCTGCCTCCCGATAGATCCCTTTGTCATAAATCACTGTGTCTTTGGTAATGACACCTGTCTCCAACCCTGCAAGGGCTGGTATCATTTTAAAAATAGAACCTGGTGCCTTGCGCTCCATGGTCGGACGATTCAAAAGGGGTGTTGTAGGGTCTGCCAACAGTCTTTTATAATAGTCATGATCGAACTTTCCTGTCAAACGGTTATTGTCATAAGAGGGATAGGATACCATAGAGAGAACTTCCCCTGTGTTGACATCAACCACCACTGCGGAACCTGTACAGGGATCAGCATTGACTTCATGAACTTTTATCTCGCCTCTGTCAATGGCAGTTTTTATCATTTCCGTCGGAGAAATCTCCCCCTGCTCCCAATGATCTTTGGTCTCCTCTTCTGGTCTTATCACATTTCCCAAAATCAGGCAGTCTATCATTTCTCTGTCAGAAAACCTTCCATCCGCTGCCTCCTCCATCAAATGCTCTGCCGTCTTTTCCTCCTGAAAAGCTTTTTTCACTGACTCCGGCAGATTTTTCTCTTTTTCAAATAGGTCAGGGGCAAGCCTTTGGTTTTCCAAAAGGGAACAAAAAACATCCGTCACCGTAACCGAACCTCTGCCAAGCTTTTCCAGCAGCAGTTCCTTTAATGTCTCCTCCATCCGTCTATAAACCTTCTCCTGTAAATTGGCGTCAATGGTCAGATAAACGTCCCCTCCCTGTTTTGCCTCTGTTTCTATCCATGATCCCACCCGCATGCCTGAGGCATTGACCTCAATCCTTTTTTCCCCATGGGAACCACGAAGCAGAGACTCAAAGGATTTTTCTATTCCCAACTTCCCAATTTTGTCTTCCGGAGTATACCCCTCCTCTTTGTGTTCTTCCAGTTCCTCCTCATTGATAGAACCCAAATATCCAAGGATGTGGGACATGCTTTCGCCATAAGGATATTCTCTTCTCCCATCTGCCTCGATAAATATGGCTGGAAACCGATCTTTATTTTCCTCAAAAAGGGCAATCTCCTGCATCTTGACATCTGACGCCAGCACCACCGACTGATACTTACGAAATCTGTGCAGATAAATTTCACTGCGCAGCGCCAACAAATCCCTCCTTGTTTTCTTTGGCAGTGTTTCTGGAATTTCAAAAAACTCTTCTAATTTTTCTATGGTTTCTTCAGGGGAAGCGTCCATTTCATCCTCCTGAAACCCCATATCCCGTTTCCATAACCTTTCCTGCCCTTGACTGGAAAACAGAAACTCATAGGGCTCTGTGGAAGAGACAGGAAAAGTGTCGTTCATTTCAATCTTATTTTCCTCAAACACTTCCAATAGCTCCAAAAGCATATCGTTGTTTCCCTCTTTTAAAACGCTTAAATCCATTTTTATCTGATATACTGGACGATTCACCGCAAGGGGCCTTCCGTAGCGGTCATAAATTTCCCCTCTGACTGCCTTAATTTCCTCCTGATGAACAATGGTAGCCACCGCCATCTGACGATATTCTTCTCCGTGAACAATCTGTAGCTGATACAGTCTGAAAGCCAATAACAAAAAGACTGCCGCCGTACCAGAAAACAACCATAAAATACGAACGTTTTGTTTCTCCTGAAAAAATTTCATCTTCTGGCTCCTTTTAAATATTACTTTTGTAGTATTTTATATATTACATAAGTAGTATTTAAAAGTCAAGTTTTTTTCCACGAAAAAAAGCCGTGAACTCACGGCTTTCAAACTGTAATCCAGATAGAGGAAGGGTTCTTCAAACAAAGCCGTTTCCCCAGTGGAATCCGCAGGCAGAATTTACTTCTGCCGAGGAAAACAGCGGGTTTCGAGGCATTTTTGCCAATGGAACCTGTCTGTTTCTTCCTCTGTCTTCACTCGTCGAAATCGGGATTTCGACGAAGGGTGTCGACAAAGTTGACACCCTCAAAGCCGTGAACTCACGGCTTTTCTACCCACTTCTGATCTTTTAATATAGTTAAGGCCATCTCGGAAGCCCTGCTTCCTGTGGCGTTATCATCGCCTGCAATATTTAACGCAAAATAGTAGGCGGCATTGCCTTTTTCTACCCATCCAATAAACCAACCATTTTGGTCTTTGCCTTCTATGTTTCCTGTGCCGGTTTTTCCATACAACGTCCAGCCGTCCTTCTCCTGAAGTTTCAATGCTTCTTTCACTGTCTGTGTATCCTCCATAGAAAATACCAAGCGTCCAGTATTTAATTTCTCTAGCAGCGTCACCTGCTCTACCGGCGAAATTTTCAGCGACGATTCCATCCAATAGTCTTTCTCACTGCCGCTGAAATCGCAGTTCCCATACCCAATAGAACGGAAATATTCCTTCACCTTTTCATATCCTGTGGAAGCGTCCAGAGACTGAAAATACCAGTTGGCAGAATAGGCCATTGCGCTGGACAGGGTTTGATCCTGATTCCACGCTTCGATGGGATAGGATGTGCCGTCCCAAGAAAGTCTATTGTCCTGCGCTGTTATTTTTTTCTCTGATAAAGCAATCAGCGCGCTGTAAATTTTATAGGTAGAATCCGGTGATCTTCTTTGTGTGGCCATCTCTTTATGATAGACCAAATAGGATTCCTGCCCTGGGACAGAGAGAACAAAACTTCCGTCAAAAGGCCCGAAATAGTCCCGAAGATCAATTTCTGTCATGGACTGATAAAGCACAGGCCGATTCATAGCAAATAGAGAAATTTGAGGCGACAGACTTACTGCAAGCAGAAAAACACAGAAAAAAACAATTGCTCCCCGCAGTTTCTGCCAAAAGGTCTGTCTGGAATACGCTGCGATGGACTCAATTCGCTTCTTGAGCCCCTGTTTGGAGGATGCAAAGTCCGCATGGACCATAGCTGCACCTTGCAGTGCATTTTTTTTACCAGCAAAGTGAATAATCGTTAGACCATAGGTCTGAATCTCCTCCTCTTTCAACTGTTTCAGCACCCAATAGTCACACAGCTGTTCCCGCTCCTGACGCAAAGCAGAGAAAGCGCGCCACACCAGCGGATGAAACCAGTAAAGCGCCTGAAGCAGCCAAACCATACTGTTGACAGGAATATCTCTATGCTTTACATGGCCTAGTTCATGGAGAAGCATAAAACGGATTTCCTCTTCCTTCCAACAAACACCAGCAGAAGGAAATAAAACCGTAGGACAAAATAGCCCTGACACAACAGGACTTGACACGTTGGAAGAAACCAAAAGCCGCACCGGTCTTTTGATGCCCGCCTCTTTTTTACACCGATCAAACATCAGCTGCAGGGCTTGATCCGGCACAGAGGAATTCCTTTTGACTCGAACCCACTGAATGTGGGCATAGAAAAACACGCCAAGTACAACAAAAACTCCCACAAGCCACAGCCAAAAAAGAAGCTCGCCTGCTGTCTCAGAAACACCCCGTTCTACAGGAACAGCAAAATCCTGGATTGCTTTTTCCTCAAAGGGAATGTGGGCGATCCCTGTCCCTTCTTCCCTTACAGCGCTGGAAAATTGATTCCCCCACGGCAAAATCGAAATCCCCCGCAAAGGCAGCATCGGCAAAACCATCACAAACATCACTACATACCAAAAAGCATAGGCAATCTCTTTGGTCACATAGCGGCTGCTCAGTTTTTTGATCCCTAACACCAGAAGAAAACAAAGCGTTGCCCATAGGACACTGGTCACAATATCCACCACAAAAACTGTCATTTAAGAATCCCCGCCTTTTTTTCTGCGCTCCAAAATTTGTGTCAACTCTTCAATATCCTCGTCAGAAAGGCGATCCTCCTCCAAAAAATTGAGCACCATGGAATTGAGGGCGCCGTTATAAAATTTATCCAGAAAAGAGTTGCTTTCTTCTGCAATATAATTTTTTTCTTCTACCAAAGGGGTATAGACATATTCCCTGCTGCGCTTTGTATACTGTAACACGCCTTTTTTTACCAATCTGGAAAGCATGGTCTGAATGGTTCTGTCACTCCAACCGTTTCTTCCTCGAAGCTTACTTACCACATCGTTGGTGCCAATGGGTGCACTTTTCCATATAATTTTCATAATTTCCAGTTCTGCTTCTGATATTTTAAATTCCATCTTATAGCTCCTACATTTGTAATATTTTCTTTATTGTATCACAATTTTCTTTCGCCCGCAATTGATCGCCAAATTTTTCTTGACTTTCTATATACTACAAATGTAATATTATAAATACTACAATTGTAGTATATAGGAGGTGCTCTATGAAATTCAAATTCAGATTTTTTTTCTGTATAACATCCGCCGCTTTTCTCTTTCTTATTCTGCGGGTTTCTTATCTCAAAATTTGTTATGGAAAAGAATACGAGACAAAAGCTCTTTCCCAACAACTTCGGGCAGAAGATCAAATTCTTCCCCCTCACAGAGGCAAAATTCTTGATCGAAACGGCGCTGTCCTTGCACAAAGTGTTCCCGTATACGACGTCATCTTAGAGCCGATCACTCTGGACAGCCTGAAATCAGACCCATCCTATGATCATTTGGTCACGGAAACCCTATCCAAACTCAGTGAAAAGCTCTCTATTCCGTTGAGCCAACTCCAACAATATTTGGAAAAAGACGCCGCTGGTCAACTTTGTTATCCCACCTATTACCTGCCCATTGCCAAAGAAATTCCAGCTTCTTTGGCAATGGAGATAGAACCGCTACATCTTACAGGGGTTTGGCTGGAGGAAAAAGAGAAGCGGCAGTACCCCAACGGCAGCCTTGCCTGCAAGGTCGTTGGCTTTCAACGAGGTGAAAACCAGTGGGGATTAGAACAAAGCTACAACCCATACCTGTCAGGCAAAAACGGTCGTTGTTTCCGCCAATACGACGCCTCTTTGGGGGCAGTGGATGAACTAAATTTCCCTCCGATCCATGGAGATACTGTTCTAACAACCATCGATTCCCAAATACAGAAATTTGCAGAGGAAGGTGTTTCGTATGCAATGGAACTTTTTCCATGCGAGACGGCGGCTATTTTGGTGATGAATCCCACAACCGGCGAAATCTATGCCATGGCAGATTCCAATTCTTTTGATCTGAACGCCCCTGCAAAGCCAACGTTTCTAACAGAAAAAGACTGGAAAGCCCTCTCCGCAGAAGAACAGTCCCGTCTGTTAAATCATCAGTGGATGAACTACTGCATCACCTCAACTTTTGAGCCTGGATCAATTTTCAAACCTTTGGTGGTAGGGGCAGCGTTAGACGAGGGACTTATCACAAATGATTCCACATTTTACTGTGCTGGATTCAAACAGGTAGCAGACCGAAAAATTCACTGCATCCGCCGGAGCGGTCATTTTGACGAAACGTTGGAGGAGGTCATATCCAATTCCTGCAACTGTGCGATGATGGAGATTGCTGAAAAAATGGGGCCGCAAACATTTTTCCATTATCAAAAAGATTTCGGCTTTGGGGAAGCGACAGGCATCGACCTTCCCAACGAGTCTGATTGCAGCGCCCTTCTCTATGAGGAAGAGGACTTGGGACCTGTAGAACTTGCAACCAGTTCCTTCGGTCAATCCTTTAACTGCACGCCACTTCAAGCGCTAAATGCTCTCAACGTCATTGCCAACGGCGGCAACCTAATGCGGCCTTATGTAGTAAAAACAATTTTTGACGAAACCGGCGCGATAAAAGAGGAAATACATCCTACTTCTATCCGTACCGTCCTTTCGCCGTCCAGCTGCCAACAGGTAACAGACTATCTTCAGGCGGTGGTCGATCACGGCACAGGAAAAAAGGCGCAGGTCGAAGGGTTTTCTATTGCTGGAAAATCTGGCACAGGGCAGCAGGGAGATCGGTCAAAAGAACAGTATACCATCACCTTTGCTGGGTTTGCCCCTGCTGAGGACCCTTCTTTTTCCATGATCGTCGTATTGGATCAGCCAAAAGACTACGCTGATGGCGTCACCACTGCGGCACCCATTTTTCAGCGTGTGGCACAAAAAATTTTAGACTACCAAAAAATACAGCCGCAAGTCTCTGCTGACTCAAAAACAGACACTTTTATAACGCTTCCCGACTTTACTGGTCAGGGGATAAATACTGCCCGAAGCTTTTTAAATGACCAAAAGATTTCTACCCATATCGCAGGGCGTGGCACAGAAGTTATCTCCCAATTTCCTAAAGCTGGAGCCGCTATTGAGCAAAATGCTACTGTCTATCTATATACGAACTGATCGACAAATTTTTCTCTTCCCTAAAAAAAGCATGGTGATTACCGATTTTTTCTGATATAATAATAGAATTATCAAAAAAATATGATAAAAAAGTCAGAAAAACAAATACTAACATCAAGAGAGAGAATCAAAGGAGCAGTGCCATGAAAACAAAAGAATACGGTTTATTTACCGCCATCGCAATGATTGTAGGTATCGTCATTGGATCGGGCATATTTTTTAAAAGCGATAACATTCTTGTGTACACCCAAGGGAGTATTGTCAAAGGTATTCTTGTCTTTGTTTTAGCCGCCGGAGGCATTATTTTCGGAAGCCTTACCATCGGCGTCTTAGCGTCAAAGACTAACACCCCCGGCGGTGTCATTACCTATGCCGATGAGTTTGCAAGCCCAAAAACAGCCTGTGCTTTCGGCTGGTTTCAAGTCTTTATTTACTATCCATCTATTATTGTAGTAGTTTCCGGCGTTGCCGGTGTATACCTTTGTATGCTTTATGGAATTGAAAGCACACCGGAAATGATTGTAGCCATTGGATTAGCATTTTGGGTCTTCTTTTTTGTGGTCAATATTTTGTCCGCCAAACTGGGAGGATGGTTTCAAAACGCTGCTACAGTCATCAAGTTAATACCTCTCGCCGCTATTGCCATCTCCGGCTTTCTAGTAGGTGATGTGAAAGAAACATTTGCCCAAGCGCCCCAGGCAGCTTCCTCTTTGGGATGGATTGCTGCCCTTGCGCCTATCGCCTTTTCCTATGACGGATGGGTCGTTTCCACCTCCATCGCCCATGAAATCAGGCACTCGGAAAAAAATCTGCCTCGTGCGCTAGTCATCGGACCTATTTTTGTCTTAGTCGCCTATGTTCTCTACTTTGTGGGCATTTCTATTTTAGTAGGGCCGGAACAAATCATTGCGCTAGGAGACGCTCACGTCAATATAGCGGCGCAAAAACTTTTTGGCGATGCTGGTGCCAAGATTATTTTAATTTTTATTATTATCTCCGTTTTGGGCACAGTAAACGGGTTTGTTTTGGGCTTTATCCGGCTTCCCTACTCCCTGGCCATTCGAGATATGTTCCCAAAAGCAGAGCTTTTTGGTAAAATCCATCCTAAATGGGGTACAGCGGCGATCTCAGGCGCTATGGCATTTCTTATCTGCCTTGTCTGGTCTGCCATTCACTATTTCGTCACAAAGTTTGGCCTAATGCCAAATTCTGACGTATCAGAAATTCCTATTGTAGCAAGCTATATCCTCTATATTATCCTTTATATTGCAGTCATCAAAATGTATCTGAAAAAAGAGGATGGATTAAACATGACGAGAGGACTAATTATACCGATTCTTGCTATTTTAGGCTCTGTGATGATTATCATTGGCGGCCTGGCAAACCCAATGACCATACTATATTTGATCATCTGTGCTGCCGTCATCACCTGTGCTTTTCGTTTTTATGCCAAAAAATCATAAAAAGAGCGGACAGAAATTGTCCGCTTTTTTATTTTATCATCCCTTCTTTTAACTTTTCCAGCACTTTTTGTCCGTCCATTTGCCTTATCCCTTCTGGATCTGGAAGCACCCAGTCATAAAACCGAAACTGGTCATAGTCCTTTAAATAACTGTCATTGCGGCTATAATCATGAAACTTTTCATACCATTGGGGAGCGTAACATGCCATAAAATCCTCTGCCAATTCCACTGCTTCGCTCTTTTTTCCGCCTTTGGGCGTATCTGTGCCACAGATTTGAACCCCTGGCGGCGAGGCATGAACAAGAAGAAGGCTTTGATCCCCACATTGTCCTAAGGTAATGTAGACATGACCAGCAGTCGTCATAATATCCCCTGCTAAAAAATCGCCAACCAAATCTTTCTTGCAGTAGGTGCCAAGCCCACGCTCAGACAGACTGCGCCCCATAGCTTCGGCAGATGTTACATAGCCTTCCTGCCCATTTTCTGTCTCAAATACATTGTAAAGCACCCACCCTACATAACCAGAACAGTCCAAACCATCATGAATCTGGTATTTTGTGTTGTGAAAATCATAGTCCTCCTGCTGGCGGTTTGCAAACAACGCCCAGCGCGGGCTGCACCCCAAATGAACTGTCTCATCCCCCGCACCGCTATCCTCTTCGTTCCATCCTCCGCCCCATACATACATCGTTTTTCCCACAGGCACCAACGCCGTTTTTAAAAGTCCAAGCAATGTGATCTTTTCCATATATCCCTCTTTTTGATAGCTTTTTCCCAGTCATATGATTTCCTCTTTCCATTTATGCATGAAAAAAGACGGCCAAACACTTTCCAGCCGTCTTTTTTGATTTATTCTATTTCGTCTTTCTCCTGATGGCTTTTATGTAATTTGACAACCACACCGCTTAAAGCCAAAAGAGCAATGAGGTTTGGTATTACCATCAAGCCGTTGAACATATCGGACATATCCCATACTAAATCTACCTTTAGCGTAGATCCTACAATGACAAACAGCACGACAAGCGCCGCATAAATCTTTACTGCCTTGACACCAAAAAGATACTTTACATTGATTTCTCCAAAGAAATACCAGCCAATAATGGTAGAGAAAGCAAAGAAGAACATACAAACAGCAATAAAAATATTGCCGAAATTTCCAAACACCGAATTAAAAGCAATCTGAGCAAGTTCAGACCCTGTGGCACCACTTGAGAGAGCACCAGTGGAAATAATAACGAGGGCTGTCAGTGTCAATACAACAAATGTATCTACAAACACACCAATCATTGCTACAGTTCCCTGATCGCAAGGGTGTTTGACAATAGCTCTTGCATGGGCATGAGGGGTAGAACCCATACCAGCCTCATTAGAGAATAATCCACGGGCAACACCAAAACGGATGGCTTCTCTGACGGAAATACCTGCAACACCGCCGGCCATTGCCTGAGGGTCAAATGCCAATACGAAAATCTGCATAAAAGCATTCCCTAAATTTTTGTAGTTTACTGCTAAGATTGCCAGACAACCGATGATGTACAATAGCGCCATCACCGGAACAATTTTTTCAGTGACAGATGCGATTCTTTTTGCTCCACCAATGAAAATAAACGCCGCAATCAAGGCACAGACAATACCCACATAGAGTGGATTTACCCCAAAAGCTGTTTGACAGGCTGCTCCAATAGAATTGGACTGAACCATATTCCCCATAAAACCAAGGGCTAAAATAATTGCAACAGAGAAAAATACTGCTAAAAATGTACCGAACTTGCCGTGAAAGGCAGCTTTAATATAATAAACAGGGCCTCCTGTCACTTCCCCATGCACTCTTGTCTTATACTTCTGCGCTAACGATGCTTCTGAATAGATGGTAGCCATGCCAAAAAATGCACTTAACCACATCCAAAAAATGGCACCTGGACCACCGGAAGCAATGGCAGTCGCTGCACCTGCAATATTTCCTGTTCCTACCTGCGCGGCAATCGCCGTTGTCAGCGATTGGAAAGAACTCATGCCGTCTTCTGTCGCTTTTTTACCGTTCATACTAAATGTTCCAAATACTCTCCGCATCCCTTCGCCAAATTTTCTGATCTGAACAAAATTCAGCCTGATTGTGAAATAAATTCCTGTACCGCATAGCAGAAACAGCAGTGCAAAATCCCACAAAAACTTATTGACGACTTCTACAATTGATTGTACAACCTCCATGACTTAAAAAACCTCCGCATTTCATTTTGTATTTGATTAGTGTACATTTGTACGTCTACTGTGATAGTTTATCAAAATTATCCAGAAAGAACAATCCCATAAATTCCACAAAAAATAGAAAAAGAATGAGCATTTGTTATCAATTTATGATAAATCAATGAAACAAATCGATTTGCAAGAAGAATTTTGGTAAAAATAAAAAATAAAGTTCAGAAATTTTTTTCTACCCTAGTTTGTATACAATAAAAAGCACCCTGTAAATAAGGATGCTTTTTTCTGTCATCATTGACAGAATTTACTCGTGAGCGCCGCTATAAATAAACCCTTTTTGTGGGTCAATGGTAATCAGTGCGTCATTTTTAATAAAATCTGTCACCTTCGCGTTACACATAATAACCGGTATATCCAACGCCCTGCCTACAATCTCTGCATGACAGTTTTCCGGCCGCACCACAGGGCCTACAATAATACCGGAGGCTTTGCGGATATAGGGAAGCATGTCGTTGCTGGTCATGGCAGTGACAAGAATATCACCTGTATTAAAATTTAGCTCCGCTTCTTCCAAAGACATCAGTACTTTCGCCTTTGCTGTCACTGTTTTGTTGCCAATACCGCTTCCTTTATACAAAACATCGCCTACAATTTCTACTCTCAACGTGTTGGTAGCGCCGGAAAAACCTACCGGCGCACCCATAACCATAACAACCTCGTCACCGTTACTTGCAAGGCCGCTTTCCTGCGCTGCCTGTAGAAGGGTATCATAAATCTCATCACTGTCTGTCGGGCGGCTCTCCAAAAAGACAGGCTTACAGCCCCACACAAGATTTAACTGACGCCAGGTAGCAGTCTCATACGTACATGCGACAATAGGACAAACTGGGCGGTATTTTGATACCATCTCCGCTGTAAACCCACTTTTTGTCACTGTAGCAATGCAGGCTGTGCCAAGTTCCGCCGCTGTCGCGCAAGCTGCATGGCTGATGGCGTTTGTAATGTTCGTGTACTCTGGAGAAAATGTTGTGTTCAATCTTTTCATATAGTCAATACTTGCTTCTGTCGTCTCGGCAATTCTAGCCATCATCTGTACCGCCGGCACAGGATAATTTCCTTTGGCCGTTTCACCGGAAAGCATAATGGCATCGCTTCCGTCAATAATCGCGTTTGCCACGTCATTGGCTTCCGCTCTTGTCGGCCGCGGATTGGAACACATACTTTCCAGCATTTGTGTAGCTGTAATGACAGGCTTACCGGTTAAATTTGCTTTTTTAATTACCATCTTCTGTACCAGAGGCACTTCTTCCGGCGGAATCTCCACCCCAAGGTCTCCTCGCGCCACCATAATGCCATCTGCCACATCCAGTATTTCATCGATGTTATTGACGCCGTCTCTGTTTTCTATTTTTGCGATAATATGGATATGCTGTCCGCTATTTTCCTCCAGCACACGGCGGATATTAATGATGTCATTCGCATTTCGGATAAAGGAAGCAGCAATATAATCAAAGCCCATTTGAATTCCAAACTTAATATCTGCCACATCCCTTTCTGTCAAGCTTGGCAGATGCACAAACACATCAGGAATATTGACACCTTTATTGGAGCTTAAAGTGCCGCCGTTTACAACTTCACAAATAATATCCGTGTTATTTTGAATCTTTTTTACCTGTAGTTCCACCAAACCGTCATCTAAAAGGACACGGGTGCCCTCCTTTAGATCTTTGGCTAAATCTACATAGGTGACACTTACCTGAGTCTCATCTCCCTCCACATCCCTTGTGGTCAGTGTAAAGGAAGCGCCTGTTTTCAAATAAACCTGATTGTCCCGAAATGTTTTTACTCGAATTTCAGGGCCTTTGGTATCCAAAATCAGAGGAATCGGCGCATGTAACGCCTCTCTTGCCTCTTTTAAGTTATTGATTAACACTGTATGACTGTCATAGGTGCCATGAGAAAAATTCACCCGTGCAGCATCCAAACCGCTTTCAATTAGTTCCCTCATCGTTTCAACGGTATTTGTAGCCGGACCTAGGGTACAGACAATTTTTGTTCTTCTCAATCCAATCTCTCCTTACCATTTTCAAATCAAAATGACGGCCTCTTCTCCCAGCAGATTTTTTAATTGGGAAATCGCCTCACTGTCGGGGTTCATCCAATACCTTTCATCTGCTTTAAACTTTTTGCCGTTTTCCACATCGTTAATATATAATGGGACATAGCCCTTCCCTTCCATCACAAGGGGCAAAATCTCGCCTAAGGTATGGCCGTTTTTGAGGACAATACCAATTTTTTTCACTGTTTTTTCTTCTAAAGTCCCTTGAGTGCTGATAAATTCAATTTTTGAGGCGGCAAGCTTTGCAGTCTCGTCGTCGCTTACATTTGCCTTTCCCTCCACAATTACCACTTGGTTGGCAAGAAGGGAGGAAGCGTACTTTTCATAGTCTTTTGGAAAGACAACAACCTCA
Source organism: Clostridiales bacterium (assembly GCA_018364635.1). Taxonomy (GTDB): domain Bacteria; phylum Bacillota; class Clostridia; order Lachnospirales; family Anaerotignaceae; genus JAGZLR01. The sequence goes on along the minus strand of JAGZLR010000005.1, from coordinate 62,285 downwards.
ATGGGGCCCCGCAAGTCTTCGATACGGACAAAAGCCATAGGCTGGTTGCCGTTTCTAGTATACTTCACCGTCTTATCCATAATAATGCCGCCGACAATAACCCAATCGCCGTCGTTGATTTTTTGGTAGTCTTCCTCCTCTAAATCTTCCTCCCTGCCGCTTGCCACAAGGTCTGCGCTGGTACAGCTGATTTTGCGCTTTAAAATTTCCTCATACTCCGCCAAAGGATGACCACTGACATAGACGCCTAATACTTCCTTTTCCATAGCCAGCTTATCGCCCATGGCGTACTCTTTGACTTGAGGTAGGTCGTCTTTTAGGGTCTCCTCCTTACCGCCTAACATATCAAATAAATTGATCTGTCCATCGATGTTATTCTTTTTCGCCTGACCTACCCCATCCATAACGCCTTTATAGATCAGCATATATTGGGCGCGGTTACCACCTAAAGAATCAAAGGCGCCGGCTTTAATCAGACTTTCCATACACCGCTTATTGATTAAATTTCCCATGCGGCTGCAAAAATCATTGAGACTGACAAAGGGACCGCCATTCTCCCTCTCCTTGGTCACAGCCTCTATCACACTGCGCCCCACATTTTTGATAGCGGCCAACGAAAACCGGATCTTCCCGTTCGCCACAGAAAAATGAGCAAATCCCTCATTGACATCCGGCGGCAGCAGGCTGATGCCCATACTGCGGCACTCGTCAATATAGTCGGACACTTTATCGGAGTTATCCATCACCGACGTCATAAGCGCCGCCATAAACTCCACTGGATAGTATGTTTTCAGCCATGCAGTTTGATACCCTACCACAGCATAACACGCCGCGTGGGATTTATTGAAGGCGTACTTTGCAAAGTCCGTCATCTCGTCAAATATTTTTTCCGCCGTCTCGGCTGCAATCCCGTTGGCCACACACCCAGGCACACCTTCTGTGCCATAGACGAAATTTTTCCGCTCTTCCGCCATCACTTTTGCTTTCTTTTTCGACATTGCTCGGCGCACCAAATCGCTTCGGCCCAAAGAATAGCCGGCTAAATCCCGTACAATCTGCATAACCTGCTCCTGATAGACAATACAGCCGTAAGTATTTTTTAAAATTGGCCGGAGGGCTTCGTGGGTATACTGTATTTCCTGCTGATTATTTTTGCCCTTGACATACTTTGGAATAAAATCCATAGGACCAGGGCGATAGAGAGAAATACCTGCGATCAAATCTTCCAGGCAGTTTGGTTTTAACTCCTTCATAAAGGACTTCATACCGCTGCTTTCCAGCTGAAAAACGCCTTCTGTTTTTCCCTGAGCGATCAGTTCATAGACTTTCGGATCTGTGTCGTCCAAAGCATCTATGTCCACAGTAATGCCTTGGGTCCGCTTAATTTCTCTGACAGCATTTTGAATGACAGTCAGTGTTCTAAGCCCTAAAAAGTCCATCTTTAAAAGACCGAGCTCCTCCAAAATTGTCATCGTATACTGGGTGTTGACCGCGCCGTCATTGGTGCTTAGCGGCACATATTCCATAACTGGTTTTCCACAGATCACAACGCCGGCGGCATGGGTGGAGCAGTGCCGTGGCAGGCCTTCCAGCCGAAGGGACATGTCAATCAGATTGTGAATCTCCTCTTCCTCTTCGTAGGCCTTTTTTAATTCTGGATTCATTTGAAGTGCTTTTTTAATGGTAATGCCTAGTTCCCTCGGCACCATTTTCGACACCCGATCCACATCACCATAAGGCATTGCAAGGGCTCTGCCCACGTCTTTGATGGCAGCTCTGGCGGCTAGGGTACCAAAGGTTACAATCTGCGCCACATGGTCCTCGCCGTATTTTTGCACCACATAGTCAATGACCTCCTGCCGGCGTTCGAAACAAAAATCTACGTCAATATCCGGCATGCTGACACGTTCTGGATTCAAAAATCGTTCAAAAATCAAATCATACTTTAGTGGATCAATGGTTGTAATATTCAGACAATAGCTCACCATGCTGCCGGCGGCGCTGCCTCTGCCTGGGCCTACAATAATACCATTTTCTTTTGCGAAACGGATAAAGTCCCACACAATCAGAAAGTAATCCACATATCCCATCGTCTCAATGGTATGAAGTTCATACTCCAGTCTTTGGCGCATTTGATCCGTAGCCTCAGGGTATCTTTTTTGAAATCCAGCCTGACAAAGCTCACGAAGATAGTCTTGTGCATTTTTTCCCTCCGGCACGTCAAACTTCGGAAGTTTCAGCTCATGAAACGTAAAATCCACCTGACAGCGGTCGGCAATTTTTGCCGTATTTTCCAGCGCCTGAGGCGCATAGGAGAAGCGTTCATACATTTCCTCTGGACTTTTCAAATAAAACTCACTGCCGGCATAGCGCATTCTGTTTTCATCCATCACTGTTTTGCCTGTCTGAATACAGAGCAAAATGTCGTGGGCAACGCTGTCCTCTTTTGTAATGTAATGACTGTCATTGGTACAGATAAGAGGGATTCCTGTCTCCTCGCTCATCTGTAACAGTTTCTGGTTCACCAGCTTTTGTTCCCGAATGCCATGATCCTGAAGCTCCAAAAAAAAGTTGCCATGGCCAAAAATGCTGTCATACCGCAATGCTGCTTCCTTCGCACTTTCATAGGACACCTGAAGCAAATTGCGTGCAACCTCCCCCGCCAAGCAGGCGGAAGAGGCGATAATTCCTTCATGGTATTGTTCTAACAGTTCCAAATCCACCCGCGGTTTATAATAATAGCCGTCAATATAGCCGAAACTGACCAATTTAATTAAATTCTGATACCCCGTCTTATTTTCCGCCAAAAGCACAAGATGATAATATTTGTTATCTGACGAACCTTCCTTTTTTAGACGGGAACCTTTTGCCACATAGACTTCACATCCAATAATCGGACGAATGCCCCGTTCTTTGGCTGCCTTATAAAATTCCACCGCACCAAACATTGCACCATGGTCTGTAATTGCCAAGGAGTCCATGCCTAATTCTTTGGCTCGATCTAAAAGTTCTCCAATTTTCGCAGACCCATCCAACAGACTGTATTCTGTATGCACATGCAGGTGGGTAAACCGTATTTTTTTATCTTCCACGTCCTTATCCTCCAGCCGTTTTCAACAAAAATTTCAGTAATTGTCTGTCACATTATACCATAAGACTAATTTGAATACTATTGATTTTTCTAAATTTTCTATATACTATTTGTGCTAGCTACTATTTGTCAGGCCATCCCATGAAAAAAGACGCTAGGAACAACTTCCCGCGTCTTTTTTTGTATGTACTTCATCTATCGATTAATCCCCAAACTGATTAAAAGTGCATCATCAATCCGACTCATCATCGGCCGGTCCAGTCTGGAAACTTTTTCCCTCAACCGTTTTTTGTCTATGGTGCGAATTTGTTCTAACAAAACAACAGAATCCTTCGCTAAGGCATATCTGTCACAGGACAGCTCTATATGTGTGGGCAGTTTTGCCTTATTGATCTGGCTTGTAATCGCCGCACAGATCACTGTTGGGCTGTGTTTATTGCCCATATCGTTTTGCACCACAAGCACTGGACGTATTCCACCCTGTTCGGAACCAATCACAGGGCTTAAATCTGCGTAAAAGATATCTCCCCGTCTGACAACCAATTTTTTTCACACTCCATATGTTCGTTTACGGCTGCGGTTCCTTTTTTCTACTGTAAAGAAAACCTCCGTATCAGGAGTATTTCCAATTGCTGAACTTTTATTCCATATTGGGCGCAAAATATTTTGTTGCCTGTTTTTTTCCGTGACGGTAATACTTTCTTGGCACACGACGGCCAATCATGCATACGATTTCATAGTTAATGGTGTTTAAAACTTCCGCCACTTCGTCGCAAGTCACTTCCGCTTCGCCATCTTTGCCGATGACTGTCACCAAATCCCCAATTTTCACCTGAGGGATATCTGTCACATCAATCATACACTGGTCCATGCATACCCGACCTACAATCGGCGCATAGCAGCCGCGGACAATCATCCGTCCTCCCTGCTGCATTCCACGGACATAGCCGTCGGCATATCCAATGGGAACAGTCGCAATCATACTTTTTCTTTTCGTCACAAAAGTACGGCCATAGCTAATCGGCGTCCCTGCCGGCACTTCCTTTACAAAACTTACCACAGAGCGCACACTCATCACTGGTTTTAATTGCAACCGATCTTTTTTTACCTCGTCTGATGGATACAGGCCGTAAAGAATAATGCCGGCACGGACGCAGTCAAATTTCAGACAGTCAAAATCCATCAGCCCTGCGGAATTGGCGGCATGGACTACAGGAAAACAAACGCCTCTTTTTTTCAGCGCCTCAACCATGGATTCAAATTTTTCCTTCTGCTGATAAGTAAAGTCTTTCTCCAACTCGTCTGCCGCAGCAAAATGGGTAAAAATTCCTTCCAGCTCTAAAAAAGGAAGGGTTGAGATTTTTACAATCTCCTCCACTGCCTGAGGTCCTGGAAGAAACCCAATACGGCCCATTCCCGTATCGATTTTAATATGTACTTTGGCTTTTTTGCCAATGCTTTGCGCCGCCTGAGAAAGGACTTCGGCTGACTGTACAGAAAAAATAGTCTGAGCGATATCATACTGAATCATATCTTGGGCTTTTTGGATCGGTGCATAGCCTAAAGAAAGAATCGGCGCCTCAATTCCGCCCTTTCGAAGCTCAATGCCTTCGTCCGGCAGCGCCACTGCAAAACGCTCCACGCCATTTTCCTCTAGAACTTTGGCGACCTCCAACGCACCGTGGCCATAAGCATCTGCCTTAATGACACCCATCACCTTTGCCTGCGGCCCTATGAGAGCTTGAATGGCTTGGATATTTTCCTCCACCGCGTCCAAATCTATTTCGGCAACCGCCCTTTCACAATCTATCATTTGTACTTACGCCTCCTATTGCGGTATCTCAAATATCGCGTCTGATAATTTTTCATTATACACAAATTTATCGTATGTGACAACATATCTTTCCTTTTGCCCTGCGTCATAGATGGCAAGCCTCACAGGAAGATCTGTCTCTCGATCTACCCACAGCTTTTCTGTGGCAAGATATTTGTTGTTTCCAGGAATGTGAGCCTCCAGTACCAGGCACTTGGATTCGTCAAAGTTGCCCACTGCCACTGACACGTGTTCCGACTGCATATAGTTTTTGATAAAGGCGCCTAAAAATAACTCGTTTCTCTGAGCCTGCTCCGGCACGTCTTTCAGCACGCCTCCCTGACTGGTGTATTGGTAAATTTTTTCCCCGTCGCAGACAATATAGTTGCCTGCCACCTGGTCCGGCGACGTCATTTCCAGCCGGTACTGTCCTGTATTTTTGTAATACTGCCGTATACCATAGTTTTTTTCGCCTTTATTGCTGATTCGTGTCAACTGCCCCTCACAGGCATAAGTTTCCATCTCCGTCAGCGTCTTTTGTACTCTCTGCATGTCGCTTAACTTCTGTTCTCCAGAACAGCCACAGAGAGCTAACATCAGCGCGGCTACTGCCGCAAATAATCTTTTCTTTCCTGCCATCACATAAACTCCTTATCAGATTATGTTCTATTTTATGGCAGTTTCTTCTCTCTTATGAAAAAGCTTTCCAAAGCGAATTGATTGCCGCCGGAATTTTGTCTGCAATCTCTCTTGCCATAGGGCTGTACTCTGTCTGCTCAAAACCGCATAGCTCTCCCGCCCGTCCGTGAAGATAGGCGCCTAGGGCGGCGGCCAAAAAAGGTTCCACTCCCTGGGCCAAAAACGCCGCGATGCATCCGCTCAGCACATCGCCGCTTCCCCCTTTGGCAAGGGCGGAGCTCCCTGTAGGATTGACAAAAAACCGACCATCCGGCGCCGCAATCACAGTGGAAGCATCCTTTAACAGCGTCACAGCCCCACTTTGTTCTGCATAACAAAGCGCCGCCCACAGAGGGTCCGATAAAATTTCTGCCACTGACTTTCCCGTCAGCCTTGCCATCTCTCCAGGGTGCGGCGTAATGACTTTGGGCGCTGAACAATTTTTTATGATGCCCCAGTCCCTTCCGCAGGCATTTAATCCATCAGCGTCAAGCAGCATAGGTTTTGTAAGCCTCGGCAAAAGTTTTTTCATAAATCCTCTTACCCCTTCTCCGCCGCCAAGCCCCGGCCCCACAACAACCGCTGTGGCAGTTTCCAGCGCCGAAACTAATGGTTCCAGATCATTTTCTGAAAATTGTCCCTCTTTTCCTGTCACAGGCAAATAAACAGCTTCCGGCAAAAGCCCCTGCATCACTTCTACTGCCTTTTTGGGCGCAGCACACGTCACAAGCCCTGTGCCGCACCGGTAAGCACTTTGCGCTACAAAAACTGCTGCCCCTGCCATGCGCTCTGAGCCGCAGAGGGAAAGAAGCTTGCCAAAGGAGCCTTTATTGCTGCGTTTCTCCCGTTTGGGCAAAAGAGAGATAGCCGTTTTGTCATCCAAGACTCTTCCCTTTAACTCCATACTGTCGATTATTTTCTTTGGCGTCGTAATCTGTGCCACAACCAGACGGCCGCAGTATTCCCGTCCTGGATAGAGCATTTGTCCAATCTTTGGCAAAACAAACGTCACTGTAACAGATGCTTTGACTGCTTTTCCCAAAATTTTGCCTGTATTGCTGTCCACACCGGAAGGAATATCCACGCTCAGCACCGGCACACCGCTTTCGTTGATGGCTTCTATCAAAGTTTGGGCCTCTGGCCGCACAGTCCCGTGAAGTCCTGTGCCCAAAAGAGCGTCTATTACCAAATCAAAACGGGATAAAAACTCATGGGTTCCTTTTTCTTTGCCGTAAACAGGGATGGCAAGATAGTTTACAGCGGCAAAATTTGTTTTTCCATCCTCTGTTAACTTTTCTTCCCTGCCGAAAAAAAGAACCTCCACCTGAAATCCCATGGTATGAAGAATTCTTGCCGCTGCAAATCCGTCGCCGCCGTTATTGCCTGCGCCGCAGACGATTAAAATACGGGCCTCTTTCTTTTCAGACAGCTCTTTTTCTGCCTGTCTAGCCACTGCCATGGCAGCTTCTTCCATTAAGACAATTCCAGGAATCCCTGCTTTTTTTATGGTCAGTTCATCGATTTTTTGCATCTGCTCTCCAGTGGATAGCTTCATCATTCTTTTCCCTCCCCTTCTGCCATTGCAACGGCAACAGCGTATTCCTTTTCATGAGAGATGCTGATATGGATACTTCGGATGAAAAGAGTTTTGGCTACCGCTTCACATCGGCCCACAAGACGCACTCCAGGCCGACTGTTCTCTCTGTGGTAAATTTCCACCTCTATGGGAGAAAACCCACGAAATCCTGTGCCCATAGCCTTCACAACAGCCTCCTTGGCGGCAAAACATCCGGCCACAGTTTCTGCCCGCATAGAATGAGCGGCAAAATATTCTCGCTCCGCTATGCTAAAATACTTTTCCAGGAACGAAGGTTTTTCTATTGCCTGTCGAATTCTATCAATTTTTACAATATCGCTGCCAATACCTAAAATCACATCGATCACCTCTTTATTTTTCTTGCGGGATGATTCTTCCCTTATCTCACGTTTGACTGCGTTCTGTTTTCTTCTATTATAATTCTATTTTTATTTTTCCTCCAGTTTATTTTAAAAGCTTTCCTTCTCCTGTTTTTCTAATCGCCGGATATATTCTCAAAATGATATAGGTAATACCTATAAAATTCAATATCGGTAAGTCCTATATTGTAATCTTTTTATGAGGTGAACCGCTATGAGATTTGAAAAAATCAGAAATTTAAGAGAAGACCACGATTACACGCAAGAAGAAATTGCAAAAATTCTGTTCGTTAGTCAAGCGACTTATTCTGATTACGAAAGCGGTAAAATCAACATACCTATTGAGGCATTTATCAGACTAGCGCAGTTTTATGGTACAAGCATTGATTATTTAGTGGGCTTGACAGAGGAAGAAAAGGACTGAAATACAAGAGGATGTTTCATAACATCCTTAAAATTATATTTAAAAACTATCCCCAAGTAAAACTGGGGTTTTTTAATAAACAAAAACCGCTTGTCTGTGAGACAAACGGTAAAAATTGGATAATAATTTTCCATGTCTTAAATTGAGAACTGTCAACTTAAATTATCAATGGCGTATTGGGCTTCTTCTGGTGTGAATTTTTCTCCATACTCCGAAACCAACTGATCATAAATAGCATTAGGAGACATACTCATCATCTCCTGATAAGTCTCTGCCTTGGCCAGTGCATTTAATTTCCAATCAGCCTCCACATGATCAACGGCGTATTGGGCTTCTTCTGGTGTGAATTTTTCTCCATACTCTGAAATCAGCTGGTCATAGGTCCCTGCTTTTGACATTTTCATTGTTTTTGCATAGGTCTCTGCTTTTGCCAACGCATTCGCATTCCAGTCCGCAGCAAGATTGTCTATCGCATACTGGGCAGCATCTGCAGAAAACTGCTCACCAAATTCAGACACAAGCTGGTCATAAATTCCAGCCTTTGACATAAACATCAGATTACTGTAGGTTTCAGCTTTTCTCAGGGCAGATTTATACTCTGAAGGAACAGAATCTTTTTCAGCGGGTTCACTTGAGGAAACATCCTTTGCCTCTTCAGAAGACGGGTCTGTAGAAACAGCACCACTTTTTGTTTCAGAAGATGGGTCTGTAGAAACAGCGCCACTTTTTGTTTCAGAAGAAATTGCAGAAGCTAAGCTATCGTCAGCAGGATTAGACTTTGTACCACTGCTTGAAGCTGCACCAATAATAAAACATACAACAATCACCCAGAACCACCATCTTTTATACACCGGCTTCTTATTCTTTGCTCCGCATGAAGGGCATATAATTTCCTTGTCTGGAAGTGAATTACCACAATTTTTACATACTCTCATTTTAGATTGTCTCCCCATTTCTCTCTCCTCTTTCTTTTGTTTTTAACTTTTTTTCTAGAATCACGTTCTCTTTTGCATGAATACTTCTTGTGTCAGGATACCTTCATCCCATAATTTCTTCATTCGCTCCTAATCTTTCGATACCCCCAATATCTATATTGGCGCTTTCCGTTTCGCACTCTGCCCCCTACCAACAAAATGAAATGCGACCAAAAGTCTACTGGAAATGTGAACGGAAAATTGGGTAATGTACTGTAGAAAAACACAAGCGTTTACACAAAATTATTATAACATGCCACACCAAAACTCTCCACACAAAAGCGACAAAAAGATTCACAAATCATCACATAAAAAACTAGCACTATTTTTTTACAACACAAAAACTCTATAAAATATGATGTTTATCGAAGGTAACACTATTTTCTGAACAAAATGTTTCGTGAAGTTTATAGAGAATTAACCACAAGAAAGGTCTTTGACGTTGAAAAATAGGGTCCTTTCCTTATCGCCTTTGGCATTGATAACGATGCAAATAGAAATCTTGAAATGAAACATTAAAAAGCTCAATGAATCATCACGAAAAAGCGTCGGAGACAAAAGAAATACAGATAGACAAAAAAATATGCTGGACACAGTTGCAATCAACCATATCCAGCATATTTTTTTCACCTAATTCTGCATGACAGCTGCCTATCCATAATATATCTTACCCAAACTGTTTTAGGTCAGCTGTCAAGTTTTCGATGATAGTTTTTGTATTGTGATAGAATTATTTCTTTAACCAAGTCATCATTTTACGCAGTTCTGCGCCTGTTTTTTCCAGCTGCTGTTCTGCTTCCAGCTGACGAGTTGCTAAGAAATGAGCTCTTCCGCTCGCTTTGTTTTCTGCAATCCACTTGCCGGCAAATGTACCATCCTGGATTTCGTGGAGAACTTTCTTCATCTCTGCCTTTGTTGCGTCTGTGATAATACGAGGTCCAATCTCGTAATCGCCGTACTCTGCTGTATCAGAGATAGAATATCTCATGCGGGCAAAACCGCCTTCATTTAACAGGTCAATAATCAGTTTCATTTCATGGATACATTCAAAATATGCCATTTCAGGTGCATATCCTGCCTCTACCAACGTTTCAAAACCAGCCTGCATTAAGTGTGTGACACCACCGCAAAGCACAGCCTGTTCGCCGAAAAGGTCTGTCTCTGTCTCTTCTCTAAATGTTGTCTCAAGGATACCAGCACGTCCAGCACCGATACCGGAAGCATATGCCAACGCGTTATCTCTTGCTCTACCGGAGCAGTCCTGATAAATTGCGATCAGAGATGGAACGCCTTTGCCTTCTACGTATTGGCTTCTTACTGTGTGGCCAGGGCCTTTTGGTGCAACCATACTTACATCAACGCCGTCTGGAGCAACGATTTGTTTAAAGTGGATGTTAAAGCCATGAGCAAACATCAGTGTGTCGCCTTTTTTCAAGTTTGGCTCAATTGCTTCTTTATAAATATCAGCCTGTTTTTCATCAGGAACTAACATCATAATAAAATCTCCGGCCTTTGCAGCTTCTGCGGTCTCCATAACTTTTAAGCCAGCTTCTTCTGCGCTGTTCCAGCTTTTAGAACCTTTTCTCAGTCCTACAACAACATCTACGCCACTTTCTTTCAGGTTATTGGCATGGGCATGTCCCTGGCTGCCGTAACCGATAATCGCTACAGTCTTGCCTTTTAACATACCTAAATTACAATCCTTATCATAGTACTTACCTAAAATCTGTCCCATTTTTACTACCTCCATTTGTCATAAATTTTATAGAAAACAATCCCCTGATTGATAAATCAACTAAAACAAAAAAACGCCTTTATCTCTTATGAAGAGACAAAGACGGAAAATCTCTGCGGTACCACTCTACTTGCCATCTGGAAAGATGACCGCTCAAAGCATGATAACGGTATGCTGCCGTTTGCGCCTACTTTAAGTTCAGCGAAATACTCCGAGGTGATATTCGTACAGTGCCTGCGCCGCCGTTCCACCAATGGGCGACTCTCTGAAGATCAAATGCTGTAGTACTGATCCTCATCTTCGTATTTTTTGTATGTAGTTGATTTATTGATGATTATTATCCTCTTTTATCCAACAAAAATCAATAGTCAAACTGAACATAAATGAACTTATAATTTCAGCTTTTCCCATAATTTTTTCCAAAATTAATTTTTTTTGCTACAGAGAAAGTGTGATTAACCACTTTCCCTGCACCCATTTACTGTTGTTTCATCAGGTCAATCACTTGATCGATTTCCTCTTTTGTGACGTAGTTATGTGTTACAAACCGCATAACTCCCTCATCTGCGCCATTGATTAAAATATTGTTGTCTCTCATTTTCTCCACCAACTGTTCTGGTGCCATGCTGTATCCATCCATTCGGAAAAATACCATATTGATATCACGACGGTCTTTCATCACTTCAATACCCTGTACTTCCTCCAGGCGATCCGCCAAATACTCAGCCAACTGATGGTCTTCTTTCAGACGGCCGCTCATTTTTTCCAAAGCAAGAATGCCTGCTGCTGCCAAAAATCCAGCCTGTCTCATGCCGCCGCCTAAAAGCTTTCTTCTTCTGCGGGCTTTTTCGATAAACTCCGCTGGACCTAACAAAACTGTGCCAATGGGTGCACACAGTCCTTTGGAAAGACAAACAGAAAGAGTATCACAGTATTGTGCCATTTCCTTCACATCAGTTTCCAAAAAAGCTGCAGCGTTAAAATATCTAGCGCCGTCAATATGTACCGGCAGATGATATTTTTCTGCCAGCTCTTTCACAGCCTTCATGTAGGAAATTGACCGCACTTTGCCGTTGGAATCCGCGTTTTCGTAGGTGATAAGCCCTGTTGACGGCTGGTGAATATCTGTCGGATCCTTTCGGATGGAACGTTCTATCACTTCCAACGGCATTTCCCCATTGACACATTGAATGCATCGTAACTGAGCGCCTGCAAGAACCGCTGGTGCGCCGCATTCATGGACAACCACATGACATTCGTCAGGTAAAATAATCTCCTGACCCCGTTCTACATGGCAAAACAGCGCCAATTGATTGCTCATTGTACCAGAAGGCACAAAGATTGCCCCCTCTTTCCCGAACATTTCTGCCGCAAGCTGTTGCAGACGGTTTACAGTAGGGTCATCACCATAGACGTCATCGCCTACCTGAGCCTCAAACATCGCCTGACGCATTTGTTCTGTCGGCACAGTCACTGTGTCGCTTCTTAAATCGATCTTTCCGTTAATCATTCCTCTTTCCCCTTCCTTTGTTTAGTTGCTAAACCGCATCCGGAGACTTTCCAAATCTTCATTTGCGATATATTCATCAAAGGTCTCTCTTCGGTCAATAACACCGTTTGGCATAATTTCTATGACACGGTTTGCAATAGTCTGCACAAACTGGTGGTCATGGGAATCAAAAAGCAGTGTGCCTTTGTAATCGATCAAGCCTTCATTTAATGCTGTAATGCTTTCCAAATCCAAATGGGCTGTCGGCTCATCCAATAAAAGGACGTTGGCACCGCTCATCATCATCCGGCACAGCATACACCGCACGCGCTCACCTCCGGAAAGAACGCTTGCTTTCTTTAACGCCTCATCCCCGCTAAAAAGCATACGGCCCAGCCATCCACGGATATCACTGTCGTAGTTTTCTCCATCTTTGGCACAAGGTCTAAGCCAATCTACAAGGGAATCCTCTGATCCGTCAAAATAAGCAGAGTTGTCCTTTGGGAAATAGGAACGACTGGTTGTAATCCCCCATTTGAAAGAGCCCTCGTCTGGTTCCATTTCTCCCATCAATATCTGAAACAGTGTTGTCCTGGCAATCTCATCAGCGCCGACAAAAACGATCTTATCGTTTGGCATTACGACAAAGCTTACGTCATTGAGCACCTTTCGGCCGTCGATTGTTTTAGAAATACCTTCTACTGTCAAAACGTCGTTTCCGACTTCACGATCCTGTTTAAAGTTTACAAACGGATAGCGGCGGCTGGAAATTTTGATATTGTCCATCTGAAGGTTATCCAACAATTTTTTTCTCGATGTCGCCTGTTTGGACTTGGAAGCGTTGGCACTGAAACGGGCGATAAACTCTTGCAGTTCTTTTATCTTCTGTTCTGTCCGTTTATTCTGATCTTTCAGCTGTCTTTGGGTCATCTGGGTATACTCATACCAGAAGTCATAGTTTCCTACATACATTGTAATCTTGCCATAATCAATATCAGCAATATGCGTACAGATTTTATTTAAAAAATGTCTGTCATGGCTGACAACAATGACCGTGTTTTCAAACTCCAGCAAAAAGTCTTCCAGCCATTGTATTGCCGCCAAATCCAAGTGGTTGGTAGGCTCGTCTAACAAAAGAATATCGGGGTTTCCAAAAAGAGCCTGCGCCAACAGCACTTTCACTTTCTGCGCCCCTGTCAGTTCGTTCATTTTTTTGTAGTGGTATTCTGTAGTGATCCCTAAGCCGTTGAGAAGCTTTTCTGCGTCGCTTTCTGCATTCCAGCCGTCTAGCTCTGCAAACTCTCCTTCCAGTTCGCTGACACGAATGCCGTCCTCGTCGTTAAAGTCTGGTTTCATATAAAGAGCGTCTTTTTCCTGCATAATATCATACAGACGCTTATGGCCATAAAGCACTGTCTTTACCACTTCAAAATCGTCGAACATAAAGTGATCCTGTTTTAATACCGCCATTCGTTCTCCTGGGGTAATAAACACATCCCCTTTGTTGGGCTCCAGTTCACCGGACAAAATCCGCAGAAAGGTGGATTTTCCAGTACCGTTTGCACCGATGAGACCATAACAGTTTCCTTTGGTAAAGCTTACATTTACATCTTGAAATAATACTCGCCCGCCATATTGGAGGGACACGCCGTTTGCACTTATCATTGATACATAATCTCCTAATTCTTATTTTTAGGCGCTTTCCTCTGCGTTCACAGACAGAAAAAGCGCCTTATTTTTTTATTATTCCTGAGCAGAAGAATTTTCTTCCTCTGTCGGAGGCTCATAGAGCTTTGCGTTTTCCGCCTCTGCCGGAAGGTTCACCATTGGCGCCTGCTCAAAATTGCTCAGAATTACCTCTGCGCTGTAGACAGCAAAAGAAGGTGCATTCTCTTCAGATTCTGGGCTGGTTTCTTTGATTAGATTTGCAGAGGCTTTTGTCAGCGCCTTTGCATAATCAATGCTGTATTTTACCAGATATCCTGTTTCCTCATCAATCCACACACTGATTGGCGTATCTTCCACGCCTTCGTAATACGTTTCTGGAAGATCGCTTAGACCAACCAAATCAAATGCGCGGGTATAGCTTGCAACTGTCGGCAAACTTCCTGCTGGAAGAACACCGTCAATTCTAATGACATTCTTTCCGTCCAGCGTCTCTTTTTCTCCCTCTGTACACTGATCGATTTTGGAGAGAATCACACTGGCAAACCCACAGTAATCATAGCTTAAAACTACAAAAAACAAACCGTTTTCATCTAGCTTCTGTTTGGACCAGCCGTCCTCCCCTTCCGCGTAGACATAGACCCCGTCTTCCCCTGGCAAAATATACATAGCACTTTGTGTCTTAACGCCATCTGCCTCAATGGTGCGATCCACTTTCAGCGTCATAGTATCGCTGTGCATGGTTGTATTTGTCTCCACATTTGTTTTTGATGTGCTGTCCCCAATGGTCATCTCCACGGAATTTTTCAAAACACCTTGGTAGCTGATTGTATTTTGTACTTTATCAAATGCTGCCAAAATATATTCGTTATCGCTTGTCACATTAGGTACACCGGTCAACGCAGAATCGCTGCCGCTTGGATTAGGCACAGGCTGGGAGGAGTCGCCGTCTTTTGTGATCTCTGTCGGTCCAGACGACTTCACATTATTTTCTCTTGTTGTACAGCCGCCCAACGAAAGGGCTACTGCCGCAGAAACCAAAACTGCCGTTACTTTTTTATAAAATTTCATCTGTTATCCCCCTAAAATTCATTTTTGCCATTATTAATACGTAAATATTCTATATGAAAGCACTGGATATTTCAAGGGGATATTCCAATTGTTCCCTCTTTTGACCAACAAATAAAAAAAGCAGGGATTTTTTCCCTGCTCAGAGCACCTGGCGCATTGTCTCTGCAGACTGGATATGGATAACGCCGGCTGGACAGCCCTCCGACGCCTCTTTCACTTTTTCCCATTCCTCCTGGTCCGGTTTTTTTTGTACCTCTGCTGTTCCGCTTTCATTCATCTCAAACACATCTGGGCATAAACTGACACATAACCCACAGCTGACACAGCCCTCCACAATTTTTACTTCCATATCTAACACTTCCTTTCCGTATCCTAGGGATCAGAAGTATCTTTTGCCAATTCTTATAAAACTATACCTGACAGGCCAGAGAAAATATTTATAGAATTTTCACAAACAGCGCCCGAATGGCATTTAAAACCGCTAAAATCATTACCCCTACATCAGCGAATATAGCAAACCACATGTTTGCAAGACCCATAGCACCTAACGCTAAACAAATCAGTTTGATGCCGATGGCAAAAACAATGTTTTGGTATACAATATTGAGGCATTTGCGTGAAATTTTGATGGCTTTTGCTATTTTTAGAGGATCATCATCCATCAAAACAACATCCGCCGCCTCAATGGCTGCATCAGAGCCCATAGCGCCCATGGCGATACCTATATCCGCTCTGGAAAGCACAGGCGCATCATTGATGCCATCGCCGACAAAGGCAAGCTTTGCCTTATCTGATTTCTTAGTCAACAATTCTTCTACTTTTGATACTTTACCCTCAGGCAAAAGTTCACTGTAAACTTCATCCAGCCCCAAGGAAGCGGCAACCTGCTCTGCCACAGCCTTTCTGTCGCCGGTAAGCATCACCGTTTTTTCTACGCCCGCTTTTTTCAGCGACAAGACCGCTTCTTTGGCATGGGGTTTTATTACATCAGAAATGACTATATGTCCTGCATAGGCACCGTCAATAGCCATATGGATAATGGTTCCCACACAATGGCAGTCTGTGTAAGAAATCTTCAGCCGCTCCATCAGCTTGTCGTTACCGCAGGCAACCTCCACACCGTCCACTTTGGCAAGCACGCCATTACCACTGATTTCCTCAATCTCTGTCACTCGTGAGCGGTCGATTTCCTTGCCGTAGGCCCTTTGCAGACTTTTACTGATTGGATGGGAGGATGCGCTTTCCGCCAATGCTGCATAGTACAATAGCTTCTCGTTCTCCATTTCATTGTGGTGAATACCGCTTACCTCAAATACGCCTTGAGTGAGGGTACCAGTCTTATCAAAAACTACATATTTCGTCTGAGACAGTGTCTCCAAATAATTGGAGCCTTTCACCAAAATGCCTTCCTTGCTTGCGCCGCCAATGCCGGCAAAAAAGCTTAGAGGGATACTAATCACCAATGCACAAGGACAACTAATGACTAAAAAGGTCAGTGCTCTATAAATCCACGCACCCCACTGTGCTGCCTGACCGAAAACCAGCATGGAAACAACTGGAGGCACCACAGCAAGGGCCAATGCCGCGTAACAAACTGCAGGGGTATATACCCGCGCAAATTTCGAGATAAAATCTTCGGACTTGGATTTTCGAGAGCTTGCATTTTCTACCAGATCTAAAATTTTAGACACGGTAGACTCACCAAATTCCTTTGTGGTACGAATTTTTAAAACTCCTGTCATATTGATGCAGCCGCTAATGATATCGTCGCCGGTTTTTGCTTCCCGAGGCAGGCTTTCACCGGTGAGAGCGCTGGTGTTTAGGCTGGAAGTACCCTCGATGATTACGCCGTCAATAGGCACTTTTTCTCCAGGCTGCACAACAATCACTCTTCCGATTTCCACCTCGTCTGGGTCTACCTGTTCCAGTTTGCCGTCTTTTTCCACATTGGCATAATCTGGGCGAATATCCATCAAATCACTGATATTTCTTCGGCTTTTGCCCACAGCATAGCTTTGAAACCACTCGCCGATTTGATAAAACAGCATGACCGCAACTGCTTCCACGTAATCGCCATTGTACGAAAGACCAAGGGCAATAGCACCGATGGTCGCCACCGCCATCAAAAAACTTTCGTCAAACACCTGACGGTTGACAATTCCTTTGGCTGCTTTGATTAAAATATCATATCCTATGATAAGATATGGAATCATATACAGAAGAAACCGAACTGCACCTTGTGCCGGAACAAAATGCAGAGCGATCAAAAAAGCTGCTGAAAGAACAATACGGATCAGCATTTTTTTCTGTTTTCGATTCACTGTTTCCGCCTCCTTTTCCATATACGATAGTTTTTACCATAAAATAATTAAATATAGACTTCGCAGTCACTCTCCACCTTTTTACAGTTTTTGCGGACAGATTCCATCACGGATTTTGGGTCCTGCCCCTCTTCAAACTCCACATGCATTTTCAGTGTCATAAAATTTACTGCAGCAGTCTTTACTCCAGGGGTACGTTTGGCAGCCTCTTCCATTTTATTTGCACAATTGGCGCAGTCCACATCAATTTTATATGTTTTTTTCATATCGCATACTTCCTTTCGTCTTTTTTATGATTAAATAATTGTTTAATCGTTGATTACAATATACACATTTCTTTCTTTGTAGTCAATGGGAAAAGGAAGAATGTTTCTAATTGGAAAAAAAGTATTTCTATTTGGGCCAACGGAGATGGATAGGATTTGACAACCGATCTTTGTTGATATTATTATTAATATTAAGAATTGTTCCTTTCTTGCTTGTTCCTTTCTTGAAAGAAAGGAACCAAAGAACTTTTATGAGAAACTTCGTTTCTCTGCTGGTTTTTCTTTTTTTTCCAAAAGAGTCATTTTCTCTATTCTTTTTAGTATCTCTTTTGGAAAACAGACAAGAGCTCTATGAGAAATTTCGTTTCTCTACTGGTTTTTCCTATTTTTTTCAACGGGGAATCTATCGATTCTTTTATAAAAAATAAAAATCAATCGTTAAAATAAATGCAGAATATAAAAAGGAGGCAGTATTTTGAGCCATACACAACTACCCCATGACCATGGGCAGCCAATCGAACAACATTGGGAGCAAATGCCAAAATCAGAAGAATTTCAGCTAGTCAGCGAGATTTTTAAACTGTTAGGTGATGAAAGCAGAATTCGGATCTTTTGGTTATTATGCCACTGTGAGGAGTGTGTCATCAACATTTCCGCCATTGTACAGATGACAAGCCCCGCAGTCAGTCATCACTTAACCAGGCTAAAAGCTGGTGGTTTAATTGTCAGCCGGCGGGACGGAAAAGAGGTTTATTATAAAGCGTCCAGCTCTGACACAGCACAACTTCTCCATCATATGATAGAAAAGCTAGTAGAAATCTCCTGTCCATCCCTATAACCTATGTAGATTGAAGGAGGAGAACATCTCTATGAACCGTGACTACAGCACTGCCCTGGAAAAATCACTGTTAGCGGTTGACACCGGCGCCCTGGTGACACGCTGGCCCTTAGAACACATCTCCGATACCCTCACGTTAGCCGAGCACCTGACAATTCATACAGAGGGAAAAGGCAAAGTGGATATCTACCATGTTTTTCCAGGCATTGACGTTTGCTTCAACCAATTTTTGGCAGACAAGGTTCATTTTCAGCACAACGCCACAAAAACAATGCTGGAGATCAATCACTGTCGTTTCGGCAGAATTGGCTGGAATATGAAAGAAGGGATGTCCATTTATCTTGACACAGGGGACCTTTCTTTGCACGCTATGGATTGCTGTGCAGATTCTGTAATGACACTGCCTTTAGGTTGCTTTGAAGGAATTACTGTTTGTCTGGATTTGAACGTATTAAAACAGCAGGCGCCGAAAATTCTAGAAGAAGCTAAGATGGATTTTGACAGCCTGTATGAGACCTTCTGTCTGCGGCAAAAACCTATAGCGATTCCTTCTAACCAGGACATCACATGTATTTTTTCTGTTTTGTATGACCTGCCGGAGCACTTGCGGATTGCCTATGCAAAACTAAAAGTGCAGGAGCTAATTCTCTATTTAAGCAGAGTACACCCAAATCAGGAGAAAAAATTAAACCAATACAGCGCCGCTCAAGTGGAGATCATCAAAGAAATCCATCAGCTTCTCACCTTACAGCTATCCAAGCGCTACACCATTGAGGAGCTTGCCAAACAGTACTTAATTAATACCTCTTCCCTGAAAACAGTATTTAAAGCCGTGTATGGCCTGCCCATTGCCACTTATATGAAAGAGTACCGCATTCGGGAGGCCATGAAGCTGCTGCGCTCCACAAACGAAAGTATCGCCCATATCGCAGCAGAAGTAGGCTATGAGACCCAGGGAAAATTCACATCTGCCTTTAAAAGCGTCACCCATACCTTGCCTACGGAATATCGAAAACAGTATGGGCAGTAGGACTTTGAATCCCGTAACAAAGGAGGTAGTTTTATGAAAAATCAGGATTTGGAGGTCTTAAAAAAACGGCTGGAAGAAATTCGGGACATGGGCTGGATCCAAAACCAAAGACCAGGAAACTTTGGCGGCGTCGGCAACACTTTGGAAGATCTTCTCCACATAGCAGAAAATAACCGTCCGATGCCGGATTTTGGCACATGGGAACTGAAAAGTCAGCGCTTAGATACCTCCTCTCTTCTCACTTTATTTCATGCAGAGCCCCTTCCAAGGAAAGCCAAATTCATTTCGGCAATATTCCTTCCCAAATATGGCTGGGCCCATCAGAAAGCCGGTATAGACTATCCCCTTACCGAACGGTCTTTTCGGCAGACAATCAGTACAAAAACCCATAGCGACCGCGGTTTTCAGGTAAAGATTGATGAGACAGAACAGATCGTCTATGTAGACTTTTGTTTTGAGAAAATAGAAAAACGGCATCAAAAGTGGCAGGAGGATGTCAGAGACGCCGCTGCCCAAACCTTAGACCCAAAACCTTACTGGACCTATGGGCAAGATTGAAAAGAAGCTAAAAACAAAACTGAAACATTTGATGTATGTTTCCGCCCAACGGAAAAAAGAAAAGGATGTTGAATATTTTAAATACGATCACTTTGAAGTTTATATCAACCCGTCGTTGGAAAACTTCCTGCAACTGCTGAAACAGGGGGAAATCTATATCGACTTTGACGCTCGTACAGGCCACAATCACGGCACAAAATTTCGGATCAAAAGCAGTCAGAAAAGAAACCTCTATCAATACCAGTTATCAGTTTCATAAAAAGCTTGGGATCTTTCATCGATATCCGATAATTATCTCTGCAAGCCGTATGAAACAAAAAGACAGGAAGCGTCTCCTGTCTTTTTTAAATATCCAGTTTCTGCTGAACGGCGCTCATTTCTCCAAACCGCTGGTGAAACCGCTGTTTTGCAAAATCAAAAAAGGATGGATTGATTTCAAAACCAATACAGCTGCGCCCAAGGGTTTCGCTGGCTAGCCATGTAGTGCCTGTGCCCAAAAACGGATCTAACACACAGCCGCCTGTCGGGCAAGCACACTTGACGATCTCCTCCACTAATTTTTCTGGAAATGTCGCCGTGTGATTTCCGCTGAGGGGCTGGGTGTTGATATCCCATACATCTCCTGGATTTTTCAGTTTTCCGCCGGCGCCCATCACCTTCACCGCCTCCAGATCAAAATAGTATTTCTTGTTCTGGACAAAATGAAACACATGCTCATAGGTATTGTTAAACCGGTCCTTGACGCTTGCCGGAATTTTATTTGGCTTTCTCCAAATAATATCGTCCCGCAAAATCCATCCCCGCTCCTGCATTTCAATGGCAAATCTTGCAGGGATCAAAAGCATCTGCTTATTTTGATACAGCTTTCCGTTTTGCTTGATTTTCGGCTGCAGAGGTTTTGTTGTGAAATATTTTTCTTTCCGATCCTTCTGATACTGGGTGATGTTCCCATCCTCATCCACGTATTTTTTCCATGCCCCTGCGCCGGAGCCAAAAAAGGTATCGCCGATATTGACAAAGACATTCCCCTCTTTTTTTAAATAAGGCCGCATTCTGTCAAAAAAATCGGCCATTTTTTTCACATATTCTTCCGGCGTCGGCTCTGTGCCAATCTCCCCGTCGCCGTTATACACTCTCTTTGCCCAATAGGGCGGCGATGTAACAATCAGGTCCACGCTTTTTTTTGGCACCTGCTCAATCAATTCCAAACTATCGCCACATAAAATCAGATGTTCCAACAAAATTCTCCTTCTCACGCGCCTGCAATCCTACGTCTGAAAAAAAAGACGGCAGGAACGTCAACTCATTATATCAAATTCCCTTCCACCTTGACAACCGAATCCCGTGAAAAAAACAGCCCTCCCCAGGGAAGGCTGTTTTTCTTTTTTATTTTGCTGCTGCAAACGCCTGTTTCAAATCTGCAATAATGTCCTCTGCATCTTCCAGGCCAACAGAAAGCCGGATCAGTCGGTCAGAAAATCCTGCCGCCTCAATCTCTTCTTTTGTACACATAGAGTGGGTCATAGACGCCGGATGCTGAATGAGTGTTTCACAATCACCTAAACTTACAGCTAGAGCGCAAAGTTTTACATTGTTGAGTACGGCCTTTGCCTGCTCAAAACTGTGCATCTCAAAAGAAATCATGCCGCCAAAACGTTTCAGCTCTTTTTTTGCTATCTCATAATATGGGCTGTCCTCAAATCCTGGATAATACACTGCCGCTACCTCCGGCGCCTGTTTCAGATAAGCCGCTACTTTTTCCGTTGCGTCACAGACAGCATCCATCCGTACTTTCAATGTCTTTAATCCTCTTAAAATAAGAAACGCTTCCTGTGGTCCCATCACTGCCCCTGTGATATCTTTCAGTCCCACAGACCGTACCCTATCGATGATCTCTTTTCTTCCGGCAGAAAATCCTGCAACCACATCGCCGTGGCCGTTTAAGTATTTTGTAGCGGAATGGACGACAATGTCTGCCCCCAAAGCCAAAGGTTTTACCAATAGCGGTGTCGCAAAGGTGTTATCTACCACCACAAGGCAGTCAGGATTGACTTCATGGGCATAAGCTGCGACTCTCTCAATATCAATCACCTTCATGCTTGGATTAGAGATAGTCTCAAAATAGACAATCTTTGTATCTTTGCGCATGGAAGCTTGAAACAGTGCAAAATCAGACATATCAATACACTCTGCATCAATACCAAATCTAGGAAGAGACTCGTTTATCAGAGAAAACGTACAGCCGTAGAGCGTTTTATCTGCCAATAAGTGCTCTCCTGCACTGAGGAGACTGAAAAGCGTACCTGAAATAGCGCCCATGCCGGAGGAAAAAGCAACGCAGTCCTCCGCCCCTTCCAACAGGGCGACTTTTTGTTCCAGCACATTGGTAGTCGGGTTTCCGAGACGGGAGTAAATAAACCCATCTTCTTTTCCTGCGAACCGGCGTCCTCCCTGTTCCGCTGTGTCAAAAACAAACGTAGATGTCTGATAAATCGGGGTTGCAAGAGCCCCCTGGGCATTTTTTACATGATTGCCGTGTACGACAATCGTAGCTTCTGAATAGTTATGACTCATATTGCTTCCTTCCCTTTCCTATATAAATTCGATTGTAAAAAGCCACGAGGGGCAATGGCCTCCCCGTGGGTATCTTTTTATTTTACGGTGTAGACGAAAGTTTTTTCCATCGTCTGCGGCGTGATCTCCTGACCGATTCCTGGTAGAGACGGCGCTGTAAGGTAGCCGTCCTCCGGCAGATAATCATATAGACAGGTCTGTCTTAACCCCTCTTTGATCGCATAGGAGTGTTCCTCATGAATCAAGAAATTCGGAATGGCAGTCTCCACATGGAGGGCGGCTGCGGTGGAGATAGGACCGCCGCAAACATGCACCTGTACCTTTACATCATAGGTATCAGCCATATCACAGATCTTTTTTGTCTCAGAAATACCGCCGCAGAGGCAGACATCTGGCTGGATGACGCTGAGGGACCGATTTTCAAAAAATGGGCGGTATCCAAGCCTTGTATAAATCCGTTCGCCGGAAGCGATTGGAATTTTTATCTTTTCTTTGATTTCCCGCATAGAGACAGGATTGAGAGGATGTACCGGCTCCTCATAGTACATAATGTTCAGGTCATCCACATAGTTTGCCAGCTGAATGGCTGTGCTTGTGTCTGTAAAGGAATGCAGTTCAATAATAATATCTAAATCACTGCTGAGTTCACGGATAGCCTCCAGCCGCGCTCTGACAAGCTTCAGCACATTTTGCGGCAGCTGCCCCCGCAGTCTCCAGTCGGCGTCCTGCTGTAATCTCTGCCATCTGCCGCTTTGTGCCACGCCCACAGGGTCAACTTTCACCGCCGTATAGCCCTGAGCCATGGCTTTTTTTGCAGCGAGGGCATACTCTGACGGGTCGTTTAGATTGCGGTCCTCTTTGTCCCAATCAAACTGAATTTGGCTGGCATAAGCCCGCAGTCGTTCGTTGGTCTTTCCTCCCAGCATTTGATAAACAGGCATATGATAATATTTTCCTTTGATATCCCAAAGCGCAATATCAATGGCGCTCATACCGGCACTGATGATAGTGCCGCCGCCCATGCCCCAAAAAGTTGTGCGGAACAGTTTTTCACGGATTGCCTCTGCATTTAACGGGTCCATCCCCAAAATCAGCTGTCCAAAATCTTTGATGATTGCTACGCCTGCATGATGGGCATTGCCATAGGCTAAACCTACCTCCCCAAAACCACAAATACCTTCATCGGTGTTAATTCGTATGCAAATCGGCGCGCAGTCTTCATAATCTAAGCATTTTGCGAAATCGAATACGTCTATACTGACAATTTTCATAGCATATCTCCTTATGGTTAAAATTTACATATAGCCGAGATAGCCGCTAGGGACTACGGCGTCATGCACATATTTTATCAATCCAATGATATCAAAGACAGGCAGGCCTGTGGCTTCCTGAATGGCCTTTTTAAACGGCGGCATATTGGTGCATTCCAAAACGATAGCGCCCACATCAGGGTTTTCTGCCACCATCTGTTTGGCCACCTTTACCATCTCTGCTTCCGCCAAATCGAAATCAATGTAATTTGTGTCGTCAAAAAATGTCTTACCAAACGCTGTGTCCTCAATGCCGTAAACAACTTTATCCACATCCGTGATGCCAACCCCCGCGAAATGTTTTTCCCCCAATGCGGAAGCCTTGGCCGTAAGTATTCCCACTTTTTTCTTTGGCCCAAGCATTGCGCTTACCAGGCGGGCCTGAAGCAGGCTGGAAGCGATGACTGGTATTTGGACTGCCGCCGCAAGCTCTCGATGGAAGATTGCCATAAACCCGCAGCTTGTGACAATACACTGACAGCCCTCCGCTTCCAGCTGTCTTGCAGCTTCGCAAAACGGCTCAATGAGCGCTGGATTTCCCTGATTTACCACTGTTTCCGCTGTCGCTTCCTTGATGGTGCGATAGACAACGGGAAATGGGAAGCTTGTGGCATTTCCAATATCCCCCGGCACTCTAGGGAAATGGGTGCTGAGCATTAAAATTCCTATTTTTTGACCATAGTTTGTGGTGTTTCCATAGACTGTCGCCATAGCCTCTGTCCTCCTTTTCTATCTCTAAGCAAAGTTTACAAACAACAATAGAACACCAAACCCAAATAAGAACAAAAATCCTGGTAACGATTTCATCATTGATTTCACATAATCACAGTCTTTGCCAATAACACCGGCAACCAACGGTGCCACAACGATCGTACAAAGGTCTGTTGGAGGGAATGCCTGGCTGCCCATTGCGATATGAGCTCCCGCAAGAGCTGCGCTTTCCGGCGTCATTCCTGTGGCCACAAGAGCTGGACCAAAGAAACTTAACACAACATTTTGTGTCGTAGATTGGCTTCCTGTAATCATACCCATCAGTCCCATGGACGCCGCGCCGCCGATTTTCAGCATATGGGTGTTGAGGGTTGCCGCCCATTCTGCAATAATGTCGATATAACCAGCGGCATAGAATCCACCTAACATGAGTGCACAGCACAGATGAACAGCGCCGCAAGGCAAATATTTTTTCCAGCCGTTTTTAATGACTGTGCCGATCCCTACCTGTCTTGTACTCTTAAAGCAGCAGGCGATAATTGTCACTGTGAGCAGAGAAAGAACAATCATATTGCCAAGACCGCTGACAAAAGGAATCTCTGCCACAAGACTTTGCAGCCAGCCCCAAAGATATGTAATGACATTGGTATTTACAGAACTATTCCATAGACCATAAGCAAGAATCATAATGAGGACTAAGGTGAGCATAGGCACAAGCTTCACAAAACCATTTTTGAGGATTGTACCAGCTTTTTCCTTTGGAATCAGATGCTCCGGCAAAGATTTAATTTTAATCCAGCGGAATGCATAAAAAGAAACAATAACAATACAGCAGAAAGGAACTGTCAAAAAGGACCATTTGAGCACTTCATTGTAATTGGCACCACAGAGGGAGGAAGAAAGCACAATGGCGTTTGTCATTGGCGGACAGAGAGAACCTAAAAGCCCGCCCAGCACCAAAGATGCAGACACCTGTTCCGGCTCCATGCCCAAGTCAATGAGCGGTGGAATAATCAAAACACCTACAACGCAGGCTGCGGAAAGACCTTCTCCCAGCAATGACCCAAACAGAATCAATGTAATCATACCGGCAATATACAGTCCCTTGGGCGAATGACCAAAGGCCGAACGGCTTGCGCCTAAAACGACATCCATCGTACCCATTGCAATTTGCGTTTCCGCATAGATACTTCCAAAAATTGCAATTAAGATAACCCAAGAGAGCCG
This sequence comes from Clostridiales bacterium, assembly GCA_018364635.1. Taxonomy (GTDB): domain Bacteria; phylum Bacillota; class Clostridia; order Lachnospirales; family Anaerotignaceae; genus JAGZLR01. The sequence continues at coordinate 36,554 of JAGZLR010000005.1, read as the reverse complement.
ATCCAGACCATCAATATAAGCGCTCACCCATGCCATCGGGTTATAAATGCCCGCAGTCAACAAAGCGACTGCGCCGGAGATCAAAAGCGCCCAATGAACTTTTCCGCCAATGACTGGTATCTTTTTTATGACAACGATTCCAATCAATACCAACAGAGGAATGATAACCTTAACCATAACTAGAACCCCTTTCCTAGAATACTGCTTTGCGCCAACAATGCCTTCTTTCTAAATCAATGAAATTCTTAGTTTTAACGTTTGTTATTTCTGGATGTCCTGTAAATATGCTACCGCTTCGTCCGCCAGCATCTGGTCCTCTTCCATTGTCCAGCCGCTGACGCCAATAGCGCCTAAAAGATCGCCGTCTGCCGTAAAAATTGGCGTGCCCCCTGGAAGATAGGTCAATAGCTGCGGGTCCCCCATAGCCTCATTGCCGATTCCAAGCTTTTTCATCTGTGCCCACCAGTCCGCCGTGCGCCGGCCCATGAAGGCAGCAGTATACGCTTTTTTACTGACAATCCCTACACTTCTTGAAGCCATACCATCCATCATTGTCACAGAAATCACAGTCCGCGACTCGTCTACGAAAGCTACAGTCAGAGGCTTTCCTGCCTCTGTGGCGCGGTTGATTAAATACTCAATCATCGCCTGGCGTTTTTCATAGTCCAAATACTCTCGTTTCATACTGCTTCCTCCTTTTTTTACTCCATCTTATTTTCTTCCTCACAATTATCTGCAATGACGCCCATAGAAATCGGGCGCACAGGGGCGCGATAGGTAGCAGGCAAAAATTCTGCTAACGGCCGGCCTAATTTCTCCGATAGAATACGTGCTACCAAACGCTCGCAGCTTTTTCCCTGACAAAGCCCCATACCGGCACGGGTGCGGCGTTTGATACCGTCAATGGTTGTAGCCCCTTCGTCAATAGCTTTTTCAATGTCTCCCCTTGTCAATTCCTCACAACGGCAGATCAGCTGACTTGCACGCTCCTTTTTTTCAGGCGCTGTCTCGGAAGCAAAGCCTTCCACCCGTTTGATGCTGCGCACTTCATTGATATACTCTTTCGGCACAGCAATTGTCACAACACACGTATTTTTATACGCCACAGGGTTTTTCACACTTGTCACCCTGCCTTTGCACACCACTTCTCCCCCGCGGTTGACTGCGTCCACTTCATCACCTATTTTCGGAACAGGCAGGTATTCAAAAGGAAAAGAAACTTCCCCTTCCGTCTCAGAATACGCAGCATTGACCAAAAAAATTGCCTGTCCAGGACACATGGCAACGCATGTGCCGCAGCCGGTGCATTTGTCCTCATCTAGATGAGGCAAATTGGTGATAGGATTGCCAATTTTAATAGCACCAAAAGGGCAGGTGCCTTCGCATGGATTACATGGAATTTCCTGAACGCACTCAATCACAGCCACTCTTCCCCGCTTCATTCGCTCTTCACTTGGGATTCCAAAACTATGACTTAGTTCCTCCGCACTTGGGATTCCAGTATAGCGCACGCCTTCTTTCATCATGCATTCGCCCCTTTCTCTTTCAAATACGCTTCCATCCGCCCCATCTGTTCCGTCTTTGCCTTCTGACGTTTTTCGCCAAAAATGCCTGTTCTCAGAGCCGATAGACGTACCTGCACTTCATTTTTAAGTTTTTCCGCCTCATCTTTTCCCAAATAGCCTAACTTAGCCGCGGCGGCGATGCCTGCAAGTTTTCCCTCTTCCATTGCAGAGGACGCTTCCTCCACCCCTGTAATATCGCCGGCAACATAAATGCCCTCCGCAGTTGTCGCCATATTGTCATCATGCATTGGCACATGTCCGCCTAATGCCGGAATAAACGTAAACTCACACCCTGCCATATGGGCAAGTTCTGTCATTGGATTTAAACCAACGGCAAGACAGACTGTATCAGCGGCAATGGCACGCTCTGTCTGCGGAATCGGCTGGAATTTCTCATCCACTTTGGCGATGATAACCCCCTCTACTTTTCCGTCGCCATAAACTTCCTTGATGGTGTGGGATGTTAAAATCGGAACGCCTGCACGGCGTATTTTTCCGGCATGAACACCATAGCCCCCAATGGCCGGCGCAGCCTCCACTAACGCCTCCACCTTAGCACCTGCCTGCATCAGCTGATAGGAGACAATGAGTCCGACATTGCCGGAGCCCAACATTACAATCCGTTTTCCAGGCAGCACTCTATTGACGTTAATCATTGTCTGTGCTGCGCCGGCGCCCATAACGCCTGGCAGTGTGCTTCCAGGAAAATCCATATAGTTTTCCTTGCCGCCGGCGGCGAGAATAATTTTTTTCGCCTCAATGGCATAGTGTTGATTCTTTTGAACGACGCCAATGGTGTTACCTCGAAAAACGCCGTAGGCAGTACTGTTTAACATGACATCTGCGTCGCTTTTTTCCAATTCTTCCAACAGCTGCCGCCCAATCTCATAACCTCTGACACCGGCTAAATGCTCTTTTGAACCAAAAAATTTATGAATCTGTTTAAAAAGCTGTCCCCCAGGCAATGGATTTTCATCGATTAAGGTAACTTTCGCCCCCAATTTACTTGCCTCAATAGCGGCGCATAATCCTGCTGGACCGGCGCCAATGACAGCGATTTCCGTGGAGATTTTTTTCATTGTTCTTCACCTCCGTTATTCTTCTGTCGGCCATATCCGTCCTGTGGTTCCAGCCGCATACCATCTTCCACCAATGTCACGCATGTTCTCACGTTTGGCTGTCCGTTGACGATCATCATACAGTCAGTGCAGCGGCCAATGGCGCAAAATACACCTCTTGGTTCATGTCTATGTACAGTCTTACGAAAAGCCTTGATGCCTGCTGCAAGTAATGCCGCTGCAATTGGCTCTCCTTCTATCGCCTGAATCGGCTGGTCTTGATAGTAAATAGTCACCGTCTTTTTTTCGGGTAAAGCGCCCAAAATTGGATGGTTTACGACCCTCAATTCCTCCATATTCCTGCTCTCCTTTCAGCCTTCGATACCCTTTGGCAAGTTTTTAGCAATCTCTTCCGGCGTTGCCTCTTGATACGGTTTCACCAGACGGTCCGGTCTAAGTGGTTCGTTGGTGACACAAAGTTCTTCGCCACAAATCAGTTCACTGACCATTTTTCCAATGACAGGGTTTAAAGACAAACCGCCGCCCTCAAATCCTGTGGCAAAGATATAGTTTTCCAAATGGGCTGTTGTACCGACAATCGGCAGATGATCCGGCGTAAATGGCCTAAATCCAGCAAAACTGCGGATAAAGTGGCAGTTTTTTAAAGCCGGCATTTCACGGCACGCTTCGGCAATGAGCCATTCAATGGCCTCAATGGTATTGCTCTTATCAAAATCATCCCACTCGTTGGTGGCACCGATGAGGATGGTTCCTGCCTCTGACTGTTCCAGCGCTGCGCCATGTCCCAACTGTTTCGTCATTTTACTAAAGAGTCCCATCAGTTCCGGCTGTAGCTTTGCACAGAAATTGGAGGCCGTTGTCACAGGGCCTTTCAACATAGGCGCACAGGCCTCTGTCACCACAATCTGACCTTTCCGTGGCCGGATTGGAACATATAACCCTGCAAGTTTCCCTAAAAAACCGCTCCAGCTTCCTGCGGCGTCCACAATAAAGTCTCCGTAAAATGTGCCTTTTGGCGTCTTTACGCCAACGGCCTTGCCGTCTTCGATGAAAACTTCCTCTACGCCTGCGTTACAGTAGATGGTTGCGCCTCGCTCTTCGGCCTTGCGCGCGTAGGCAAAAACTAATTTAAACGGATCGATTTTTCCGCCACTTGGGGCGTAGCTTGCCGCATAAATGTGCTTGGAGAGGTATGGTTCTCTCTGACGCAGCTCGTCGCCTGTCAGCATATAAATATCAGCGCCGCTTTCCTGCATTTTTTTCGTCGCTGCCGCCACAATGTTGTATTCCTCTTCATTGTCGCACAACAGATAGGAACCACTTCCCTCTGTAAAACCGCAGTCATCCTCCAGATCCTTTAATAACTCAGGATACATCCCACCGCCGGTAAAACCTAAATTGGTGTGATATCCCGGCATTTTTGTATTGTGATAAATGTGTCCATCGCCAGCGCCGCTGCTGCCGGCAGCTAAAGTTGCTGTTTTTTCTAAAACCAGCACGTTCTTTCCCTTTTTTGTCAGCCAATAGGCCGAAGAAAGGCCCATCATGCCTCCGCCTACAATAATTACATCCGCATCTTTTTTCATAGACATTTCCTTTCCCAATTTTGGCTATTTTAGGTTCCTATATGTAACAAACCCTTCCTACTTGCGAACATCATTGACAATACGGTTGACTTGATCGTATGCTCCTTTGAGATAGTAAATAATATTTTCCACAGAAATTTTTTGGCATAATGCTACAGATTCTGCGGAGTAAAAAGCGCCATGAGGAGTGACAATCACATTTTCTCTGCCGATAAAAGGCGATTTCTCTAAATCAGGATTTTCATCCCGCAACACGTCCAATCCTGCGGCGCTGATTTTTCCTGTATCCAGCGCTTCCAACAGCGCTTCTTCCTCCACACTGTTGCCGCGGGCTACATTGAGAAACATAGGCGCTTTTTTCAGGCTGTGAAAAAAGTCCGCGTTAAAAAAGCTTTCCACTTCTGCCGTCTGAATCATGTGATTTGAAATAATATCACAGTTTTCCGTAATATATTCCTTTGTCACAAGCTTCACACCCATATCCTCTGCGATCTGTTTTGGAAGATATGGATCGTAGGCCACAACTTCGATGCCAAAGGCCTTTGCCCTCATTGCTACGGCACGGCCAATTTTGCCCAAACCAAAGATCCCTAGTTTTTGGCCTTTTAGCACATGAATGGTGCCTGCTTTTTTATAAAGCCATTGCTTCTGACGATCCACAATATCTATATAATTTTTTAGTTTCCGGTTTAATGCAAGCATCAGTGCCATGGCGTGATCTGCCACTTCATTGGTGCAATATTCTCCCACTGCCGCTACAGCAATTTCTTTTTTGGTTGCACATGGAACATCTACAAAGTTAAATCCTGTGGATGTCAAAGAAATCAGCCGCAGTTTCTTTGCACATTCCAGCATGTCTTCGTCTAAAACAATCAGTGCAGTCAACAACACATCTGCATCTTTGAGCAGCTCTTTAAACTCGTCTTTCTTTGCTTCGTCGTAGTTGTAAATCACCGCCTCCACATCTGGAAAATGTGACTTCAGCAGGTTGATTTCATACTGAATATCCCTGTTCTGCGCCTTTGGTAAATCAGCGATTAAAACCTTCATGCACGCTCCTCCTTGTTTGAAAAAAGTATAAAAAAGCAATATTGCCCTCTCTAAAAATATTTTTTTCTTTTTTCTTCTTAACTTTAGTTCAATTATATGCCATTGGAAAAATATTAAATATTACGAAATAAAAATCTTTAGTCATAACAAATAATTATGTCTGTTATTACAAAGATTTAAAACAGCATGTCCTACAGTTTGACAATTAATTTGAATGTATACTATAATGGAAAAAAGATTGTTGTTTATCTAAGGGGATGTAGTTAGAAATGACACTTCAACAGATCAAATATATTGTAGAAATTTCCCGCCATTTAAGCATCAGTAAAGCTGCGCAGGAGTTATATCTCACCCAGCCGTATCTAAGCAATCTATTGAAGGATTTGGAAAACGAACTTCACATAACCATTTTCGAGCGAACGAGAAAAGGCGTGAAACTGACAGAGGAAGGCAAAAATTTTTTACAAAACGCCAAACCTCTTTTGGATCAGGAACGCCGGATTTTGGAATTATACAGTCAGCAAAAACGGGATCTTCCCTTTCATTTCAGCATCTCTCTTCAGCATTATCCATTTATTGTAGAAGCCTTTTATCGCTTCTTCCAAACGGTGAACCCACAGGAATTTGAAGTACATATCCGAGAATGCTGTATGGAACAGGTGATTTCTGATGTTTTTGAGCAGAGAAGCGAATTGGGCATTATTTTCCTTTCCAATTCTACAGAGTCTTTTATCCGAAAGTATCTAGCTAGCCATAATCTGGAATTTAATTTAATTGCCAGCTTAACACCTTATGCGTTTTTCCGAAAAGACCATCCCATGGCTTCCCACCAGAGAATTTGTTTGGAGGAAATGCAAAATTATCCTTTCGCTTCTTTTGAGTCTTCCAACAATGTATCCATTGATTTTTCTGAAGAAGCCCTTTTCCCTGACGTTACCATGCTAAAGCAGCGTTTCTATGTCACTGACAGGGCTACTATGATTAATACCCTCTCCCACACAGATGCTTTTTCCATTGGAAGCGGTATTTTATCCTATGGCTTTGCCGGACCAGAGCTTGTCAGCCGTCCTATTGATACTGATAAAGATTCCATGAGACTTGGTTGGATTCAGATTTCTAATTTTCTAATTTCTGACAATGGAATTAGTTTTTTGAAAATATTAAACGATATTTTTGAACATAAAGCAAAAAAACACAGCGTTTGAATCTGTATCAGAGCCGTAAAGAACATAAAAAAAGCAGATCTCTAAAAAGAGTCTGCTTTTTTTTATGATAAATTTTATGGCTCATAGAAAAAGAACACGGCTGGCAAACCGCCTCCTTATCAGGAAAAAATTACTGCTCTGCTCCCTCTTCCAAAAAGGCATGGCTTAAAATGTAGAATTCCTCTTGACTTGGCTGGTATTTCTTCTCCATTTTTTCCCATGAAGGGCGCCTTCCACCAATTCTTTTACCATCATTGCTGCCGGATATTTCCCATCAGGCGTAGTCACACCATATTTTTTGCAGCTTTGAAATCCACGGCCCACATAGTTAGACGGGCTTCCAAAAATAACAATGACATCATACCCCAATTCCACTGCTTTTTTAAAGGAATGTTCCAAAAGCAGCTTCCCATATCCCTTCCTCTGATAGGCAGGTAAAATACAGACTGGGCCAAAAGTACAAATCGTCTTCTCCTTTCCAGCCTCGTCGGTTAGCTTCGCTTTTGTGTACATAATATTTCCTATGATTTTGTCTTCCAGTTCTAAAACAAAATCCAGTTCAGGGATAAAATCTTCATGTTCCCGCATCACATGGACTAAAAAATGTTCCACACATCCAGGAACATAGAGATTATAAAAGGCTTCCCTCGTTATTTTTTCTACGGTTTCATAATCCTCTTTTCTTTCGTTTCTAATTTTTATCTGCTGCATCATTGTCCTCCTATTCTATTTCGTTTTTCGTCTGAAAACAGCGAATATTTGTAAAAAAACTGGTCCATATACTGTACATAGCATTCTGCTATTTTTTCTTTCTCTTCTTCTTGAGGCGCAGCGTCACATAGGCTTAATAACAAATAAAAAGGCGCATAAAACTCTATTGCCATTTGTTTTACAGCGAAGCCATTTTCTTTCTCCTTCGTCATCTCCCTAAGTAAATCCTCAATATAAGTCAGTGGACCATTGGTCAAAACCTTTTGATATAATTCCCCCATCTCCGCTGTTTTATATTGCTCTAACGTCAACATTTTACGAAAATTACAGGCAATTTCATCCTCACTCCAATAATGAAATTGGTTTGTCATATACGCTTTCAGACTTTCTGGAGATACATCAGAAAAAGCTTCCGGCAAATCAGCGTAGTCTTTTTCTGGAACGCCATTTTTTTTCGACCGTTCCACATCCAGCTGACAGACATATTGAAAAATACAATCAAAAATATCTCTTTTGTTTTTGTAATGTTTATATAACGCCCCCTTTGTCATCCCCAATTCACCAGCAATTTGGCTGACAGAAACAGCCTCATACCCATAAACAGCAAATAATCGTAGGGCAGTCATTAAAATTTTTAGCTTTGTATTTGCCATAAACGCATCTCCTTTTGTAAACGATCGTTTACAAAACTAAGTATAAAAAATCTTTGCTTTTTTGTCAAGGGAATAAAAAAAGGCAACGATCAAATATTGATTACTTGCCTTTTCTAAAATCAACTTTTTTTATTTTTCATTCCTAAATGCAAAGATGTTGACAGGCTAATTCTAAGATCGTTTGTACTTGAGTCAAAATCATCCACTCCATTTGATGACCCTGCAAGCAACGATGTTCATAAAATCTTTGCGCCTATTTGCCGTCTACCGTTCCAGAATTGACGGCTAATGGTAATGTTTCATTACATCGCCTTGCCTTTCAACCCTTTTCCCATCGTTTCAGACGCAATCTTTTTCATAGATTTTATAGAGCATATACAAACAAGAATTGTCAACAAATCCGCAGCAGGTTGAGATAAATAAATGCCCATGACGCCGAAAAATCGAGGTAATAGGAGGATAAATGGAATATAAAATAACCCTTGTCGGATGAGAGAAAGAAACAGTCCATATCGAGAAGCGCCGATGGTCTGATAGGTAATGGTCATCATATAACATAGTCCAAAAGCCGGATACAGTATCACCTGTGAAATTAAGAGGAGTCTTCCGTAATTGACAATGACTGGGTTTTGATTAAATATCAAAATAAGCGGCTTTGACAGTAAAATATACGCCGCAGCCACAGACACCGTTAAGAACAAGGAACCTTTTAAGGCAAAACGCACCGACTGGTGAAAGCGTTCTTCATCCCTAGCCCCAAATGCAAAGGAGGCCACCGGCTGATAGCCCTGCATAAAGCCCATCACCACATAACAACCAATCAGTATCAGACGCTGAACTACGCCATAGGCGGCAATAATCTCGTCAGACTGAGGAAGTCCAGCGGCTGCAATGTTTGTCAGAGACGCTGCCACAGACAGACAAATCTGAATCACTGCTGTAGGAATACCAATAACAGCGACATTTTGGATCAACTGCCAACTAGGATGGAAGGCTTTTCTTTTAATTTTAATGATAGAACGCCCGCTGGCATAGAACCAAACGAGAATAAAGAAAGTGACAAACTGAGAGACTGTAGTGGCAAGGGAAGCTCCTGCTACCCCCATGTTCAAGCCCCAATCAAACATAAAAATAGGGTCCAGCACTACGTTAAGCAAAGCTCCTGTAATGACGGCTACAGAAGAAATTTTAACCGAGGACTCCGCCCGAGCGGCACAGTTCATACTTTGTGCAGGAAGATTTGCTAAAGCTGCTACAAACATCCAGAAAGCATAATCCTTGGCCAAAGGCAAGGAGGCGTCTGAGGCTCCAAAAGCACGCATCAGCGGCTCCAGAAAAATAATGCCTCCAAGGCACAATACCATACCGATTATCATAGAAATTCCGATGATGGTAGTAATTGTACGGCTGGCACCTTCCTTATCTTTCGCTCCCAACTGATGACCAGCCAAAACAGCAGCACCTGCTGCAAAAATATTTTCAATAGACACCATAATCAGCAGCAGAGGAACTGTGACACCTACAGCGGTCAAAGCAATATCTGAGCCCAACATCCCAATATAGGCAGTATCAACTAAATTGTAAATGGCTTTCGCCAACAGCGCCAAAGTAGCTGGAACTGCTAGTTTTATAATCGCTTTTGCCGGAGGCATATCGCTCAATACAGACTGGGTTTGAAGTTCTTTTTTAGACATGGTTTCATTCCTTTCTTGCAATCACGCCATAGAGCAAAATATTGAGCGCTTTTCTGCAGTTTTCTTCCCTGGCTTCAAAAGCCTGCCCGCTCATTTCTGTCATATGATAGCGGATATTGATAAAGTCTTGGAATTGACGAAAGGTTTCAATAACTTCCTGCTTGGAAATATTAGGACGAAAAGAAACAGGAGTTAACAGCCGTTCTAAAATCTGAATATTCAGTGTATCAAACTCCCCTTTGCACTTTTGTATGTCAGCATTTAAATGAGCAGGCGGCGAAATCAATGCCTCACAAAAGATGCGCTGGTAAACTGGATAATTTTGGAAAAATGTGGTGCGGACTGTAAAATAGTTTTCCAGTTGTTTTTCCATATTCCCCTGATCCGAAGGAATATTTTCCCTGATATATTCCGTTAGCCGTTGAAAGCATTCCTCCACACAGGCTAGAAACAGAGCGTCTTTTGTCTCAAAATAGTGGTACACAATCCCTTTGGAAATATTCTGAGCAGTACAGATTGTATTGATGGAGCTAGCGCCATAGCCTTGACTTGAAAACTCGGCCAAAGCACTGTCCATAATCCGCCGCCGCATCTGCTGGTTTTTTTCTTCACGTTTCATACATTTACTCCTCACTAATCGACTATTAAGTCTATTTTTATTTTAATATAACATAGATAGACCCATCGGTCAATATTTTTATAACGATCCACTTCAAAAATTTTCAACGATTCTAAAAAAAGGCAGGCATGTAGTGAAAATAACATGCCTGCCTTTTTTTCTGTCTAATTTTGTAACAATACAAAAAAAATAACCGAACTCATCTCCTATGGGAAACAAGTTCGGATCATGAAGATGCGGATAACAGGACTTGAACCTGCACCCTCTCGGACTGGAACCTAAATCCAGCGCGTCTGCCAATTCCGCCATATCCGCTTATTTTATGAAAAGGCGATTAAAACACCTTTTTCTTTCACAATGTTTAGTTTATCACACTTCCTGACTGTGGTCAATACCAATTTCTGTTTCCAGCAGGACTCTTTCTTTCAACAGAAACAAAAAATGAATCAGGAGGGACTCGAACCCCCGACCCACGGCTTAGAAGGCCGTTGCTCTATCCAGCTGAGCTACTGATCCATAACAGAGCGGGTGATGAGAATCGAACTCACACATTCAGCTTGGGAAGCTGATGTTCTGCCATTGAACTACACCCGCGCCTTTATTCGATTAGAAAGTGAATCAGGAGGGACTCGAACCCCCGACCCACGGCTTAGAAGGCCGTTGCTCTATCCAGCTGAGCTACTGATCCATGAAAAAAGCGGGTGATGAGAATCGAACTCACGTGTTCAGCTTGGAAGGCTGACGTTCTACCATTGAACTACACCCGCGTTACCAACGCTATTTATTATAGCCTATGACCTTTCATTCGTCAAGTTTTTTTTTACACTTTCTTGACAAAAATTTCCCCTGCCTTTTTAGCAGAATCAAATTTATCTTTCCTGTATCTTATGGGACGGTAGCATTCGAAACAGATTCGGACCGATATACTCCATCACCGTACCACGAATTCCCCCTGTCTCAGACAGCTCTAATATGCCAAAAGTCGGCACAATACCGGCTCTAGGCAACGAAATGCTTCCAGGGTTAAACAAAAGCACGCCTCCGTGGTCGGTGCAGTATGGCACATGGGTATGGCCAAACAGTACGGCATCCGCTTCTTTTTCCTGAGCCCAATAAAAAATATTCATGGGACTGAAACTGACCCGCTGAAGATGACCATGGGTCAGCAGTATTTTTTTCCCGCCGATCCGCACCATTTGCTCCTCTGCAACAGCACAGTTCCAATCGTTATTGCCTTTGACAGAATAAAAGCGGTAGTTAGGAAACTTCTGTTCCATCTGAGCCACATCCTCACAGACATCACCTAGATGAATAATTCCTGCCATTTGATGGCCAATACTTTTGATGACTTGTTCCATATTGCCCAAAAATCTGTGGCTGTCGCTAAATACCAATAGTTTCATCTCTTTGGCCCCTTTCCCAAGAGCTTACTTCATCTTAAAATATGCATCTAATTTTTCTTTCATCGCCCCAAGCGCTTTTCCCCTGTGGCTGATTTTATTTTTCAATTCCAAGGACATCTGCGCTGTGGTCATGTCATATTCTGGCACATAGAAAATCGGGTCATAACCAAAGCCGTTTTCGCCCTTACTCTCATAGCCAATCTCCCCTTCTATGACGCCTCTTGTGGTCATTTCCTCCCCTTGAGGCGTAACAAAAGCAATGACGCTGACAAACTGTGCCCTTCGCTCCTTCCCTTTTGCTTTTTCCAGCAGGGAAATAATCTTTTGATTTTTAATGTCATAAGGCGTCTCTTCCCCCATATATCTTGCAGAGTATACGCCTGGAGCGCCGTCCAAATAATCGACTGCAAGACCTGAATCATCTGCAAGGGCATAGCAGCCGCTTGCCTTACAGACAGCTCTCGCTTTAATCAGGGCGTTTTCTTCAAATGTTGTACCGTTTTCTTCTATCTCCATAGATAATCCCGCCTCTTCCATAGATAGGATTTCCAGCGGCATATCCTTTAACAGTTCCGTAATCTCTCTTATTTTTCCTTTATTTTTTGTGGCAAAAATCACCTGTGTCATCATTCTACCTCCATTGGGCTTAGGACAGAACGTCTGTCATCTAAGGATTCCCTTTTTCTTTTGGAAACTCTCCTGTTAATTTTCCATTGACACAGATGATTATACTATTGATCTGGCCGGTTGACCAGAGGGTATTTGTGATTTGGGTCAAAAAATTTGCCCATGCTTCCTCTTCTATCTCCCGTTCCATATAGAGATTGACAAAAGCATTCTCTCGTGTTGAAAAACCAATGCCCTCCAACGTCATATCTTCAGGCACATAAGAAACATCTTGGTTTTTATTTTCCAGCAATTGTTCCATCAACATATCTGTCTTTTCCCTTAAAGATTCCTCTTGGGAGAATGAAACACAACGCCTTACCTCTTTGCCTGTCTTGTCATAAAAAAACACCTCTTCTGCATAAACAACCCGTGGCAGTGCCGCTAGGGTTATCAGAATCAAAAAAACAACCCTGGCTATTTTCATTGATCCCCACACCTCCTTACTGTCTATTGTAGCCGAAAAATCAAGGGGTTGGAGATAAAAGGCTCAGACAAATTCTTTTCTTTTACGCCTATCTAAAAAATGGAGCTACTTTTCCCCCAAAAAACCGACACCTTTTTTGTATAAAAAAGAAAGGCTAGGTCTGCCAAATAAAAAAACACCTCTGTCCATAAGACAAAGATGTTTTTTTACAGCGCACCATATAACATCTGCGCTTAATTTTATTAGTTGATTAACCAGCCGCCGTCAACATAGATTGTCTGACCTACGACATAATCGCTGGCCTCAGAAGCAAGGAATACAGCTGCGCCTGCAAGGTCTGAAGGAACACCAATGCGCTGTGCTGGAATTCTGTTTAAGAAACCTTTGACTCTCTCTGGGTCCTGGAAAAGAACCTCTGTCATTTCTGTACGGAAATAACCTGGTCCAATGGCGTTTACGCCAATGCCGTAAGGCGCAAGCTCATGGGCCATACCTTTGGTAATCTGACGCACGCCGCCTTTTGCAGCGACATAGGCAATCATATTCTTTAAGCCCAATTCACTGTTGAGAGAACAGATATTGATAATTTTTCCTTTGATGTTGTTTGCGATCATGTGTTTTGCCACTGCCTGGCCCATGAAAAATACATATTTCAATTGGACATCCAACACTTTATCCCAATCTGATTCTTCAAAATCCAATACAGATTTTCTGATGTTCAAACCGGCAGAGTTTACAAGGATATCGATATGGCCGTATTTTTCCACTACTTTATCCACTAATTGCTGGCAAGCTGCAGTGGATGTAATGTCTGCTGCAATACCGCAAGCATCGTTGCCTGTAGCAAGTTTGATATCCTCCGCAGCAGCATCCAAATCCGCCTGTTTTCTGCTGGAAAGTACAACTGTCGCACCAGCCTGAGACAGACCAAGGGCAATTCCTTTTCCTAATCCTTTGCTTCCGCCAATGATAATCGCTACTTTACCGGTCAATGAAAATGCATCGTTCATTTTTGATTCGCTCCTCTCAATTTTGGGTTACATAAATAAAACAGAAGCTGCTTTTGCAGCTTCTGTCCCATTGTCAATCAATCTTTGGCAGCTTTCCCCCAACCTTTTCTGTAAGATAAAGTCACTTTAACCTCTCTTTGCAGAGCGTGAATTGTCCATCAATTGCTCTTGCTTGGTGCAAGAACTAAAGTCCTTGCAAAAGAAGGGGTTGCGGGGAAAGCGCCTGAAAGGTCAACTTTTTCTTGCACTTACAGAAGCTTTACAACCACTGAAATTAGTCTGTAATTTTTGCGATTGCTTTTGCCAAAGCTTTCTTTCCTTCGATATTTCCCTGTCTTGCGATCATGATTCTCTGTGCCTGTGGAGAACCTGCACCGTGCATGGATTCTGTTCTATAACCTACAGCAGCTGTTCCTAATGTTAAGTTTTCAACCAGTCTCATAACTTTCAGACGAGTTTCTGTAGGTACAGAGTCAACGCCTCTGAAGTACTTGTCTACATACTTTCCAACAACTGGGCTCTTCAGATCTTTCTCACTTGGCGCTGTTACCATAAGGCCGCCTGCGATGTCTTCTGCCAATCTTGCGATTTCATATGGGAATCTTGTGATATTCTGTTTGCAGACATTGGCAAGAAGCAGGTCAATGATATAGTTGCCGGACTCTGTCTTATGTCCTTCTGCGGAACATGCAATACCGCAGGAGTACAGTGTCTCGTTCAGGTGTGTCATTTCGATCAGTTTATCTTTTACGTGAGAAGCTTTCTGAGCGCCGTTATATTCAGCAGCAAGCGCAGCAGCACCGATGAGAACGTCGCCAACGCCTACCTTACATCCGCCGTAGCTCTGTCTGTGATAACCAGCAAATCTCTCTACCAGCATACCAGCAAATTCTGTTTCACCGTTTAAGAAGATTCTGTCGTTTGGTACAAATACGTCGTCAAAAACAACCAGAGCTTCCATACCGCCAAACTCGCTGTTTCCTACGTCTAAAGAAGAGCCTTCCAGCTTTCTTGTGTCGCAGGACTGACGGCCGATAATCATGATGATGCCTGGTGTGTCTGTAGGAACGGAGAAGGAAACAGCATAGTCTTTGTCTTCTTCTTTCATTGCGATTGTAGGCATAACCAGAACTTCATGGGAGTTTACAATACCTGTCTGGTGTGCTTTTGCACCTCTGACAACGATACCGTCTGGTCTTCTCTCAACAACTCTCAAGAAAAGATCTGGATCAGCCTGTGCACTAGGAGAAAGACCACGGTTACCCTTAGGGTCTGTCATAGCGCCGTCTGTTACAAGGTCGTTTGTCTGTGCATATTCCAAAAACTTCTTGAAGTTTTCATGGTAATGTGTGCCATGAGCCTTATCAATTTCATAAGTTGTGCTGTATACAGCGTTAAATGCGTCCATACCAACGCATCTCTGGAAGCAAGCGGCTGTTTTCTGTCCAAGAAGTCTCTGCATTTTTACTTTCTTAACTAAGTCGCCTGTATTCTGATGAATATTTGTAAAACGGTTAATTTTTTCGCCTGTAATATGAGATGTCGCTGTCATGAGATCTTCATATTCTGGCATCTGAGCCAAGTCATATGTAGCTCTGACAGAATTTAAGGATGGTCTTAAAATTGGATTTGTCACGGAGCTTTCTACTTTCTCTCCAAACATATAAATGTTCATTTTTAACTTTGCGATACTTTCAATATACTGTTCGCCAGTCATTAATGCCATTGGTATCAATCCTCTCTTTGATTAAATTTGGTATGTTAATTATACAACATAAAATGTCGTATTACAAGATAAAAAGCGAAAATATAATCTGTCAAAACTGTATAATAAATCCCGGAAATATTTGCCAATTTTTTATAAAAAACCTACCAATCCACAGAAAAAACCATTGGTTTGTGGATACAATTTGTCGCCTTCACTTTCTTCTCATAAACGAGAGGGGACAGCCCAATTCTTTTTTGTTTTTTCAAAGAAAAAAAGGACATTGCCGCCTGTTGGTCAGAGGATTGGCAATGTCTTTTTTTTCTTATCTTAAAGGATACTGCTGGAACATGTCCTGGATGGCGGAACAAACCGCTTGTGCAAAGGCGTCTTTTGTCTGTTCATTTTTTGCTTTGGCCGCATCCTCTGGGTTAGAGATAAAAAGCGTCTCAATCAGTACTGCTGGTATTTTCGTCTGGTTGAGCACTATCAAATCTGGTCGCTCTTTCAGACCTCTATCTGTGGTGCCCAAAGCTGGGACAATATAATTTTGAATAAACTGCGCTGCAATTTTGCTGGTCAAATTACCGCTCTTTTCATTATTGTGATCCATATACAGTGTTTCTGTTCCATTTGGCTTTTCATTGTTATTGGAGTTTTGGTGAACAGAGACAAACAAATCTGCAATTCGATTTGCCATAGCCGCCCGCTGTGGATTGGTTGGATAGGAATCATCCAGACGAGTTGCATACACTTTAATGGATGGATCTGCCTCCAACAGAGCGTAAATTCTTTTTACCAAATCTAGATTCATATCCTTTTCTGTAATGCCATTTCCGCTGGAGCCTGGGTCTGACTTTCCGTGGCCAGCATCCAGGACAACAATCTTTGGATAAACTTCTTTTGGATTGACCGCCCGAATCTCAATATCATCCCCGTCTTCTGTGATGATAAACTCATAGATATCGTTTTCTTTTACCGTCATCGTCGTGTTGCCGCGGGCATCCTCCCCTAAGGTCAAACTGCTGAGCGCGCCGCCGGAAAAATGCATTTGTCCATAACCAAACAGATCCTTAAAGTTTCCAGGCAAAGTAAACTGATAGTTTAAATTTAAGTAATCGTCTTTTTTCCCAATCTCATCTGCCGAAAATTCACCTTCGGCATGAAGGGTAATAGTTCCTGATCCTTTATTATATGTAATATTTTGATAGGTCGGCCGAATCAAGTGGATGTTTGCCCTGCCCTCTTCTGATTCTATGGTTACTTCCACAAGCTCTGACGTCTCCAAAAGGATTTTGATTGCACCTGCGGAGGTGTGCTCTATAGATAAGTCAGAGATAAAATTGCTGTCAGATACATCTGGGATTGACATATCCCGCATCTTGGAGTTTTGTATGGTAAAGCTATAGGTATTTTCCCCCATCTCCTCCATAATAACAGCGCTTGCTGCGCCGCCTTGGATGCGAATTTCATCGGAAGTGTCTGTGGAATGCAGGGATACCCCGTCTAAAATATTTTCTTTGAACGTAATGTAGATCTTTTTCTTATCCTCCGACTGAGTCACTGTATAATCGGCAGATGTAGAAAGATCAAAGACCACTCTTGTAATATACCGAGGCGCCACTTGGAATTGGCTGGAACGGATGGACGAGACAAAAGCACTGTTGGAGACTGTCATTTGAGTATTTGCCAACTTCATGTTGGCGTCATAGATATCCACAGCTAACCGATTATCGCCGACGACAAACTTATTAAAATAACTGATCGGCCCGCTTGCCACAATGGTAAACACCTGGTCAGCCTCTGCATCCTGTGGTGCAATAACTTCTGTCACATCAAAGATTGTGCCTGCTGATGGCACATCTGGCTGGTTGGAGGAATTTCCGTTTTCTTCTGGCTTTTCAGGCTCAGGATCTGGGTTCGGTTCTGGATCTGGTTTTGGCGCTTCGTCATCGATGGTAACTGTGCGGCTTGCGTCGTTCCAACCTACATAGCAGCCTACAGCCTCCGCCACAGCCCTAGCTGGAATCATGGTGCGGTCGTTGATAATCATTGCCGGCACATCCATAGAAAATTCTACGCCGTTTCTTGAGCCTTTGTTGTTATCAATTTGTAAAACCACCACTTGATCCCGACAGGTAATATAAATTTCTTTGGTGTTTTCGTTCCAGAAAACTTCTCCCCCCAGCTTCTCAAAAATAACGCGAGCCGGCACCAAAGTACGGTCGTTAATAATCACCGGCGGCACATCATAGTTTGTAATCTTTTCTCCGTTGATTACAATCTCAATGGCAGGAGCAGAATAGGCATGGCTTTTTCCGCCATAGGTCAGTGTCATATTCACCTGCTGCGCGCCACTTACGGCAACGCTTGTCAGTATGGTAAAAGCTGCAACAAATGGCAGCAACAATTTTCTCAATCTTCCAGGCATCTTTCAAGTTCCTTCCTCTTTTTGTATCTCTATGCTGAACCGACATTTTTATATCCAGTATAACAAAAAATTCGGCTGTTGTACCTGTATATTATAATCTGAAATAAAAATTTAACAATTGAATTTCTCATTAAAATTTCATTAATTTTTTTCGTCAGAAAAACAGGCCCTACATCAAGGCCTGTACAGCGACTTTCATTTTTTTGTCAGGTACAAAATTGCTTCCAGCACACCGCCTGCCACAGCCCGCGCCTTATCCGATATGGTAAAGCAGTTTTCTCTTTGGTCCAGCCTTGGGTCGATGTCTGCGATTTTTAGTCCACGATCCACAGCATAGCCGTCGCGGATCAGTCCCCGCAGCACCCCGGGGATGGTGGCAATCACCTCTTCCATCTGCCCATCTTCCATCTCAATCACCGCCAAACACTCTCCGGCAAACACAACATCGCCGATTTGGCGCCGGTTGTGAATAACGCCTGACACAGGCGCATGAATCACCCGCTGTTCGGCTACCCCTCCAATCTCTCCAGGCACGCCAGTGTTTGCAATCGCCTCCCCTGAAAGGTACACCCGTCCCAAATGATGGCCGCGTTTGGTCTCCACCACAGCATCCACATCCTTACCAGCCGTAAACCCCGGACCAAGGGCAATGGTTGCCGGCGCCATCTGACAGTTGGTGCCTAAATTTTTTTTCGCCAAAATAGCATCTACCAAAACATCAGGGTTAAACTTTCTAAGAAGAACGCAGTTTTCATCTACAAACAGCGGCACCATTCCTGCCGCAAGAATCTCCTCTGCCTCCGACGTTGTCCGCACCAAACAGCAGACAGCGCCTTCCACCTCCGCTTTCCCATCGTAAACTGCCTCGGAAAAAGCAACTTTCCGCCGAATGGCGCTAGGTCTTGCGCATTCTGTTGCAATGACCGGAAATCCACTGCGCCACAGACGCCAAATCACTCCTGTCGCTATATCTCCCGCACCCCGTACAACTACCAATGGTTTTTTCATCCTAAACTCCTTTCTCTTACGGCCGAATTACTTTTTCCGCAGTAGTTAAAATTTCTGCAATGCGATACATATTCGTAGCGCTTCCCACTGCCGGCCTCTCCCCTAGTCTGTAATAATTCATACACATGCCGCAAGTCAAAATTTCGCATCCTGCCGCCGCAAGTTTTTTCAGGTCCTCCAAAGACTCGCTTTCTGCGGTGGTCAAAAAAGCGCCTGAGTTATAAAAAATCACCATATCTGGATAGTGCTCCAGCTGCGTCAGCGCAAACAAAAACCCTTTTAGCAGTGTTTTAGAAAACGCCTCGTCCCCCTGTCCCATTTGGTTGGAACCTACCGCTACAACAGTTTTTCCCTTTTGCGGCGAAAAATCCATTTCTTTTTTCGCTGGACCAGTTTTTTCTATGGTCACGGCGTAATGTCCAGGCACATCCTTTTGTACCTTAGCGGAACATCCCAGCTGCGCCGCCAATTTTAAAAGATTTTCCACAGCAATCTCATTGTCCACAACGGTTTCCACCGTACCCTGTTCCACTGCATCCAGCGCTTTTTTCGTGCGTATCACAGGCAGAGGGCATTGTTCCCCCACTGCATTTATTTTTGTCATCCATTGTCTCCCCCTTACAACACCGTTATTTTTTTGCCTGACGGGTCAGTCACCTCGCCAATAATCTCACAGGCTAATCCTAATTTTTTCAGGTTTTCCGATAAAATTTCACTGTCTTTTTGGGGCGCTGCAAACAGCAGTCCTCCAGACGTCTGAGGATCAAATAAAATTTCCTCCAACGCAAAGTCCTTTCGGCAAAACTCTATCTGGTCTTGGGCAAAGTTCCGATTCTTTTGTCCCGCGCCGGTTAGATAAAAGTCCGACGCCAAATCCAGCGCCCCTGGAAACACAGGAAGCGCCCTGGGAAAAATCACCGCAGCATACTCCCCCACCATTTCCAATAAATGCCCTGCCAAACCAAACCCTGTCACATCGGTGCAGCTATGGATCTCTAGACCATCCGCCGCCTCCGCCCCATCTCTGTTAAGACGCGTCATACTTTTCACAGCGCATTCTACCACATCCTGAGGCGCTGCGTGTAGTCGGTTGGCAGCCATAATCACCCCTGTGCCCAAAGGTTTGGTCAAAATCAGACAGTCTTTTGGCTGACAGCCGGTATTGCGCCGAATTTTTTTGGGATCAACAATTCCTGTAACGCTTAGACCATATAACACGTCGCTGCCATGGATGGAATGGCCGCCGCATAATGCTCCGCCTGCCTCACGGACTTTCTCCGCGCCGCCCTGCAAAATTTTGCCTAAAATATTCAAGTCCATTTCCTCGGGAAAAGAAACTATATTTAATGCCGCTTTTACCTCACCGCCCATGGCATAGACATCGCTGAGGGCGTTAGCTGCGGCAATTTGACCAAACAAAAAAGGGTCCTCCACCATAGGCGGAAAAAAATCCAGCGTCTCAATGACTGCTATCTCTTCCGTCAGCTGATAGACAGCGCCGTCATCGTTTGTGTCATATCCCACCAAAAGCCCTTCCGACGTGGTTTTTGGCAGCTTCTCCAACACGTGACGCAAAAGTCCCGCGCCTAATTTCGCTGTACAGCCGCCATTTTTACAGAACAAAATCTCTTCCGCCACAGAAAACCCTCCCTCTCTTTTGTATTTTTTTATCTTCCACGGAAAAACTAAGCTTAGTATAATATAAAAAAAGCCAACGGGCAAGAACTCTATTTTTCCCCATGGCGGTTTTGAAAAATTTTTCTATCTATGATAAAATATCAGGAGTAAAAAGACAGAAAGGATGATTTTTATGGATGTACTGGAACGTTTTTTACAATATATTGCTTTTCCAACCACAAGCAAAGAGGACACTGACGCCTTTCCCAGCACGCAGCAGCAGCTTGCTTTCGGTCAAAAGATTGCAAAGGAACTAAAAGAAATAGGCCTTTCCGACGTCCTTCAGGACGAAAAGGGCTACGTCTTTGCCACCATACCTGAAACTGTCAGCGGACAGCCGGTTTTGGGCCTTATTGCCCACATGGACACAAGCCCAGATGCAGACGGCACAGATATCACTCCTGTCATAACAAGAAATTATGACGGCGGGGTAATCAAGCGGTCCTTTTCCGACCTTTCTCCGGAGGAATTTCCTGCTTTAAAAAACTACATTGGACAGGATATCCTCTCCTCCAACGGCGCCACATTACTGGGTGCAGACGACAAAGCGGGCATGGCAGAAATTGTGACAGCAGCCCAGTATCTTTTGGAGCACCCTGAAATCCCTCACGGCAAAATTCGCCTGGGCTTTACGCCTGACGAGGAAGTAGGCAGGGGCGCAGATTATTTTGATGTAGAAAAATTCGGCGCAGACTTTGCCTATACGTTGGACGGCGGCGCCATTGGTGAGCTGGAATACGAAAACTTCAACGCCGCCAAAGCGGATATTGTCATTCACGGGAAAAGTGTTCATCCAGGCTATGCCAAAGGGGTTATGGTAAACGCAGGGCTGTTGGGAACGCTCCTTGCCGGACAGCTGCCTCAAAAGGAGACGCCATCTACCACAGAAGGGTATGAAGGATTTTTCCATTTAACCCATCTGACAGGGGATGTGAACGAATGCCGTCTGAGCTATATCATCCGTGACTTTGATAAAGAAAGTTTTGAGAGACGAAAGAAACTTCTTATCCACCTAGTAGAAAATCTAAATGCCGCCCATGGTAACGTTGCTGAAATTCACATCACAGATCAGTACTACAACATGAAAGAAAAACTGATCGGCCAGGAAAAGATTGTGGAAAGAGCCAAAAAAGCCATGGAAGCCTGCGGGATTACCCCCATTCTCTCGCCTATTCGCGGCGGCACAGACGGCGCTAGACTTTCCTTTCTAGGGCTGCCTTGTCCTAATCTATTTGCCGGCGGACATAATTTCCACGGCCCTTACGAATTTATTCCGGTCCAGAGTATGCAAAAGGCAGTGGAAATGATTCTTTTCTTAGTCCAGCCTTTTTAACGAACATCCCCTTGACAGAAAAGTAGTTCTCTGTTAGAATGTCAGCAAAATTAGAAAAAAGCATTGATATAGGAAAAACCTGTCTTTCCCTCCTTCAGAGAGCGGCTGTGTGGTGCAAAGTCGTGGATAGAGATATGGAATCTGCTCCTATGTAGCTCCGGCTTAACCTCCGGCGGCCCCGTCCGTTATCCGTTTGATAAGCCATAAAGGGGAAACCTTTTATGGGAAGTTAGGTGGTACCACGGCCCGTTTCGTCCTAAAAAATAGGAACGCACGGGCCTTTTTTTCGTAAAAATAAGAAAAAGGAGAGCTGTAACATGAACAAAAATGCTTTTGAGGTATTACAGGAACGCGGGTTTATTGAACAGATGACCCATGAAGAGGAATTAAAGAAATTGTTTGCCGAGGAGAAAGTGACATTTTATATCGGTTTTGACCCTACTGCCGACAGCCTTCACGTAGGGCACTTTCTGACGGTTATGGCTATGGCGCACCTGCAAAAATGCGGCCATCGCCCAATCTGCCTGATGGGCGGCGGCACAGGCATGATCGGTGACCCAACAGGGAAAACAGACATGCGGAAAATGATGACTACAGAAACCATCGACCACAATGTGGAATGCTTTAAAAAACAGCTGTCCCACTTTATTGATTTTTCTGACGATCAGGCCATCATTGTCAATAACGCTGACTGGATTCGGTCTTTAAACTATATTGATTTTCTGCGGGATATTGGCGTTCATTTTTCTGTCAACAAAATGCTCACTGCTGAGTGCTTTAAAACACGAATGGAAAAGGGCCTTTCCTTCTTGGAGTTTAATTATATGCTGATGCAGGCCAACGATTTTCTGGAACTGAACCGACGCTATGGCTGTAAAGTACAGTTAGGCGGAAACGATCAGTGGAGCAACATCATTGAAGGTGTGGACCTGATTCGCCGCAAAGAGCGTAAACCGGCCTATGGCATGACATTCAAACTTCTCACCAACTCTGAAGGCAAGAAAATGGGCAAAACTGAAAAAGGCGCTGTATGGCTGGACCCAACGAAAACAACGCCATATGAATTCTATCAGTACTGGAGAAACATTGCCGATGCTGATGTGCCAAAATGTCTGGCGCTGTTGACATTTCTGCCGATGGAGGAAGTCCGCAAGCTGAGCGCATTGGAGGGCAGCGAAATTAACCATGCCAAAGAAATTCTCGCTTTTGAACTGACGAAAATTGTGCATAATGCTGACGAGGCGCAAAAAGCGCAAGATGCAGCCCGTGCCTTATTTGCCGGCGGCGCTGAGGCAGGCTCCATTCCTCAGACAGCAGTTGACTGCAGTGAATTTCAAGACGGCTGCGATCTATTAACACTTTTGCAAACCGCTGGACTTACCCCGTCCCGCTCCGAAGGCAGACGTCTGGTACAGCAGGGCGGCGTTAAAGTCAACGATCAAAAAATTGACGATATCAACGCCAAAATCACATTAGAGGACTTTACTGACGGAAAACTAATGATCCAAAAAGGAAAGAAAATCTTCCATCAGATTGTCTTAAAAGGCTAAGCGTTCTTTTGCCCACGGTTTGAATTTCTGAATCATTGTTCCACCACACAAGGCTAAGTATCAATCAGCCTCACCTCTATTTTTCAGCACAAAAGAAACCGGAGAACATCACTGTCCTCCGGTTTTTTATCTCACAGGGAATCACTCCCTGAACGCTTTTTTGCGTCTATATTATTTTACTTTGTCTTCCAGCTTCCCTCAGCACCGTCCAGGCTGGTCGGCAGATTCTGCTGAGAAATCATCGTGTCTGTGTAAGCTTTGCCGGAAAGATCGTTTACCATGCCGCTGGCTGTCAGCATCATCGCTGCCATAAAAACGGCTGTCATTTGTTTACTTGATTTCTTTCCAGCTTGTTCCAATTTTTCCATTTGCAGTGCCTCCTTTATCTTTTTCTGCTTATCTCCTTGATGTATATTTATCATAACAAAAAGATGTGAATAATCTATGAACACTGCATGAATGTTTCCTTAAAATTCTATCACTTTTCTCTCATTTTCATGTTTTTCAGTACCGCGCCTAAAGTGGCCATGTCCACTTTTTCCGTAGGTTCATGTTCCTCATTTAGCCATCCCTTTTCCAACATATATGAAATCATCTCTTTTTTCCACTGTGGTACAGGTTCCATCTGCTTTTTCACCTCCTCCAAAAAATATGCCCAATTCATCTGCCCCTTGATGTACATAGCATCCATCAATATTCTAGGACAGTTTTTGCCTGTCCAGTCATAATGCCTCTTGATATCCCCGATCCCAAGACCGCGGCGAAGAAGAATCTGCGCCGTCAGTTTCGCAGCCTCCTCCAACGCTTTTTTCCGATCGCCGCTTTCGCAGATCTCTATACCAATAGAGCGCTTATTTCCTTCGTTTTTTCCACAGTGCCACGCCTCTTCCTCCTCTGGAATAGCTTGAATCACACCACAGTCATCCACACAATAGTGCCAGCTTGCCTCACGGGTATTAACAGGATTGTCCAACCATCCACGCTCATTTTTTGCTGTGCTGTTTGGGTTTGCTGTGGAATGAATTGTTACGCTTGTCTTGGAAAAAACTCCACCCGGCCGCAGCCGATGTCCTTTTTTTAAATAATCTGCTGTCATAGGTTCTCACTCCTTTTTCGGTTTTTTGTATAAAAGCGCCTGTTTGCTGTCCCCAAGTCCTGCTGTCGTCGGGTCGTTGACATAGCCAATCACCGCCACAACTGTGCATCCAATCAAAAACGGATTTCCAGCAAAGTTCTTGATCTGTTCCCATAAAATACTCCATGATGTAAAAGTCTCCGGCTCAACCCCAATGGCTGCTATAATCACTGCAATCAGCCCCATCCAAAAATATGGATTTTTTAGCCTCACCTTCCAATTAAGTTTCATTTTTATTCCCCTCCATCTCCAACAATGTAATTCTCTGCTCATGTTCTGTAATTGTCTCATCCTGCTTTGTATTGTGTTCCCATAGTCTTCGGTGACTGTCCTTATTGCTCATCTCAAGTGTCCGAAACTGCAAGTCTAGCCTGGAACAAGTATTATTTAAATCCTGTATCGTTTTCGTCAAACTGATGACAGGTTTTCCTACTGTAATAAAAATGCCGGCAAGCGTGACGATCACCCCTACCACGCCCCATTCGCTCATATATATCCCTCCTTATACAGAAAAAGGGCGGTATCCCCGCCCCTTGTCTCTTATTTCAGTTTTTCCATCAACGCGTCAATTTCTGGGAATGTGCCTTCCGCTTTTACGCCGTTTCCCATATTGCCGTTCATGTATTTGCTGCCGTCTTTGTAGCAAACAAGCTCTGTATCCTTGCCATTGATTGTGACAAGAGGATAGTCTGAAAGAGAAGTTCTCATGTCTGTCTCAGCGACTTTTCCGTTAAAGGAATACTCTTTGGCAAACACCTCTCCTTTTTTAGAATCTAAAATATGTAAAATACCGCCTTTGTCAATGTACGCAAATTTTTTCATTATCTTTTCCTCCTATAGAATATGTAGTTTTTTTCCTTTACTCTGTGTAGCTTTCTCCCGTAATACTTTCGTATTCCTCTGGTGTAATTGCCTTGGATCTCACAAACACTGCGATATCCGCTTTCTGATAAATGCCTCTGTCAAAGTATCTTTTTACAATCTGAAACATCTCGTCTTCCCCCTTTTTCAATTTTTCTGCTGTCCTAGTAAAATTACCGCCAACACTTCATCCTGTTGCTGTTGTGCCAATATGATTTTCTGTTGGTTCAAAAGCATCTGCGCCGTAATGAGCTCGCTTTCCAAAAGAGTTTCCTCTTGTTTCGGCACATCCTCCCACACGCCGTCTCCATACCGTTTTCCCAGACAGTCTGTCTCCTGAGAAAGCAAAATCATGTCTTCCCTTTCCACAGGACCGGACAAGTGAGACACGCTAAAACAGATGCCTTCCTCATTTAGCTGTGCGTAAATATACTCCTTCTTTTCTTCCTCCATCTTCCCGCCTCCTTTTAATAATACTCTATCACTTGCCATGCGATAAAGTTTTTAAGCTTATGATAAGTTGTGAAAGTTAACGTTGTGCCATTTGTCAATACCCCCTGCGCTGCTGAGTATTTATCATTGTCTACGACTCCGCTGCTCTCTCCATTGACAATCACGACAGATTTCAATGGATTTACCTCGTTGATCGTGACTTGATGCGCTTTTTCTGCATTTGTAGTGGAGGCTATATCGATTACCCCTCTCTGAATACTTTTCACCATACTTACACCCCCTGTTTGTAACGCCTTCTGAATCGTATGCGCCATAGAAGAGCTCTCGAACCCGCATGGCACATGATGCTCTACAACTGCACGCTCTGTTTTTGTCTCTGACAGTGCTATCGTTTCCGGCAGCGCCGCACAGTTTTTTATATTTTGATATATGTGCAGCTGCAATGTATGGCTCCGTGCTTCTAACGGCTTTAGATAGGCATCAAGGGTAAAAGTACCTGTTTCTCCACCGGTATCACAGTTGCATCGAAATTTCTCTATCACCGATGTATAGGAATTGCCAATAATATTGATGGTCGGAGATGTATCAGAAAAGTAATTACTGTCCACAAAAATCCACAAGGATTCCTCCCAGTGGGATGTGGCATACAGCCGGATGACAGCAGATGCTATATTGTTTTTAAACTTAATGAGGGTATACCACCCTTCTTTTACTTCCGAACCATTCAGTATGTATTGTTTTGAATTTGCAGGATAAAACGCGTCGGAAAGTCCTAAATTTTTAATAGCCTCCGGTGCTGTCTTTCCGCCTGTGCCGCCGTTTGTAACAGGAATGACTTCCTTTCCCTGAAACAGATCAGCGTCCAACCCGCTTCCCTTGCCGTCTACTGTTTTTAACTTTTTTAAAATTTCCTCCGGTGTAAATTGATCCGTCGGAAGGGCTTGTCCCGCTTTGTCAGATAATGTCTTTAGTTCTGTGTCCAACGTATCCATATTGCCGTTTAACACTTCCACATCCACAAAATCTTCGCCTGCCGGCTTTGCCAAATGGTAATTTGTTGTATATGTAGCCAATTCTATCAGCTCCTTTCATCAGTTTTCTCTCAAATTAGTCCAGGACCCTTTCTTTGCCTCATTCCATATCATATCTTTCACTTCATTCCATCTGCGGTAAATGAGATACACATTGATCCCAAGACAAAGAGGCGTCATGCGGTCCAAAAGCTTTTGTACCGCCGCAGCGTTTTCCTTGCTTACAATGGCAAGGCCTACCGACAGCGTTTCTTCCACCTCATCTACTTCCAGCCTGTAGTTTTCTTGGCCGCAGAGACCATCCAGCGTTTGCCTCAGCCTTCGTTCCGTAAATGGTAAAACCTCCATCATTCGCGCCAAAAGCGCAAACTTTCGCTCCTGCATTGTCCCTTCCGCCTTTAAAGAAAAGATAGCTTCCATCCGCTGTAGACCTTCTTCCCCGCAAAGCTCTACAAAGCTTTCCGTTAATGGCAAATAGGATCCTGTCCAAAGATTGTCTTTTTCTAAGTCAGCCGCTTCCAACAGCGACTCTATTTCCTGAAACCCTTTGACGGCATGAGGAATGTATTCTTTTAGTTTCATTTTGTCTGCCCTCCTATACCGCCGTAAAACTTTTTAATTGAGGAAGCTCCTCTGTCCCTAAAGAAATATTTGCAGATGCGCCGTTTAGTGTAATCTCCTGAGCGTCCAGCACGCCGTCAATATCCAGTATGACAAGGGCAATCCGCGATAAACGCACCACAATCCCATCATTCTGCGCCCACGTGCTGCAAAGGTCTGCTAAGTAGCGCTCCAATGCTGTCTTAATTTCTTCTGTCACTGTCTCCACACTTTTTTTACTCTCGAGGGTGAGCCTAGCCGTCACTGCAATGGGACGATAAACTGCACCTCTCACCGTTACTCTGTGTCCAATGGGCGCAATGCCGTCTCCTTTTCCATCAGTTGGGTCTATGGCCTGCTGTACCTTCTGCACCAAAGCGCTCTCCGGCGCCTGAAATTCACTTGTCGTAAAGACAATATCCACTGTACCGCCGCCTCTAGGCGCCCGAAACGCCTTCACATCACCAACGCCGTCCAACAGTTTGACTTTTGTTATGTAATCTTTGCGATTTCCACCAAAAGCTTCTCCCGAAATAGAATCAAAGTATCGCTTGCGAAATTCTTCCGTCTCCTCTTCCTCCTCCCCAGGAGTTTCCAGGCGCAAAAATTTCCCTAAAGCACTGACCGATGGTGTCAACGGTACAATCTCCCCAACTGCATGATTGGCAGCCTCCCCCGCTTCTTCCGCTATCATCAGATAGATAAACTGTTCCTCATCTAAGGCTTTTTCGCACACAAAAACGCTTTCTCCCCTGCGAAACCGAACGCCTTTGTCAACAAGCCGGTCAAACTGCCATACAGCAGTAGCCTTGACGGCAGCTTTTGGATGCAGCCCCCGCTCTGCTGCCCGAAGAATTAAGTACTGCCTGTCAGCGGTATCTGCAAAAACCTGGTCTAAAGCAGTAGAAATTCTAATATACATCTGCGCCATCTCCGCCGCGGCTGGTGCAAGAGCGTCATAAAAAATACTTCCTTCTCTTGTGTCAATGTCTGCTGGTGCTCTTGCCAGCATGTCCTTTAAAATCGCCTCAAACGTTTTCTCCTCAAACATGGAACCACACCTCCTTTTTTTGTATTGTTCCCTTTGTAACACAAAACTCAAATAATCATCGTCACTTCCGCCGGAAAAGACCCTTCTGTGGATGTCACTGTAAAAGCCACATGGAGGCTCTCCCTCGACCGTGTAAAGGTAAACCCGCTGACCGCCGTAATCCGTTCATCCATCTGTAACGCCTCTGCAATCCGCCCCGCCAGTACAGCTTCCACAACCGAACTATCTTGGCCAAATAAATCTTTTACCTGTAATCCATAGTTTTCACTGTAGATCAGTTCCTCAAACCGTTCTGTCTGAAGCATTTTGTAAACAGCTTGCTTCACCGCTGTTAATCCATCACAAAATCCGGCCATTCTCCTGTTTTCCAGATCCATACAATACGTCCTTGTAGGATCTTGTATGAGCTTTAAATCATCAGCCCAAATATTATGATATTCACTGTTTGGAATCATCCTCCCCCTCCTTTCCTGTTTAATCCCGAAAGATACCTTCTGCTCCCTGCGTCACTGCCTCATATAAAATATCGTAAAGCTTCTCCTCCAAATCTAAATCTCTGCTGAGATTTGACATGCTTTCCAACATATTTTTCTCCAACTTGATCGGCCCAGCATCCACGTTTTTCTCCGGCGGGAAATATTTACCGGGAAATATATGGGAAATATCCGGTCCACTGAAAATCGTTTCCCCCTGCCTTTGATCCCATAACACCCGTTTTTTTTGTTCATGATAACTTTTTTCGCCGACTTCTCCAAAACTTTTTTGTCCTATCGGAGCCTTTGCCAAACCAATTTCTTTCGCCCGTTGCCTTTTGTCGGAAACCAACCGCTTTGGCCCCATCTTTTTCCCTTGCGGCTCTGGAAACAAAACGTTTTTCACCCTATTGATCTCCAATGCCTCTTTCCATTGTCTCTGCGGTTTCTTCTGAAAAAAATTGTCCCAATATTTCTTGTCGTGTACCAGAAAGTCCATGTCCTCATTCTTCTTTTCATGTGCTAAATCATCCTTCTTTTTATGCACCGAAGAATCGTCTCTTTTCTTTTCACCTTTTCCACGCTGCTGAAATGTTCGTTCTTTTCTGTGTCCTTGGAAAACATCATCCCAATCCTTTCTGCTGCCTTTATGTCCCCCAAAACCCTCTTGTTGTGTCGGCTTCTTATTTTGTTCTCCCTGTCCACCTCTGCCTATGGAGAAAACTTCCTGTCTTTTCCCCACAGAATCCTCTCCTGTTTCTTTCAACCTTTTCCCCCATAGGTTTTGTCCAGAAATACCATCACTTTTTATAATTCTTTCCCTCTCTATCCCTAGCCGGCTTTTGAAACGCCGCTTTTTTTGCCTTTGTGGATAGAAAAAAAGATCCTCTGCCTCTTCCCCATAAAATAAGGCTTCCGGCATCATCGGAGAAAATGGTCTTTCATAACTTAACCGCTTTTTTGCCGTCAAAAAAAGTTCTTCCAACTTCTTTTCTCCCTCTTTCAAACTCTGCCGTCCTCCTTTTCTTCTTCCAGCCAGCGTTCCCCTACCGCCGCCAGATATGCTTTTTCTCTTCTGTTAAGTCTTTCAAACGCGGAGGGAAGTAGCCCTGTCCTCACCAGATAAAAAGCCGCCCAAGCCGACTCTCCGCCCTCCGCTATTATTTTTTTGCCTGATCCACAAGCTCCTCCATAGGCTCTGTAAAACCATTGATGTCCTCTACTTGCTCAATCAATCGCGCCAGTTCCCCTGGAAGGAGCATTCTGCTCAACAGCTCTTCCTCCCCATAGGCGCTGTACGCATCCTGTAACTCTTCGCTTTTTAAATCCGGTGTCACGGTAGAGAAAGCGGCCAGCTTCAATAAATACCTGCGGTAATCCATTCCGCTTCCAGTCTCCACACTCTGCCTTAACCCTAAGTCTTCCTCCGCGCTGATGGGCCGAATCTCCCACAAAAGCGGCTCTCCATTTTCCCCCTGAAACCTTCCTGATAAATAAAATTCTCGCTTTTCTTCTCGTTTGGGATAAAGAAACCCGTGTAATACACTCATCCTTTCACCTCCAGCACTTGTCCAGGATAAATCCGATCAGGATCTGTCAGGTGATTCTCCTTGGCAATCTCCCGCCATCTAGCGCCGTCTCCCAGACATTTTTTTGCAATCAGCCAAAGACTGTCACCCTTTTGCACGGTATAGCTGTTTTTCACCGGCGCCTGACCGTCCCGCTGTTTTTCCTCTTTGATTCCTGCTGCCTCCACCGTGTAAACTTTCGTCGCTGCCGCCTGATAGGCACGAAAGGAAACTTCCGCCAAAACGTCGTCCCCCATCGCCGCATCCTCTGTAAAAACCAAACGCTCTAAAGAAAACTTTCCGCTGGTATCCACAGAAATTCTCTTGCCCCCTGCAAACTTTCTTAAAATTTGCAGCAAAACAGGCTGCGCCTGATCTTTGATCTGCTGTAAAAATGCGATATAAATCCCCGGCGCTGTAAAGGGCCCTCCGCCATACTGTGCAAACGGATACTCCCTTCCAGGAAGCAGCAGCGTAAAAGAAAGCTCCGTTAGCCCCGGCGACCGCAGAAAATTGATCTCTCCGCCGTCCATCAGCGTCATGGTGTGATTTTGGTTTTTGATTGTAGTCACAATTTTTTCCGGCGCCACAGGAAATAGCTTCCCGCCGATCATCACCTGAAACATTCTTTATCCCTCCATACCGGAAAGACTGTTAAATTTCTCTGGAATCTCAAAGTCCTCAAAAGTAAACTCCATAGACTCGTCTAAAAAATCTCCGTCTGCGTCAAATTTCGCCAAAACCCCGCCGTTTAAATTACAGTCCTTTAAAATCACCGTCTGACTTCCTGCGGCGCTGGTAGGGTCCTCGTTTCGGATTAAAATATCGAAATAAATATCGTCGCCTTTTTCCTTGTACTTGTATAAAAGATCTCTGAAAATCGTTGTGTTGTAATGAAACACAGCCTTTCCCGATCCTTTCCATCCGCCTGCTTTGTTGCCTTTTCCAGTCTTTCCCAAAATTGGCACCATCGTCTTTGTCTTTGCCATGTTGGCGGTCAGACTAATGGCCTGCATAAAGTTGTATCGTTTCCCGTCAATGGTAATAAAACATTCCGCAAGCGCTGAGCTTACAGCGTCTCTTCCGTTCATAATCACTGCCATCTGTTATCCCCCTCTCTTATTGGATCACCACTGTCATGTAAAGTTTTTCCATTGCACACGCTGGTGTCACCGGATTGTAGACAGCAACGCTCTTTTTGTCCTGCCCTTGGGTCACTTCAATGGCGTCGGCGTCAAAATCCGTCACCGCGCCGATGGCTACCATCTGCCTGTACAGCGCTACAATATCTCCCCAAAAGGCAAGCCGCCCTGCATCGTTATTCTGTACTTTCCCCAAATATCTTGTGTTAAAAATAACTGCCACATCGTTTCCAATCTGGTCCAGCACACGGATGACTTGGTTGTAAGAAAAATCTTTGCTTTTCTCCACCGTAAAGGAGACAAAAGAATTGATGTCTGTCAGCACTCTCAGTTCCTGCCCTACCCCGTGGAACACAAACTTTCCTTCTTTCACCGCATCCTCTAACTCCGACTGCTTTAATGCCTTTTTCAGCGTAAACTCACCATCATAGGCAGCATTTGTCACCGACTGATTCACATTGCAGCCGCCGCTTGCGCCGCCGACCCAGTAGACAAACCCATATGGTACGTCCCCTTCAGCCTCAGAACAGACGTTGATAATTCCCTCGTCGTCTGCGCTGTATTGATACACCACCGTCTGAAATTTCACGCCGTATTGATTTCTCATCATCTTCGTAAACTGGACAAACAGTTTTTTTATTTCCTCCTTGTCCGTCGGACAAATCAGCGTATGGAAGGTAACTGTCTCCGCTGCGTCCAAAAACGCCTGGTACTCCGTTGTAGAAACCTCTGACTTGTCTGTTCCGCCGCTAAAGGTTACAGTGCCTTCTGAAAGACTTCCTTCCCCGTCAAAAATAACCCAGTCGTTATCCTCCAACGCCTCAGCGCTGGAAACCGTCTGCTCCTCCATCACTGTGCCGTCATAAATCGTCGTTACTTTGTAAAGGCTTTCCGCTTCCTCCACTTTCACAGAAATTTTGTTTCCTCCAACACCGCCGTATTTGGCTGTACCCATGTCGCTTTTTGCTTTTTCTCCTTCATTGAGCCGATAAAAATAAACTTTTTTCGCCCTGCAAAAGATTTCTCGAAACGGTTTTGCCTCAGCGCTATCATAGGCTGCGCCTAATATGGACAGGGAATCTGTCAAAAATTCCTCCGCTGTCATTTCCGTCATAACGCCGCCTGCGCCCCAGCTTAGTTCAACCGGCATCGCCACAATCCCTCGGTCGCTGAGGGTTGCGTCCGCCCTGGCCGCACTGATAAAATTGATATAGCTTCCCGGCAAAACTTTGTTTTGTGTTACAAATGTGCCTCCTCCTAAAGACATATGTTTATTCCTCCTTTATACTGCCGTGCTGTTCCAGCTTTTCCATCCATACCTTTGCCGCCTCTTCCTCCAAAGCGCCAAACAAGGTGATCTCCAGCCACAGTACGGCTTTGTCCTCTGTCAATTCTGTTTTTTTCCAAGTAATGAAAGTCCCCTGTTCTCCTAGCGGTACTTTTTTTATCCTCATAAAAGCCATAGCGGCTTCTCCAGGCGTCGGCCCATCTGCCTCCTGCGGAAAAGCGCCCCGCTCTGATTTTGTCAAATAGGTCAGCCGGTAAGTAAAACGAATCTTTTTCCTCCTGCCAAGAAGGGGCAGCACCTGCATGTCCTCTTGCGTCAAAAAAACCGCCGGCAGTCTCATGTTCTGCTCCACCTGTTTGTTATAGCAAAAAATCCCCTGTACCGCACCTTTTACCCCTTGTCCTATGGCCTCTTCCAACTGCTGAACCGTCACCTGCTCCATGTCCTTTTTCTTCTCCTTTCCCCTTAGCTAAACTGCTGAACGCTTGTAACAAACGCTTCCCTGTGGCTGAGATAAACTTTTTCCTTGCCCGAAAGGCGATAAGCCACTCCGTCTACTGTAAGCCTCGATCCCATAGGAATGGGAACGTTGTAAGGATAGAGAATTTTAGCCTCAAAAGTGATCTGACTGCCAAGCTGTAGCTTTCCAGACGTAGTTTTTTCCACCAGCCGGCACTGAAAAGCATCCCCTTCTTTTTCCCATTTCACCGTTTCAAAAGCGCCTTCCGCTTTGTGTACTGCTGCATACCTTTGCCCTGTCTGGTTAAAAAACGCCTCTGTCTTCTTACGTATTGTGTCAAGCTTCATGTCTCTTCCTCCTTCCGCCTAGGCTTAAAACCCACACCGGCGATAGCGGTTGAGCTGCTCTGCATAATTTCTCAACACCGATGTTCTCTGTGCCGTGGAGTTTCGCATAAGAGAAAGCGCCTTGTCCTCGCTTGTGCTTTTGTAGGAATCAAAACTGATCGCCACATCCCCTTCCTCAATGCGGCGAATGGCGCCGGTCACCTCTTTTTTTCCAGGCTCTTCCGCCCTGTAAAGATCCGCCGCCATGGCCACAGAAGTAAACAGTAACCCCTCTGGAATCACCGTCAGCCGGCAGTAATTTTTAATAATCTCATCTGCCCGCCCTAAGGCCAGTTCCAAAATCTCGCCTTCCTCCTCCGCCGAAATTCCTAAATAGACAGCTAAAAGTTTCAGCCGTTTTTCCATATGCATCACGCCCCTACACTTGCACGAATGGTCTCCACGCCATGGTCTAAAAGCCAAAGGTCATGATACTTTCTGTAGTCAATCTTCCAAGCATTGGCTGTCTGGTTTGTCGCCGGATCAAAAATACGGGCTACATCCGTTTTTGATACAGCAATAGGCGCTCGCTTGCCGGTGATAATCCAGTTGATCTGTTTTGCCTCTTCTGCCGCTGCAAAACCGCCTTCTTCCTGAGACTCCGTCACCCCATCATAGAACTTATACGCCGTTTTCATTCTAAGACTAGGCACACGAATAAGCGGAATGCCGTTGATTGTCCGAACATTCATGCTGACGCCGCCTTGGCGAAATTCCCCAACATTAATGATTCTCTCTAACCCTTCGGCCTGATCTAAAATCGCAGCCACTGGAATCGGCATGGAAATTACCAGCTCTGTCCCATCCCCAGCCGTATCCTGAATGGCAGAGATATCCTCCAATAACTTTTGTAAAATTGTCGCCTTATCCGGTGTGTAGGTTGTTGTCTTTCCCCCGTCCTGTGCTGCCTTGTAAATTTTGCTGTAGCGATACGCGTCAATTTCTGGAATCACCTTTGTTCTCTGAAATTCCCCCATAATGTTGCCTGCTGCTGTGCTGAAATTTGTCTCATCCACATCCATCGCATCCAGTTGAAAGGTTCTTCCCCTGTCCTGAGACATTTTCTTTGTCTCATAAGATAAACTGACAGATCCCTGCTGAAATCCTTTGTCCCTGTCATAATTCCCTAGCCCGCTCATACTGAGTTTCGGAATCTTTACTTCGTTTCCCCCAGTAAAACGTACTTGCGCTGCGTTTTCCTCCATCCATCCTGTGGTGGCTGACTCCATAATCTGTGCATCCAGCGCTGCCATAAATACTTTTGCATACTCCAATGTGTTAATTGCCATGTTTTTTTCCTCCCTTTTTTTATTCTTATCTTAATGCCCTTCGGAACGCTTCCGCTCCTGTTTTTGGGCTAACCCCTACGGTATATCCGGTTCCCTTTACCTTGTCTTTTGGGTAGAAAAGATACGGATCGCTGTTTTGTACCCGTGTTAAGTCCACCTCTGTGACAGTCCAATCTTTGGCTGTCTGAATCTCTTCCGGCCGCAATAAAGCGAAAATTGCCACGCCGTTTCTTCCGCCTTTTTTCTCAATCAAATGAGCCGCCTGCACAGCACAAAGTTTCTCCTGGGCCTTTTTCAGCTCCTCTTTCTTTTCCTGAACCGCCTTTTCTAGCCCTTCCCTTTGCCTTTGGGCTTCCTGTAACGCCTTTTCCAACGCTTCCTCTCTTTTTCTGGCCGCCTGTAGTACTGCTTCTAAAACTTCTCTGCTTGCCCTATGCTGTTTTGTTTGTTCCAATGTTTCTTGTTTGAACCCCTTCTCGGGCGTCTCATCCTCTTCTTTCGTAAACTCTTCCTGCTTTGCCACCAATCCTTGCTCCTTCTTCGGTGCCTCATCCTCTTCCTTTGTAAACTCTTCCGGCTTTGTCTCCAATCTTTGCTCCTTCTTCGGTGTCTCGGCCTCTTCTCGCTTTCCCTCTGCATTTGCAAACGTCTCCTTCGGCTCCTTCTCCACCTCCAAAAACGCTTCGCCGTCTCGCTGTGCCTCTGTCTTCTGCCCTTCTTTGGTCAAAAGCTCCTTCCATTTCTCCGCCGGAAACTTTTCATAAACCTTACCCATTTCCTTCCAAACCCCAGCCCGACAGACTGTCTTTTTTCCGCTGTTTTCTATTTCCTGTCTCTGACGTTTCGCCCCCTTGGCGCCCTGTCCTCTTTTTGTAGCGTCCTTTTCTTTTTGCCCTGCTTCCTTTGGGGACTCCGTCTTCGTCTTTTCCTTTGCCGCTCTGCCTTGGGTCTTCTCTTTAACCCTTGACGTCTGTCTGCTGTTTTCTTCCTTCGTCCGCGCCATTTGTCTGCTCCTTTCCGTCGGCTGCCATCGGGCGCCGGCTCATTTCATCGTTAATATCCTCCACAAAGGGATGCTTCATCAAAAGTGTCCTTCTGCTTACAAGACCTTGGGAAGATGCAATCATCTCCACCGTCTCCTTGTCGTTTGTAATCATTGTCCGGTTCAGACTTACTTCCACATCCTTCCAGTCCCAGCTGTCGCCGTTTCTTCTGTTGTGGTCCTCAATAAAAAACCTGGCCATCTCCCGAATCAGACGCTTTAACCGCACTGCAATGGCATTTGCCTTTAAATCCAGCTGTGCATATCGAAACTTAAGACTTACCCCGCTAGGAGATGTGCCAAAAAGTTCGCTGTCTACATCAATACCCATGCCGAAATGAAAAATATCCCGTCTGAGCATTCTGAGAAACTCAATACGCCCCTCCACAGGGAGATTCACCTG